>NZ_JAJCHK010000017.1:0-107182 GCF_020554465.1 Enterocloster sp. 210928-DFI.2.20
TCAATGCCAGAGTTTTGCTGGCATGATCACTCAAGATTCCGAGAGATCATAATACAACACCGTGATGGGCATCTATGGCGTTGGGAAGACTTATGGCCCGCTGCTCATTGCTGAGATTGGCAACGTGTCCAGATTTACCCACAGGGAGGCATTGACCGCCTTTGCAGGCGTTGACCCCGGCGTGGATGAGTCCGGCCAGCACAAGTCCAAGAGCAACAGGGCTTCCAAAGTTGGCTCTGCCAGACTGCGCAAGACCTTATTTCAGATCATGACGACCCTGCTCCAGAATGCCCCTGTGGACGATCCGGTCTATCGTTTCCTTGATAAAAAGCGGGCACAGGGAAAGCCTTACTATGTCTACATGACCGCCGGAGCGAATAAGTTTCTCCGCATTTATTATGGCAAGGTCAAAGAGTGCCTGCGGAACTTGGAGCAGGCAGAGTAACACCCGTCTCTATATCACCCCTTTCAAAACCGGCAGTTCTGGCGGCTTAAAAGTTATACCCTAAAATATCAAATCGGCTTTTTGAAATTTTCTTCAAAAAACACTTGACTTTTTATTAGCAGGCTTTCTAGATATATGCTGAAATCAATGTTAGCCAAGACTAACTCATATATAATATTATCTCATTTATTTTTAAAGAAAAAAAGAACTAGATGCAAGATTCAATCATTGACAATCAAATAGAGAACTACCCACGTTCTACGATAGTTCTCTATTTGAACATTTGCTTATTACTTCAACATAGATTGAATGAACCAAATTGTTTTGTTGTAATTTGCCACATCGTCTTCCATGTGGGCAACCACATCAAATTGATTCTCCTTGTCGGCCTGCTCACGAATGAAAAAAGCCTGAGTTCTGAGAGATTCCATATCTTTCAGAACCGTCTGCATCGCACTCTTGACATCCAGCTCGACACTTTCCAACTCTGGAATTGTGGCAACTGATAAGTAACCCTTCATACTTGCCAAAGGGGCTTCTCCGTTCATTTTTAAAAGTTCTGCGATAGCATCGAGTACATCTGCAAGGGCATCATACAAGGTTTCCAGATATTCATGTGCCGCTTTAAACTGGCTCCCCACTACATTCCAATGAAGATTGTGTAATTTGATGTATGAGACACCAATGTTTGCAAGATATGCATTTACCTGAGTTGCGAGTTCTTTTTTCAAAATAACAGCCTCCTTTGATTTGAAATACAAGGTTAGTCTAACTTCCCTTATAAAGTTAGTATATACTAACCAAAAGAAAATGTCAATTTATTATTCATTTTCCTATTCACGCTATTTATCCTATTATCCATATTGGTACAAGTGCTATTCACCTTTTATTCGACAAAATATTTTTTATAGAAGGGGCCACAGTAGGAATGGCCAGGAAAGGTGAACGTCCCCAAGCCAAAATAGGGCATTACCTTGATTCATACCGCTAGCCATCACTTTCCCCATCCCGCCTTTCGGTTTTCTAATGCTGTTAAAAAATTGTTTGATAAACCTTATGGAGCAACCTCTTGTCTTTTACCTTGTTAGCAAAAACTAACTTCTTGTATATAGGGACTCTATCAAAAAATTCACTGATTTTTCAGGAATGCATCAGAGGCATGGCGAGAAGTCAAGGCCACTAACATAGTCCAACATCATAAACTTAAGATTTAATGAAATCATTCCAATATATTATTATCGCCTTCTATAATGGTTACCAATCGACTATTTCCTAAAATGCTCATATTTCTCCCTGATAAAAAATATGGGCATTTTATAAACTGTTCTTTTTGGTTGCTTTTAGATCTGTTGTACTATATCCGTTTCATGATAATACGACCAATGCCACCGAAGGATTCAGCCGTCAGCTACGGAAAATGCTGTATCTTGAAACTTTGCTCCATTAGCTTTCTCTGTAAATTTTTAAGGAATAACACTTTTATGGTTTTCTCCGTTAAGGTATGAAAAATTAACAATTTTAATTTCTACTTGAAAAGCTTTTCTCATGTTTTGTTCTGTTACTATATGTTCTACAGCAACAAATTTGCAAGTTCGATTTTAACTAAGCATTAAGGCTTTATTCGCTATTTTCAGTGCGTGAGCTGGAAAATGTGTATTTACAATTGCTTCCATTCTCTTTTTTGAAAGTATTTGAATCGTTTCTAACACAATCAACTAATTTTAAAGTCTCAATTTGAACCGGTTCATCTAATACCAGCATTTCAGAGGCGCTACACAATTCCCGAGCAATTTAAAACCATTTACAATTCTCCTCCACTCATGTAACTACAACATGCTCATCATACAATTTAAAAGTGTCGTTTATCCCACACCGATTGGGCCTAAAATAGTCAATACTTCCCCTTTATCTAAAGACCTACTCCCCGCTCCTTATTTTCTCGATAAAGTTGATGAGATTACTAGTGTACTGACACGATGTCTTCGTCTAAAACTCCGCAGGATATTTTTATGATAGTGCAGGTCAAAAATAGGCAAGGAGGTTTGTCTGAATGTCATCGTGTAAATACACTAATATAAATTAAATTTTATATTGAAATTTCGATTATCCGTAAGCGTCAAATAGGTTCTTTCCAAAGTTAGTTGAATGTATAACAACAAAGCGATATAATGGGTTCAAAGGATGGTGTTTGCCATGGAACAAGAACTGATAAATTTATTAGATTCCACTCTAAAATGTCTGGATTGTAAAATAAAGTCAAATGTGGTCATTATAGAGGTCTGAGTAGTAAAGTTCATACCGTATGTCCATATTTTGGGAGCAACTCAGCAAGGATACATTCTACATATCAGCGGGAAATTCAGGACATTCCATTACATGATAAACAGACGATATTATTGCTTAATGTTAGAAAAATGTTCTGTGACAATCCCAATTGCAGCCATAAAACTTTTTCAGAAAGATTTGGTTTTATTTCTCCTAATGAAAAAAAGACAACACGTTTGATTGACCGAATATTAATGACTTCTGTCAAGTTAAGTTCAGTGAGTGCATCTGCATTATTGAAAGCAGATGCCATTCAGGTAAGCAAGAGCAGTATTTGTGATCTGCTCAAAAAAATGCCAGTACATGTGGATAAATCTTCTGTAATTAATATATGTGTGGATGATTTTGCATTTCGGAAACGGTACAGCTATGGAACTGTCATGGTGAATCTGGATACACATAGGATAATTGACATTATTGACTCCCGAGAAACAAAAAAAGTAGAGGAATGGTTAAAATCCTATCCCAATTTAAAAGTAATTTCCAGAGATGGGGCACAGACATATTCCTCTGCCGCCAGCAACGCCCATCCTGATGCAGTACAGGTCAGTGACAGATTTCATCTGCTTAAAAATTTATCGGATGCAGTTGAAAAATACATGCACCGCCTGTTCCCGTCAAGGCTGATTATACCGGCAATAACTGCCAATCCCCAGATGCAGGCACTGTATGATACCAGAAACCGGGCTGAACGAATAGTATTTGCCCACAGAAAGAGAAATGAAGGCTACACAATAAATGACATAGCCCTCCTTTTACATTCGGCAACAACCACTGTAAGGGAATACCTTGCAATTCCCGAGAATGAAATTCCAGAAATACAAGAAAATGCTCGTGAAAGACAATACATTCAGGGACTTGAAAATAAACAGCTTGCAATCAATGAGGTAAGGCAGCTTTATGCTGGTGGACATTCCATTGATGAAATTTCACGTTTAACCGGGCACACGACTGTGACAATAAAAAAATACTTAAAAGACGACTGTCCTGTAGGCAACGGACATTATGATTCGAGAAGGCCAGGAAAACTTGCCCCTTATGAATCGGATGAATTCCCTGCGAGTGTTTATGCAAAAAGAAAGAACACATCAAAAACGAATATCCGCTGCGGAGGCAGACGCCGTTGAGTATGTTCCACGCAAATGTCTGTGCCAGCTGATATATCGAAAATTAGAAAAGGCAAATGGCATAACGGAGGAACAATATGAAGCCGCAGTTAAGAAGTATCCCATTCTCGGACAGCTATATGATTTATTAAGGGAATTTCATCGAATTATGTTTTCCGGAAAATATGATGAGCTGGATTTGTGGATAGAAACAGCCCAATCCCTGAACGTTGACGAGATAGATACTTATGTCAATGGTTTAAAATCCGATATTGACGCAGTAAAAAATGCAATAAAATACAAGTTTAACAACGGTTTGGCAGAGGGAAGCGTCAATAAAATCAAATTAATTAAACGTATTATGTATGGCAGGAACAACTTTCGCTTATTAAAAGCAAAGGTTTTTTTAAATGAGTATTATTATCAAATCAACTAACTTTGGAAAGAACCTATTTGACGCTTACATTTAATGAAAAAGCACTTGTTTTACCACAAAATTATCACGATTGAATGGGCCTTGATTTGATGATAATAGATAAGGGAGATTCCACAATAAAAAATTGTGTATCTCCCTTGCTTCATTCATATTTCCATCTTATTTATAAAGCTCTTTTGCATCTGCTTTTGGTTTCATAGACCAAAATATTACATTCATTACAATGACAATCAGTAACACAACTGCCATAGCCATCCAAAAGCCGATATTCAGACCAAGCCATTCGGTAGTTCCGAAAAAGGTCATCCAAAGTTCTTTCCAGTTCATCATTGCACCCCCTTAGAGCAGTTCGCCGAAATGACGAACATAGGCTTTTTTCAAACTTGTTGCCAGAATCATATACAGCAGAATACATGGAATCAGATAAGCGAAGTATGTTGCAGGCAATGCAACAAATCCCAGCATAGTTCCAAACACAGTAAACGGAATGATGGTCAGAACCGTAATTCCTGTCATTGTGAGCAAAGTCACCGGAGCAGACGCACGACTCTGAATGAAGGGTAGCTTCGGAGTACGGATCATGTGAATGACCAACGTCTGGCTCCACATAGATTCCACGAACCATCCGGCTTGGAACATTCCGATATACTGCTTCTGAAGCGTTGCCAGTTCTGCACCGCTGAAATGGGCGGGCAAATCATTGAACAACACGCCGTTGGATACGAACAACGGGCAAAATACAAAGTACATGAAAATATAGGTTGTAAAATCGAAGATGGAGCTGGTTGGCCCAATCCAGATCATAAAACTTCCAACACTGGAAGCATCCCATTTACGTGGTTTGGCGATGAACTCCTCATCCACATTGTCCCATGGAATTGCCGTGCAGGACAAGTCATAAATCAGGTTCAGGAAAATCAGGTGCACGCTCATCATCGGCAGGAACGGCAGCAGCGCAGAAGCCGCCAGTACCGAGAACATATTGCCGAAGTTGGATGATGCGGTCATTTTAATGTATTTGATCATGTTGGCATAAGTTTTACGTCCCTCAATGATGCCCTGTTCCAAAACCATCAGGTCTTTTTCTAGCAGAATGATATCGGCAGATTCCTTTGCAACATCCACGGCAGTATCCACCGAAATGCCAATGTCGGCAGTTTTCATAGCTGCGGCATCGTTGATACCGTCACCCATGAAACCGACCGTATGACCGTTTTCACGAAGAACAGAAACCACACGGGCTTTCTGATCGGGGGTCAGCTTTGCAAATACATCTGTAAACTCTGCCGCTCTTGCAAGCTCTGTATCGCTCATGTGTTCCAAATCAGCGCCAAGAAGCATATTGCGAACCTTCATCCCCACCTGCTTGCAGATGGTACGAGTCACTTTGTCATTATCACCAGTCAAAATTTTGGTGGTAACACCGTGGTCTTTCAAAGCCTTAATTGCATCCGCAGTAGATTCTTTTGGAGGATCCAGGAATGCCAGATATCCAATCAGCACCATGTCACATTCATCTTTGACACCAAATGCGCCAACGGGAGATGGATTACTTTTCTGTGCAATCGCCAAAACGCGAAATCCCTTGTCGTTCAGATCATCCACTGTCTCCAAAATCCGGCAACGGACGTCATCAGTCAGAGGCTTCACTCCTCCATCGCACTCTGCAAATGCGCAAATAGAGAGCATTTCTTCCACAGCGCCTTTTGTTACCATTTGGGTTTTGCCGTTTTTATCCTGTACCACAGTAGTAAGACGGCGACGTGTGAAGTCAAAAGGAATCTCATCCACCTTTACATAGTTTTCGGACAGGTCAATAAGACGCGAATCTGCGGCTTCTTCCTCCTCCGTCTTATGGATAATTGCCAAATCCATCAGGTTTTTATAGCCAGTCTGGAAGTAACTATTGAGATAAGCGTGACGCAGTACTCGCGTATCGTCCTCGCCATTTACATTCAGGTGGTATTCCAGCACAACCTTATCCTGGGTCAGCGTGCCAGTCTTGTCGGTGCAGAGAATATCAATAGCACCGAAGTTCTGAATAGAATTGAGGTTTTTAACGATTGTCTGCTTTTTGCTCATGGAAACAGCACCTTTCGCAAGACAGGTTGTTACAATCATTGGCAGCATTTCCGGTGTCAAACCGACAGCAATAGAAATGCCGAATAAGAAGGCCTCCAACCAGTCGCCCTTGGTGATGCCGTTGACGAAGAACACCAGCGGAACCATGACGAGCATAAAACGGATCAGCACCCAAGAAACGGCGTTGACACCCTTGGTAAAGCTTGTTTCAACCGCTTCTCCGGCAACTGCGGACGCCATGGATCCAAACAGAGTATGATCGCCAACACAAACAACAACAGCTGTTGCGCTGCCTGAAATTACATTACTCCCCATAAAAGCAATGTTTGTGTAATCGGTCACACTCTCTTTCTGTGCGCTCACATTGGGGTTTTTTTCAATGGGTTCACTCTCACCAGTAAGACTTGCCTGACTGACAAACAAATCCTTCGCATCCAAAATACGCACATCCGCCGGAATCATGTCTCCAGCAGACAGATGTACAATATCTCCAACCACCAAATCATCCATAGGGATTTCTATTTTTTCCTGGTTCCTACGAGTAACGGTGCAAGTGGTCGTAATCATGGCTAACAACTTTTCTGCTGCATTTCCACTTCTGGATTCCTGGACAAACCGAAGCGTACCCGAAATGAATACCATCGTTAAAATGATAACTACCGTCAGACAGTCAAAATCATCCGGCACACTGCCAAACAGAGAAAAATAAGGTAGAATCATATCTGTAATGGTTGATACCAGTGCCAGGCAAAACAGAATGGCTGTAAAAGGGTTGATAAACGCACTGACCAGCCGTTTTGCCAAGGACTTCTTTTTTTCATGTGTTACTTTATTGGTGCCATATTTAGTACGACTTACGGGTACTGCTCCTGCATCTAATCCCCGAAGTGTGGTATGAAGGTTTTTCAAAACCTCTTTAATGGGATTGGTTGCCGCAAATTGCATGCGGCGGTTCTGTTCGTCACGGATAACTGTCTTTTCGACAGTCTGACGAACAGCCATACGGTTTTCTTTCTTGTTCATTGGTCTTACCTCCTTGAATTTTCATAGGGGCAAGGAAGATTATATGAGGGACACGGAATCTCCGTACACCCATACAATATTCTCTGCCTTCGTGGACTGCTTTCAGAGTCCATGTCTTTCACCTCACATTCTTTAAAACTATCTATGTGAAACCGCAATGCGGATCACGGTCTGCGATATCGGTTACTTTTTTCGATATACCAGACATCAAAGCCCGCAACGATTAGCCATGCAATCATTGCACATACAAACCAGTGATTTGGAAATCCTGACCAAAGCCCCTTCATCAGAAAGATAATACCATTAAGTGCAATGACTTCCCCGATGTTACGGCAAAGCGGGATAATTTTTATTTTATCTTTCTCTTCCTGCGGCATATTTTTCCACTCAGATAAGTGAATATGTCCTTTTCCGCAGGCAAACACAAAGCCTGCAATAGTAAAGAGGATGCCGAAAAAGATGCATGTAAAGTCCATATTTTCTCACTCCTTCCAATGTTTAACTTCATTTTTTAGTTTATTCAGCCTCAGAAGCCTGATGAGCAGTATAATCACTGTAACAGCAAGGATAAACCAAATAACAGCAGTTACCTGATACCAAATCTGAAACATCAAAATTCTCAGTTTAGAGAACATCCCGCTTAAACAGCCACATATTATTGTGAACACGGAGTAAAGTGCCAAGAAAATTGCCAGTTTGTAATCTTTGATTTTCGTCTTCACTCACAACACCTCCCAGCCAGCACTTACAACTTCCGGGATTGCCAATGCCTGCCCAACGATTCCCTCTAAAACATTGTTTTTAGGTTTTCCAACAGAACAGTATTTCGCAATGATCTCAACCTTATCACCAACAACATCGCCGCTTTCCAGATTATTCAGGAACAGAGTTTTGCATGAATTGCTGTTAATAAGCAACAGACGAATTTCCTGCTCTGCAGCTTCCTGACAAATGACCGAAATACGATATTGTTTTTCAAATTCATCACCAGCTGTGATTGGGTTCATCTTTCTTGCAAGAGGACGCAGAATCGAGTTTGAGGCAATCAAAATACCAGCGGCAGTGATTGCCATTGCATACATCCCTGTACTTGCAAGAATGCCAATTGCAGCTGTACACCATAGCGTTGCCGCAGTATTCATTCCACGCACTGTTCCGCTGTCCTTAAAAATCACACCGCTGCATAAAAAACCAACACCAGATATAATACTACTCCCAACACGAAATACCTGATCCGAGCCATAGAGCATTGGAAACAAGGTAAAGAAGCTGGTTCCCATGCAAATCAACACATTGATACGAATACCCGCCGGATGGCCGGTTAGCTGCCGTTCCAATCCAATCAGAAAGCCAAGCACCAAGGAGAGGGAGATTCTTAAAATAAAATCGGTGTAAAACATGTAAATCACCTCCCATCGACCACGAACAGTATATAAAAACCGCAAGGAAAAGCACATGGCTAAAACCTTGCGATTTCCTTGTGATTTGGCAAGATTTCAAAAGATAATACGTTAATAATAGTTCATAGATCGCTATGTTCTACTTTGTACTGCCAACAGGTACAGTGCTTGCTGGATTTACATGAACCATGCAGTGTTTTACTTCTGGAAAGGAATTTTCTACTGAGTAATGAACCTGCTCAGCAATATGATGCGCTTCTTTTAACCGTAAGTTTTCATCTACAGCGATCTCAATATCCACATATATTTTCATACCAAACAGGCGGGTGTGTAGTAGGTCAATACGCCTTATTCCAGGGATTGTGGCAATGAGACTTCGTATTTTATCTTCAGTAGCCTCATTACAGGAATGATCTACCATTTTATTGATGGCATCATAGAAAATATCCATGGACACCTTCACAATCACCACACAAATGATAACGCTGGCAATTGAATCTAAAATAGGATAGCCAAGCCTTGCCCCCAAAATCCCCGCAAACGAACCAATAGAAGATAGAGCATCTGAACGGTGGTGCCACGCATCTGCCATCAGAGAGCCGGAATTAATCTTCTTTGCCACCGATCTGGTAAACCAATACATCCACTCCTTTACAATAATGGATACTACGGCGGCCATAAGAGCCAATATTCCCGGAACTGTCAAATCATCCCCTGTGCTGCCGGCAATAATCTTTTTCACCCCAACAATTCCGATTCCAATTCCAGTTACCAGAAGCATACCCGAGAGGATAATGGATGATACGCATTCAATACGCTCATGTCCGTAAGGATGCTCTGTATCGGATTCCTTGCTCGATATTTTTGATCCAACGATAACCACAATAGTGCTAAGCACATCGGACGCTGAATGAACTGCATCGGAAATCATGGCGTCAGATCTTGCGATGATTCCGGCAATCAATTTAAATAAAGACAAAAGGAGATTGACAATGATACTGATACTGGAAACGTACATTGCAGCCTTTTGTGCGGTATTATGGGGATTCGATTTTTTCTCCACTTTAATCCTCCCTTCTACTACAATATAAATTGGTTAATATACTTAACAACCAGTTAGGTTGTTAGCCATCTTATTGCTTAAGCTGTATAATGATGGGGCAATCGGTATATCGGCTTCCTTTCTTGGACTTACACGTCCGTTTTTGAGACTGATAACCAGCTCCTCATTCGCAGCGTTCGTTTTATGCAGGTTGAACCACTTTCAGTGCGTTCGTGTCACACCACAGTAGATTGAATAAGCAATGAGTAAAGTTGGTATTGATCTTTTGCATTATAAATCTTAAGGAGTGACAAATTTATGAACATGAACGCAGTAGGTATTGATGTTTCCAAAGGTAAAAGTATGGTTGCCATCCTTCGTCCTTTAAATATAATTCTTTTTGAAATCATGGAAAAGCGGTCCAATACCACTCTCAAAATCTCTTGGGGCTTTATTCTCTTCATACATGTTTGAGAAGTATACCGGCTGAAGCTGCGGAACAATACCTTGCAACAGGCACAGGCTTAATAATACAACAAGCACAAGGTGACTCCCATGGCTAAAACCTTGCAATTTCCTTGCGATTTGGCAAGAATTCAGGCGGGCTGAAACCGAAAGTGGTCTCAGTCCGCCTATTTTATAGTTGATCATTAAACTTGTACCCGATGCCCCAGATAGTCAAAATGTACTTCGGAGCATCTGGGTCAGGCTCAATCTTCTTGCGCAGTTTTCGGATAAATGCCATGATGTTGCTGTCATCCAGCAGATAATCATCTTCCCAGACTGCACGATAAATCTGCTCTTTAGTAAAGACCTCGCCCCGATTCTGGGCAAGAAAATACAAAATGTCAAACTCTTTTGGAGTCAGGCTGATTTCTGAACCTTTCTGCAGAACCTTTCTGCTTTTCGGATGAATTTCCAATTCTCCAATTATAATCCCATCCGACAGAGCACTGGCAGATAGCTCTGTTTCTTCTGATGCTCCCAAAATCAAAGAAGATACCTCTCCGCTGATCATATCCCGGATGCCAGACAGAAAATCTTCCACACAGTCACTTTTCGGTGGCTCTTTAATTAGCTTTTCCAGCAACCAAATTTCAAGGTTGGAATCCATAGGAATATAACTGATATTCTTTTTCACAATGAATTCCTCCTTTCAAATCAACTCATAGTACTTCTTATAGAAATATTTGGCTACCGTAGTCAACAGCATATAGGCAAGCGCTACGAACAGCAAAAATGCAAAATACCAAAGCGGCAGCCTCGTCATGCCGAACAGAGATGCACCACTGGTAAAGGTCATGGCTGTAAAGGCAACAATTCCGGCCAGCGTTATGCAAATCACAGGTGTGGATGTCCTGCTCTGCATAAAAGGAACTTTAGGTGTTCGCAGAAAATGCAGGATCAGCACCTGTGTCCACATGGATTCCAAAAACCACCCCGTCTGGAACAGGGACACATACTGAAGCTGCAAAGAAGGATCGGTAATATTTAGATAGGTTGCTCCTCCACATAGCATGGGACACAGGAAATAATACAGGAACAGGAAGGTCGCAATATCAAACAGAGAGCTGAGTGGCCCGAATGACATCATAAACCGTCCCAAAGTTTTGCCCGACCAATCTCTCGGAGATAGGGTTTCTTCCTCGTCCACATTGTCCCACGGCAGAACAATACACAAAATATCGTACAGCAAATTCAGAAGCAGAATCTGGATGGATGTCATGGGCAAAAACGGCAAAAATGCGCTGGCGCATATGATGGAGAAAATATTACCAAAATTGGAGCTGGCGGTGATCTTGATGTATTTGAGCATATTAGTAAAGGTCTTACGCCCTTCCAAAACACCTTGTTCCAGAACATTGAGATCCTTTTGCAACAAAACCACATCGGCTGCATCTTTGGCTGAGTCCACTGCCGTATCCACTGAGATTCCCACATTGGCCTCGTTCAGTGCCGGGATATCATTGACGCCATCACCAAGGAAACCCACCGAGTGACCGTTTTCCTGCAGAGCGGAAACCAGACGCACCTTTTGGCCCGGAGTAAGTTCCGCAAAAACATAGATTTCCTCAACTGCTTTTCTAAGCTCACTATCTGTCATTTCGTCCAGTTTTGCACCAGTCAGCACAGCCTCGGCAGAGATGCCCACCCGATGGCAAACAGACACCGCAATGGCCGCCTGATCTCCCGTCAGAATCTTTGGGGTCACTTTTAACCTCTTGAGGGCTGCCACGGATTCTTTTGCGGTTTGCTTGGGCGCATCAAAAAAGGACAGATAGCCCACCAGAGTCATATTAAATTCGTCAGCGGGTGTGATTTCTCTTTGATGGCCTACATTTTTCCGTGCGATAGCAATGACCTTCATCCCCTCCTGGAGCATATCATCTACCACAGAAGATACGCTCTGCATATCATCCTTTTCAATCGGCAGGATTTCACCCCGATATTCCACATGACTGCAACGGGAAACGATATGCCCAATGTCACCTTTCATAATGAGCTGACACTCGCCATCTATATCTCGTACAAGGGTGCTGATAAACTTGCGGGCATAGTCAAAGGGAATTTCGTCCGCTTTTTGATACTGGGTCAAAAGGGCGGAATAATGTGTTTCACGGCCAGGCATAGTCTTACAGGCAAGAATTGCGTTGTCAATCGTGTTGCGAACGCCGGAATGATAGGCGCTGTTCAGATAAGCCAGATCGAGAACTTCCGTATTTTCATTGCCTAGAATATCCATGTAATATTCAAGCAGGATACTTTCATTGGTTAGCGTGCCAGTCTTGTCCATGCAAAGTACATCCATACTTCCAAAGCCCTGCATGGCATTGATATCTTTGATAATCGTTTGCTTTTTACTCATGGCAAGACTGCCCTTGGCAAGGCAGGCTGTAATGACCATGGGCAGCATTTCCGGCATCAGTCCAACGGCCACTGACAGGGCAAAGGCAAAGGACTCCAGCCATTTTCCACCTGTGATACCGAGAATCACAAACACAATCGGCACCAGCACTGCCATGAAGCGGAGCATGACCCAGGCAATGGAATTGGCACCCTTTTGAAAGGAATTTTTGTCATCAGGATCGGGCTTTGTAAAGCTGCCATACAGCGTGTCTTTGCCAACGGCCAGCACAATTCCTTCGCCTCTGCCGCTGATAACAGTTGTTGCCATAAAAGCGAGGTTTTCAAGCTGAGTCAGCGTCTCCTGCTCGCCGTAGCTGAGTTTGCGGCAGCTCTTTTCAAGGATGGCGCTCTCGCCAGTGATGGCAGCCTGGGAGATAAAAAGATCCGTGTTCTTCGTCAATCTGATATCTGCTGGAACACGATCACCTGCGGAGAATAAAACAAGATCACCGACCACTAATTCTTCGGTGGGAATCTCCATTAACTCCCCATCGCGCCTCACCGTGACGCTTTCATGAATCAGTCGATCAAGCTGAGCTGCGGCGCTCTTTGCCCGCAGCTCCTGAATCAGACGAATTACACCACTAATTAGAATCATGGAAAAGATGATAATAGCGGTAGTAGCGTTTCTTGCAAAATTGGATACTACAAAAACATCTGTAATGAGAGAAACAATACCCAGAACAAAAAGAATCACATGAAACGGGTTAATAAATGCCCGTTGCAATCGTTTCATCATCGTATCATTTTTTCGCTCATTGAAGCTGTTCTTTCCATACTTCTCCCGCATCGACTCAATTTGCTCAATGGTCAGACCATCCGGAGATGTGCCAATGTCTCGATAGATTTCTAATGGATCACAGTAAGCGTATTTTTTGATACGACTGTCAAATAGCGTTGCTTTTGACACGAAACAGTCCCTCCTTTATAAGTACAAGTAAGAATACTTTAACATAGTGTTATGAAAATGCTATGTTTATATTCTTGCTTTTTTCTTGCAATTTACTTTGATACGGCATTTTTCAGCTCTATCAAATTTATCTCGTCAGGGTGAGTCAAAGTCTTATCAACCATACTCGTAGGTTTTGCCGTAAGAAATCTTGCAATCGCCATATGTTACTGTTGTCCACCATAAAGATTGTTTGGCATATTTTTAAGTTTACGTTCCAAACCTAGTACTACAGCGAACTCCCTGAGTGACGTGCTCCCCCTTTTTTGGTATACTCAACTACCATCAGCTAAAGCCGGTGGGTTGATTCGGTCTAAAAACCGCCATTAGGCAACCGAAAGTCGCAATGGGGCTAAAGCCCTTTCTTTTAGACTAAAGTCCACTAAAGTTCTACTGAGGTAGTCATTCTTCCCCTATCGAAAAATTGTCGTACCCATCTTCTCTTCCCAGCTTTTCTATATTCTTCTATCATTCTTTGTTTGACTTCTCCTACTGTGCCACAAAAATATCTTCTCCCCCACATATACTGTCCCCAATATCTCTTTCTTAATTGTGGGAACTCCTCTTATAATATCCTTTATTTTTCCCTTTCAGATTCTGCATAATCTCACTTGGTGACAAATTTGTTGGGCATAACAATAGCATATAGACATGATCCGGCTGAATACTTCCCTGTAATATTTTTATCCCTTGGCTGTCTGCCTTAACAGTTCTCGCAGCATAAAGGCTGCATCTCCTTTTAATGCTTCGTATCTGTATTTCGTTATCCACGCAAAGTGATATTTTATATCATATACTGCATGACTTCCGTTTCTATAATTCGCCAGTTCTACGCATCTCCCCGTACGTTAATTATATTACTGCCTCTACTTGAAGGAATTACTGATGAAACTCTACCGCCTAAAAGCGATGGTTTTTACCTTAGGCTTGGAAAAATAAAACTTTGTAGATGTCAATGTATCTGACAAGGTTTCAGGACAATAACAAGTTTTGCAGATATATGGAGATTGCATTGAAAGGTTGCATCTGCCATTGTAATGAATGTTGTGTTCTGGTCTATGAAATCCAGATCAGATGCAAAAGAACCGAAAACAAATAGGAACTACTTTCTCAGAAGCGAGGCATATGAAATTGAAAATTCTTGTCATGGTTTATTTGTGTTGTCCCAGGGACATAATAAAATCAGGAAATTATATGAGGGTTTTAGATATGTATTACGCAAGTGGTAACTATGAGGCTTTTGCCCGGCCCCGCAAGCCCGAAGGAGTTGAATCCAAATCTGCCTATATCATTGGAACCGGCCTGGCGGCATTGACAGCCGCATGTTATCTGGTTCGGGACGGCTAGATGAGCGGTGACCGCATTCATGTGTTTGAAAAGGATTCGATACCGGGTGGAGCGTGTGACGGTTATGAATACCCTGGCCTGGGCTATGTCATGCAGGGTGATCGGGAGATGGACAACCACGTTGAAGTGATGTGGGATCTTTTCCGGTCGATTCCGTCCATCTAAACAGATGGCGGAAGTGTATTGGATGAGTATTATTGGCTGAACAAAAAAGATCTCAACTATGCCCTCATGCGGGCCACAGCGAATTGAGGCTAGGATGCCCATACGGACGGCAAGTTCGGCCTGTCCGACAAGGGAGCCTTAGAGATCATTCACCTGTTTTTTGCCTCGGATGAAAAACTGTATGACAAGCGCATCACCAACTTTTTTGGGCAAGGAGGTTCTGGACTCCAACTTCTGGCGGATGGTCATACGGAATTCGTTGATTTAACGGAAAACGATCTGGTCTTTATCACCAACGGCGGCTGCGTGGAAAATTCCAGTCTGAGTTCTCAAAATCCCCCTGCATCATTCCATACGGAAATTAAGCCAAGCGGCGGCTAGGATATGTGGCGGAAGATAGCGGCGCAAGCCCCGCTTTCGGCGTCCTAATAAATTCTGTTCTAATCCGAAGCAGAGCAACTGGATGAGCGGCATCGTCACCGGCAAGGACTCTAACTGGCTGATGAGTTGTACGTTCAACCGCCAGTCCCAGTTCCGCAATCAGCCAAAGGGACAGCTGGTGGGATGGATCTACGGCCTTTTCAGCGACAAGCCCGGCAATTTTGTAAAAAAGAAAAGGTCGGATTGCACCGGTAAGGGGCCGTATATTACCGCAGTATGTAAGACAACGGATTTTCTCAATGCAGTAGATATAATAGTGATATCATCGCATACCAACTCCTTGTCCACTTTCGCGAAAGATATATTTTTTATATCCTCGTAGCACTGTTATCGAAAATATAGAAAAGATGGGTTATTGTGGCAATCCTACCCTTGGTGGTATCATGTATGCCTGCCCTTTCTATGGGAACTTCATGTTTGACCAAAGTTGAGCAATTGAAAAATCATCCTTTATGGAGATGCAATAATGTCATTTGACTATAAAAAAGAGTATAAATAGTTTTATATGCCGCAAAACAAATCATCTATCGTAACGGTTCCGAAATAAACTACATCGCCGTGCGGTACAAAGGTAATACCAACGATGAAACGGTGAGTATGTATCATCTCTCAGGTTGCTGTGTGGTATTGTATTTACTATCAAAATGAGCTATAATGCGAGCATAAAATTGATAGATATTTTGATTATGTTGCCCCCATGAAGGATTTTGTTGGCAGAACGGCTTTACCGGAATTGACTATGCAAAGGGTAATTTTGAATTTATTTTTTGTCATTTGTTTGCCTGATTTCGTAACAAAGGTGGATTTTGATTGGGCGATTGAAGAAAAAGCCAAGAAGAAAAAACAAGATTTTACAAAGGTTAAGTTTTTTACCTATGATAAGGGTGAGTGTGTGTAGTGTATGCACCTCGGTTCTTATGATGATGAATCCGAAACCATTTCCGCTATGATTGAATATGCCGAGAAACAGGATTAAACTATTGACATTACGGATACTCTATCACCAAGAGATTTATTTGTGCAATCCTCGCAAGATGGCAACCAGGAACCTAAAAACCGTGGTGTGCTATCCGATAAAAAGAGTTTAATAACTTCCAATTCGGTGAGGCAAACAAGTCGGGATTTGAGGGGAATAGGCATATGCTGATGAAATATCGTATAACGCAATGAAGGAGAAAGAATTATGTGTACAGCAGCAACTTATAAAACCAGAGATTTCTATTTTGGACGGACACTTGATTATGAAATTTCCTATGGTGAGACTGTTACAGTCACACCAAGAAATTTCAAGTTGATGTTTCGAAGTATGGGAACAATGGATCATCATTTTGCTTTTATGGGAATGGCTCATATAACAGAGAATTATCCACTGTATTATGATGCTGTAAACGAAAAGGGTCTGTGTATTGCCGGGCTAAATTTTGTGGGAAATGCTCATTACCGTGAAAAAGAAAAAGGTAAGGACAACATTGCCCAATGGGAATTTATTCCTTGGATCATGGGTCAGTGTGCAACTGTGAATGACGCGAGAGAACTGCTTGACAGGATCAACTTCTTGGCCGAACCGTTTAGTCCACATTTTCCTATGGCACAGCTCCATTGGATCATTTCGGATAAAAACAGCTCCATTACGGTAGAAAGTGTGAAGGACGGTATATTTGTTTATGATAATCCCGTAGGTGTTCTCACAAATAATCCGCCTTTTCCGTTTCAAATGTTCAATTTGAACAACTATATGAGATTGTCCATCGACACCCCTAAAAATTGCTTTTCCGAACAGATTAGGCTAAATGCATACAGTAGGGGCATGGGCGCTATCGGGCTCCCCGGAGACTTATCATCTATGTCAAGATTTGTACGTGTGGCTTTTACAAAAATGAATTCACTGTCCGAGAATGACGAAAAATCAAGCGTAAGCCAATTTTTCCATATATTAGGCTCCGTTGAGCAGCAAAGAGGATGTTGCCGTTTGGCGGACGGGAAATATGAAATTTCCATTTACACTTCTTGCTGTAATGCTGACAGGGGTATTTACTACTATAAGACTTATGATAATTACAGTATTGTTGGTGTAGATATGAATCGGGAGGATCTTAACGGTGAAGCACTCATCAGTTATAAACTAATGACGGACAAAGCGTTGGAAATTCAAAATTGACAGATTCCAGTTTGTTGGGAAAAGAGCAAAGCCAGTCAACGGTCAAGCTGAACGGCGCATTGGCATTGACGTTACGAGCCTGATGTTTTCGTTGCAGCTGTTCCCAGTATTCCAGTACCTTTGCTTTTGTAATTTCCTCGCCTTACAATAATTGAAGAAAGCCAAGCCCACAAACAAGCGGTAGGCAAAAGTTAAGCGCCACTTTCTTTTCAATCCTTCGTTCTGATTTGATTCCATAAAATCAGAACATGAGAATCAGCAATTATCTGAGAATCATGCGACTCAGACAGATATGGGCGGAAGGAACATTTGCTATTCTAAAACAAGAACACAAACTGAATAAGATACACAAAAGGGGTCTCCAAAAATCGCTGGAAGAATGCCTCCTATTGGCAACAGCATTAAACCTTAAAAGACTGATAAAAACGGTATAAGTAACCTGGATTGTCAGTCTTTCTATTTTGTTCCGTGAGGAGAAGGTATGCAAAAATACTTCGTGAAATGAATTTCTATTGCCCAGGCAATTTTAAAAGATGAACTCATTGTCATTTTAAATGAAGATACTTCCAGTGTTGACCCTATAGAATTAAGATAATTATAAAACAAAAGGAGAGGGCAACAATAATCCAATAGTATCGCCGCCCTCTCCTTTTGTTTTATTAAATTTTTCATCCACATTGTTGATTCATGTTCTTTAGCAAATCTGATTTCTCCGCAATCTGCTTAAGACATTTCATTTCCTTGTTTGATAGCCTACTATGCCCCTATTTAGCCTGTCTTTAGCTCTAATAAAATGTTTCTTCACATAGGACGATTATCTGAAAACTTCGAACACTTAGAATACCGCTATATACCAAACGATACAGCCAGCCGTCTAATCAATTTATGATTGAACAGCTGGCTGATACAATATTATTTATAGAGACACGGAGCCACTTCCGCTGAATCCATATTGGTGCTGTCATACCACAGTGCACCAGTATCAACATCCTCTACCGGTTCTCCTTTGGCTGCCTTGGCTGCCAGGGTAACCGCCTGATATCCAATCTGTACCGGATTCTGCGTAATGGAACCTGCTAAGACACCACTCTTGATAGCATCAAGCTGAATGGCGCCTGAGTCGAATCCAACGCCGATTACCTTATCTTTACCCAGTACCTGAAGACTTTCATTGGCCGTCACCAGGTTCTTGGCTGTAAATTCGTTGGACGCATAAATGGCAATCAGATCATTTTTATTCAGCAGGGTATTGGCCACAGTCACACAAGCCGCGTCATCCACAGTTGCCGGAATGCCTACATCGATAATCACCTTTGCTTCGTCAACTGCCTTATTATACTTATCATGGCCTACTACCATGCATTTATCTTCGCCAACCAAGGTACGCATTCTGTCTATGAAACCGCCTGTCCGTTCTCCTATAGACTGGGATGTCGCATCTTGGGAGACAACGCCGATTCTGACCTCTTCTGCCGGATCTGTGACCTTATCCTTAATCATTTCATACAATTTCTCCGCGGCCAGGCCACCTGCCGCATAGTTATCCGTAGCTGCATTAGCTACAATGGCGCCTGCCGGGGCATCCGGAACCCCAGAGTCAAACCCTACAATCGGAATATTTGCTGCCTGAGCATTGGAAATTGCATCCAGGGCCGCCTGTGTATCCAAAGCCGCCAGGCAGATGGCGCTTGGAGCCTTGTTGACCGCATTATTTAACTGCTCAATCTGCTCAGCGACTGCACTCTCACTGGCTGGCCCTACAAAATTGGTGGACTTAAGCCCCAAATCCTCTGCGGCCTGCTCTGATCCCATCTTTACCGCTTTCCAAAAATCATGCTGGAAGCCTTTTGCCACAATCTCAACCGTGACATCGCTGTAGTCCACAGCAGCATCTGCCTTGGCTGTCTCCGTATCCCCTGCTGTTGTGTCTTTTACCTCTGTCTCCGGAGCGGCCGCTGCTGCGGCTGTGGTGGCAGGCGCGCTGGCTCCGCTGGAGCAGCCCATTACCATTGTGGAAACCATTGCTGCGCAGATGACTGTACTTAATAATCTTATCTTCATAAATAAACCTCCCTTTATTATCCCGCTTTGCGGGTTATTAGTGCGTATCAATTCTTCCCCTGTTTCCTTCTATTCAAAACATCTACAAATACGGCTATGATCAACACAAATCCGGTAATCAGCAGCTGATAATGTGGCTGTACTCCCACAAAGGGAAGGCCTGTCTTCAAAACGGACATAATAAAAACACCGATTAAAGTCCCCGATATGGAACCCACGCCACCTGCCAGGGATGTTCCGCCGATTACAACTCCGGCGATTGCATCCAGTTCAAATCCATTTCCGGTTCCAGGCATGAGTGTGGAGTATACAGCTGCATAAGACACACCTGCCAGCCCGGCAAACAGACCGCTTATGACATAAGCCAAAGTCTCCCACTTTACCACATTTACACCGGAAAGCCGGGTCGCCTCCTTATTACTCCCAAGAGACAGTATATAGCGTCCCGGACGCGCCTTGTTGAGAAGGATTGCCATCAGGATTGCAAGTATAATCAGCAGTATGAATCCCGTGGGGATACCTGCCTGCGGAAGCCCTGCCCCTTTTAATTTAAAAATACCTCTGAATGAGCCGCCCGGCGCCGAAGCCTGCGGAAAGGTCACGGTTGCCGTATTTGTCACAATCGAACCCAGGCCTCTGGTAATCATCATAGTTCCCAGTGTGGCAATAAAGGCCGGAAGCCTCATGACAGATACCATAAGTCCATTGGCAAGTCCGAACAGGCCTCCCATCAATATGGCCAGGATAACGCACAGCGGCATAGGCAGTCCCAGTTTTGTATACAGCGTTCCTGAAATCAAGGAACAGCAGATACAGACCGTACCAATGGATAAGTCGATTCCTCCGGTGATAATTACAAATGTTACACCTATGGCCATAAAACCAATATAATAGGACGAATCAAAAATGCTGACCAGTGTGCTGTATTTTGCAAAATTGTCCCCGAAAATCCAGAAGAACATGAATAATACAATCAGCGCAATGACTGCCACCAATTTCTGAGTACCGATGGCTTTGAACAATCCATTCGGCTCCTTTTTTACCTGATTCCCATTATTTGACATGTCTTTAACCTCCCATTTAATCTCTCAGTGTAGCGGCATGCATGATTTTTTCCTGGGTAGCTTCTTCTATGCTGATTTCTCCTGTTTTACGGCCCTCACACATAATCAGGATACGGTCGCTCATTCGCAGCACTTCCGTCAGTTCAGAGGATATCATGATAATGGACTTCCCCTGCTTTACAAGATTATTCATCAATGTATAAATCTCGCTTTTTGCTCCTACATCGATTCCCCTTGTGGGTTCGTCAAATATCAGGATGTCGCAGTTCCTGGTAAGCCATTTTGCAATGACCACTTTCTGTTGGTTACCTCCCGACAGGTTGCGCACCTGCTGTTCCACGGATGGTGTCTTTGTCTTTAATGCCTCCACATATTGTTCCGCGGTTTCTTTTTCCGCATTCTTATCAATAAACAGGCCTTTGCAGAATGCTTTCAGGGAAGCCATTGTCGTATTCTCGGCTACCGTTTTCTCAATGATCACACCATAGCGCTTGCGGTCCTCCGACAGATATCCAATCCCGGCGTCAACCGCGTCCTGTGGGTTCTTGATATCCACCCGTTTTCCATTCACATAAATATCACCGCTGTCTCTCCTGTCAGCACCAAAGATAGCCCTGGCTGTCTCCGTCCTTCCGGCTCCCATGAGTCCTGAAAAACCCAGGATTTCTCCTTTGCGAAGTTCAAAGCTTACATCTTTTACTGTTTTCCCAACATTCAGGTGTTCAACCTTCAGCACCACCGGGGCAGACGGCTTTACATTGCTGAAACTCTTAGGCTCCTCATACACCGTGCGTCCCACCATCATCTGGATGATGTCGTCTTTCGTGGAATCCCTGGTTATGAGCGTACCCACATATTCCCCGTCCCTCATGACCGTTACCCTGTCAGTAATCTGGTTAATCTCATCCATGCGGTGGGAAATGTATACAATTCCGATATCCTTGGCCCTCAGATCACGTATGATTTTGAACAGCTCGCTGATTTCTGAATCTGTCAGCGCGGCAGTCGGTTCATCAAATACGATTATCTTGGCATCTGTAGAGATTGCCTTTGCTATCTCACACATCTGCTGGCGCCCCACCGTCAGCCTCCCCATTGTTTCCCTTGGGTCAATCCTGATATTCAGTAATCCGAACAGCTTTTCTGCCTCTTCCACCATCCTGCGGTCATTAATCAGCTTTCCGTTCATTTTTTCTTTGCCGATAAAGATATTCTGGGCCACCGTTAAGTGGTTCATCATGTTCAATTCCTGATGCACGATCACAATGCCGGCGTCCTGCGCTTCCCTGGGACTTTTAAATTCCACCTGGCGCCCCTCATACACAATGGTACCGCTGTCCTTGCTGTAGATTCCTGTCAATATCTTCATGAGGGTGGATTTTCCGGCGCCATTCTCACCCATCAGTGCATGGACCTCGCCCTTTTTAAGTTCCAGACAGGCATTTTTTAACGCATGTACCCCGACAAAGGACTTATCAATGTCTTTCATGGTCAGAATTACTTCTCCCACATCATCACCTTCCATTTCTTTACTAATTGCACTGTTTTGGCGGAACCCATTTACAGGCCCTGGTCGGTAACTACCCCTTTTTGCAGCATGATATTGGCATAAAGCGCTTTCTCGCTGGTGGCGATAATTGCATAAGCTTTCTTTGCCTCCTCGTAGAACGCGAACCGCTCTATATGGCCAATGGCACTTCTGCCCCTGCTGTCACACGCTTCCACCAATGTCATGTATTGATCCCAGATGGGTGTTTCAACCGTATCCCCGTCCGTTACCGACATCAGGCAGACAGGGTGTTCTACGTAGGTGTCCAGTGGAAAAAGCGAGAGGATTGCTTCCAGTATCTCCGGCACGCCGTGGCCTTCCATATGTATGACATGGGCATCCCTGCCCATGGACTCTGCCGGGAAATTCCCATCGGCAATCACAATCCGGTCGCTGTGACCCATTTCACATAATATCTTTAACAGTTCAGGAGATAATATATGGGGTATTCCTCTTAGCATCTGTTTTCCTCCTGTTTACTGTATTTTTTATAACCGGGGTGCCTGCCAGTTACCCCATATCCTTTCCTCATTGAGATAAGGCGGTCAATATTTTCCCTGGATATTTCCTGTGCACCTCCCAGCATTCTGGCGTTAAGGCTGATTTTTGCAAAGAGTTCCAGTGTTTCCATGCGGTAATAAGCGGTAATCACATCAGCCCCCACGGTCAAAGCCCCATGATTCTGAAGGAGCATTGCGTCATGTTCCCCCAGATAAGGCGCTATGTTATCCGGTACTTCGTAAGTGGAGGGGGTTCCGTAAGGCGTTACCGGAATCGAACCCAGAGCAATTACCGTCTCAATCATAGAGTACTCGTCCAACGGCACATTGGCTACCGCGTATCCGGTGGCTACAGGCGGGTGGGCGTGAAGCACGGAATTTACATCCTCACGCTCTTTATAGCAGCGGAGATGCATCTTAATCTCTGAAGAGGGCCTGTATCCGGGAAGGCCTTCCAACACCTCGCCTTTCCCATTGATACGAACCAGCTTTTCCGGTGTGATGAAGCTTTTGCTCATTCCGGTGGGAGTGGCAAGAAATGTTCCGTCATCCAGCCTGGCGGACACGTTGCCGTCATTGGCTGCCACCCAGCCAAGCTGCCACATTTTATGGCACACATCGCAAATCTGTTCCCTTAGTTCCATATAGCTTAATTCCATAATACCTCCTATTTTCCAGGTTGCCCCGGTCTTTGGTCATTCCAGCATTTTTTTATATTGTCCGTATACCTGCTCCCATTGATCTGTATCTTTCGGCTCATAGATACTTACCTTGGCTGAAGCCCCTACGACACTTCTCACCTGATCCAGATCCCTAAGTTCTCCTGTCGCAAGCAGCTGCATAGCCGCGTTACCCAGTACGGTAGCCTCCACCGGTCCGGCAATTACCGGACAATGACACGCATTGGCCGTCATCTGGCAGAGAAGTCCGCTCTGTGTTCCACCACCCACCATATGGATAGCCGGGTACTCTCTTCCGGTACACATCTTAATTTCTTCCAATGTCATGCGGTACTTAAGTGCCAAGCTCTCATCAATGCATCTCACAAGCTCCGCCTCATTCTCTGGTACCTTCTGCCCGCTTTTACGGCAGTAACTCCGGATTCTTTCAGGAATATTTCCAGCCGGAACAAACTCTGGTGCATCCGGGTCAATCAGGGCTTTAAACGGCTTTGCATCTGCCGCCATTTGCTCCAGATGTCCGAAACTGTATTCCTTTCCCTCACGAATCCACTGTCTCCTGCTTTCCTGGATCAGCCACAACCCGATAATATTCTTGAGGAAGGAAATCTTTCCCTGGCACCCGCCTTCATTTGTGATATTCAGCCGTTCTGACACCCCGTTGATAACAGGTTCGTCCAGTTCTGTGCCAAACAGCGACCATGTTCCGCAGCTGATGAAGATGAAATCCTTATCCCTGGCAGGAACAGCCGCAAGGGCACTCTGCGTATCGTGTCCTGCCACAGCAATCACTTCCATAGGCTCAATTCCTAGCTCCTGGCAAATCCCGTTTTTTATGAAACCAAGTCTCGTTCCACATGGAACGATACCGCCCAGAATCCGTTCTGGGATACCTAGGCTCTCCAACACTTCCTTTGACCACATTTTAGTACGGGCATCCAGCATCTGCGTGGTGGACGCGATGGAGTACTCACTGACCTGCGCCCCACATAGATAATAATTAAATAAGTCCGGCATCAACAGAAGTCTGGAAGTTCCCTCCAGAAGTCCGGGTCGCTTTTCCAGCAGAGCCAAAAGCTGGAATACCGTGTTAATCTCCATAAATTGACTGCCCGTAATCTGATAAAAGCGGTCCTTATCCATCTTTCCAAAACTCTTTTCAAGCATCCCTGCGGTCCGCGCATCCCGGTAGTGCACCGGATTTTCTAAAAGATTTCCCTCCTTGTCAATCAGGCCGAAATCCACGCCCCAGGTATCCACGCCAATGCTGTCAATCTTTCCATACTTCTTTGCTTTCATCAGTCCCTGCTTCACTTCATAAAACAGCCGCAGGAAATCCCAGTACATGGTTCCGTTTAATATAACCGGATCATTGGGGAAACGATGGATTTCCTGTATAGATAACCGGTTCCCATCAAAGTTTCCCAGCATTACCCTTCCACTGGAAGCACCGAAATCCACTGCCAGTACATTTTTATGGCTCATAGACACACCGCCTTACTTATATAAAGGCCCATAAGCCGCACAGGCACGGAAATCCTGTCCCTCTTTGTCCATTCCAAATGCGTTCCAGGCTGCAGGACGGAATATTTTTTCCTCGGGCACATTGTGCATGCTGACAGGAATCCTTAAGATTGAGCAGAGTGTAATAAGGTCCGCCCCAATATGTCCATAGCTGATTGCACCGTGGTTAGCTCCCCAGTTATTCATCACGTCATACGCGGAGGCAAATGCTCCCCGGCCTGTCACCCTGGGCGCAAACCAGGTGCACGGCCATGTGTAGTCCGTTCTTTTCCATAAGATGTCGGTTACATCGTCCGGCAATTTCACGGTCCAGCCTTCTGCAATCTGCAGCATAGGCCCCAGTCCCTTTACCAGGTTTAAGCGGATCATCGTACATGGCATCTGGGCTTCTGTAACATATCTGGAAGAATAGCCGCCGCCTCTGAAATACCCAAAATCAGCCTCATTCCATGTGGTTGCTTCCAACATTGCCTTCTGATCGTCCGCCGTCACCTCATACCATGGCTTCATGACCGGCTGTCCGTCTTCATCCAGGGCTTTACCCGTGGCATCCAAACAGGCCGCTCCGGAATTGATCAGATGCAGGAAACCGCCTGCTTCCTTTGCGACCCCTTCCAAATCATATCCGGACGCCTTCTTAACAGCCTCCGGGCTCCAGTACGTACGCACATCCGCGAAAATCTGTGCCCTGTTGGTGAGCAGCTTCATAAACAGCATACCCAGCCCATTTAATGTGTCATTTTCAGTAGCCAGTATGTATGGCTCCCTTGCGCCGTTCCAGTCAAAGGAGGAATTCAGCATGGACTCAGCGAAGTCACCATTGGGATAAAAATCTGTCCACTGTCTCTGTCCCTGGAAGCCTGCGGCAATGGCATTGTGTCCGATCCGCTCTTCCTCCCGCCCCTCTGGCAGATTGGGATTCCCATTCATCAAATCCTTGATGATGCACATCATCTTAACTACGAATTCCCAATCCCTATCCTTCTGTTCCCGGGTCTTCTGAACTTCGGGAGGGTTCTTGTCAAAGCCTTCCTTACAGTTTGCCTTTGTCCATGCAAGGGCCTTTTCAAACTCTTTTTTATCGTATATTTCCTCACTCATACGGCGGATCAGTTCCACTTCGTCTACGGATTCCACCCGCATCCCGAGATATTCCTCAATAAATGCCGGGTCTATGATGGAACCTCCAATTCCCATGCAGATAGAACCTATCTGGAGATATGACTTTCCCCTCATGGTAGCGGCAGCCACTGCGGCGCGTCCAAAACGGAGAAGTTTTTCTTTTACATCCTCAGGTATACTTGTATCATCAGCATCCTGAACATCATGTCCATAGATACCAAAAGCCGGAAGCCCCTTCTGCGCATGGGTAGCCAGTACAGAGGCGAGATATACGGCACCGGGTCTCTCCGTTCCGTTAAATCCCCACACGCCCTTGATTGTATGCGGATCCATGTCCATGGTCTCTGCACCGTAACACCAGCATGGGGTCACAGTCAGTGTAATATCCACTCCGGCTCTGCGGAATTTATCCGCGCAGGCCGCGCTTTCCCCCACCCGTCCAATGGTGGAATCCGCAATCACTACGTTTACCGGTTCTCCATTACTGTAAAAAAGATTTTCCCTAAACAGGGCCGCCGCACTTTTGGCCATGTTCATGGTTTGTTCTTCCAGAGATTCCCTTACTTTCATATATCCCTGTCTTCCGTCTATTGTGGGTCTAATGCCGATAACCGGATAAGACCCAACCAATCTGCTTGCTGCCATAGTGTTTTCCTCCTTTTTAATTTTAGATTGTTATTATTCTAATTTCTTTGCGCTTTTTTACATAATTGTATTATACTATTGATATTCCCCTATTTGCTGTGATATAATGGCAAAAAATATAATAATATTCATTTTTTAAGCATTTTATCCATCTATTTACTTTACCGTTCTGTATTTATAGTTATTTTTACATTTTCAGGAGGGCGCAGTATGCACTATTTGGACTATAATGAAAAAAAGCAACATGGGACTATGGATTTTCCTATCGAATATTACCATGTAGATGAGCATCATCCCCGTTATAACATGCCATTCCACTGTCATAAAGAGTTGGAAATCATCCGGATTTTGGAGGGAATCCTCTTTTTAAAGTTAGATGATGAAGAATTTGAAGCTAAAGCTGGGGATATTATTTTTATTAATGAGGGGGTTATTCATGGCGGTTTACCTCATAATTGCATTTATGAATGTATTGTGTTCGATATCCAGCGTCTCCTCATGCACACAGATACCTGTCGGTTTTATATCCGCCTTATTACAAAGCATCAGATTATCGTACAGAATCATTTTACAAAAAACAACCATTCCTTACATCGAATTATCAACCATCTTTTCATATCCATGCAGCATAGTGAGCCTGGAAGCGAACTGATAACCATGGGCACTTTATTTGAACTCTTCGGAATCATCTACCAGAAAAAGCTTTATCAGGATAAGATTGATGCTACAAAATCTTCCAGAAAGATGATGCAGCTCAAACCTGTGTTGGAATACATAGATAGTAATTACGGGCAGACCATTACACTGAATGAATTGTCCAGAATTGCCGGAATGTCTCCCAAGTATTTCTGCAGCTATTTTCATTCTATCATTCACAGAACCCCCATTGATTACTTGAACTACTATCGTATTGAGCGCGCCTGTAGCGAATTAAGTACCTCTGATTTAACTTTGACAGAAGTAGCCTATAGATGTGGTTTTAGCGATGTATGTTATTTTATCAAAACATTTAAACGGTATAAAGGAATTACGCCACACCGGTATTGCATGAATATTGGATAGCCCCCAAATTGTCCGAAAACTTCTTTTTAAGCATAAGTTAAGCCTCTTTTCCTCCTTGTGTCATTGCAAGCATAATAAACGCATATTTTAAAAGAAAAGAGGCTTCTGTTCCTAACTACTTTAGAAGAACAATGGGCACAGGCAGGCCAGAATAAACATGGGGATATCTAATGCAATGAGGGGAATCACGCAGGTATCCCATATATAGTCGTGCTGTCCATCGACATTCAGTCCAGACGTGGGTGCCAGAGTAATGTCGGACACGTGGAAACTAGTGTCGCCAATGGTGGCTGCTGCTGCAACCAGAAGGGTAGTTGCGCCCAAGCCAAAGCCCCGCTCGGAACACAGAGGTACATATAGCACAGCCAAAACCGGTACCGTACCGAAAGAAGTTCCGGTACCCATAACGATAACCAGGCCCACCGGTAGCATCACAAAAGCCCCAGGAGTCCTCTAATGGAGCCATAGGCTCCAGTGCACTGGCAATTCTTCATTTTTCATATATTCTAAATCTAAAAAATGAAAAGATAAACACAAACATTTTGTACTTATCAATACTCCTAGACTTTGATCGTTCACGCACATCATCATGGCAATGAGGCTCAATATTTGCATTATTTCTTACACTTTGATTTTCCAAAGGTGCCCTCTTCTGCCCCGCCTTTGTTCATTTCCTTCTTTTTACATTTCATCATGCTCCGTTCCATGATGGAAGGAGCCTTGACCACAATAAAAGTATTATAGCATGATCAAGACTCCCTTTTTCTAGATTATAGCCAGAGAATCAATGATTTTGCCATGCTGTCGCCGTTTGTTCTAAATACGATTGCATTTTGAATTACAAAAAATCCTTAAACAGCATTAGTAAAGACGATGGAATCAATTCCCTCGTTATGGCTGATTTTGCCCATGTCAGCCGCATTCATATCGAGCCTGGTGTGATTCTCAGCCTCTCTCCTTGTAGCGATTTACTGACCACCATATGTATATCATTGAATGCATAGCCATAGAAAAAACATATATACTAAAAAACATCTTCTGAAATTCAGTGAATACACTCTATTACGTAATGAAAACATCCTTTTTCAAACAAATATGTTGCTACTACAGACACAATTCTTACCGAATGATTTAGCTAATCGTGAAAGCTGTAGGCCATATAGCCCATCTAATAATTGAGCAGCATTTAATCTTAATTAACCTATCTTGCCACCGATGTTATATGCTCTAAGTAACTCCTTACTCATGATTATTTCTCATGGTTAGTGGAGAGACACTTAGAGCATTTTCACGCGAGGAAGACAACACCTTGCTTACAACAAAAATAACACCCCCGTACGAAAGATTGAACCACTCTGATTAACTGAAGGTAGAATCCAACTCCATCAGCACTCAGAAGCGTATTTCGCAATATACCTGTTCCAAATTATAGCAAAATGCCGATGGGCGTCCTCTACCCCACACAGAATCGTATCAATGAGATCGCGATTCTGAACCTTGTTTCCTATGGCTCCAGACGCCTGCCGAACATCATTGGTAAGCTTCTGTGCCGAAACCGGAATGCATCCGATTTATCGACACGAAAACCCGTTTTCTGAAGCAGCGCGACCAGTCCTATCCGTAACCGGCTTACCGTTGCTAAAACGCAGGAGCCGCTCATGCTGGGGCATGACCTGTTCGGGCCGGAACGATACTCTCCCCATACTCACCACAGGGTCGCAGTGAACCTCCTAGCCTCTAACAGCCCGATTGGATGCCCCAGAGAGCTTTACCGCTTCTTCCTCTCGGACGAGTAGATATCCCCGGCTGACGGGCTTATCCACTGTAAACATTGCAGCGGGAACCACTAAACCGTTGTTCCCTGCTTCGGGAAATCCGGCTATTTCATTCCCCACTGTGTATGCTCCTGTCAGGTGGAGTCAGAATGGCGGAGCAAGGAGGCCGAGGACCAGTGAAACCGTAGGGAAAGCATTAGGGGAATAAAGGCGCAAGGGCTTCATGACCGCTATCTGTATGACTACACTGTTGCCAATGACAATGGGCAGAATCCACTGATAAAGAAAGCCCGCGCCTATGTGGATAACTGAACAAAAGCATGCCGGGATAACACCTTGTTTCTCCTGTTCGTGGATGTGGGGATGGGAAATTTTTTTCTCTAGTTGTATCGCCAACGCTCTGCTTGACCAGGATATTTCGGTGCTGATGATAAACTTCCCCTCTATCCCAAACCGGCTGGATGGTATGTTTTCCGGAGACAGCGCGGATTTTATCGTTAGTCAGGGAATGTATGACCTGTTACCCCTTGACGCTCTGGGAGCGAGAATACCGAGTACGCAATAAATCTGATGTCCCATGTGAGCGACTGTAGTTACCGCAATCGGAAACCAATGATTAAACAAACCTGAAACTGGACGCGATCAATACCCCATCCGCTCTGTTCCATGCACGAATCTATGCCCCCATCCTGGAACGGTGTGCCCTGATTCTCTCTGAAGGAAAAACTTCTGGAAGAAAAATGCCTCTGAAACAGCTGCATTCCTCCAGGCCGGCGCAGGACAAAAGGACGCGCCTGCTCTGGTAAAGAAAATCGGTAAAACTACTTATTGTCCGAATACATTTCAGTAAAACCAGCAAGGCAACCATAAACAACAAGATAAAACGTATGCTCAAAAATGAGGTTAAGCAGATGTCAAAATGCGGAGCCGGAAACCATCTCTCAGGTTCCCGGCTCCGCACCGTTTCAGTATTGGAGAAAATCAGCCGGTGTCATAATCATCGGATTTTTCACGCCAGATTCCAAAAAATCTTTATCGCCGGTCAGTAAAACATCGGCCTTTGCTTCTATGGCTGCCCGAAGAATTGGACGATCATTCCTATCACGGATCTGTATCTCTGAACTATCTTTCTCTGTTGGAATCGGAACCAGTTCCAAAGTCAGGAGTGCAACGGAAAGAAATTTATCCAGTGACGCAAGCCGATTCGGAAATTTCTTGTTAAATATCCGCTTCATTTCGTCCACGTTCTGCTCACAGATCAGCCCGTGATTGGGATAGGACGCCGCTTTTACATACGCCTGAAAGGGGATGCCGTTTGCGCTTAAAGCGGCAGAAATCAGAACATTGGTATCAATCAAAACCCTCATGCGTTCTCGTCCTCATTTCTCAATTCTTCCACAAACGCCATGACATCATCATCGGAGGTTAAGCCAGAGCGTTCTGCTTCTCCGGCCATCTCCTTTTGAAGCACCTGCATAGCGTAGACAGCAGAATTAACTATGCGGACGGTGTTTCCCTCAACGATAAACGTAATGCGATCACCGCTTGCCACGCCGAGTACTTCCCGAATATCTTTGGGAATTGTGACCTGCCCCTTTGCCATGACTTTTGCATTGTCTACAAACGTATTTGCTAACATGATTTTACACCACCTTTCTGAAACATGGAAAGTAGGGTTTTCCCTACTCTTATTATATGCAGAAGACTCAAAAAAATCAAGTGAAAATGCTGGAAGTAGCGTAGATTGAAAGGCTGCCATTTTTGAATTTTTATGAACTTGATTAAAATGCCCTTGACAACTTATCTCGGTGGTCTGTGCCCGAGAAAGAAGTATATGCCCCTTTAAGCAACAAGAAAAAATCCTCTGACATGATAGTGGAACCCTCAGACCGGCATAGGGAAAAAGATTGGGATGATACCTATTATGTTGTTCGGATGCATTTCAGTGAAACCAGAAAGGTACAACGGCAAATATTTCCCGATAATTTCCCAGCTTAAGCCAGACTCCCTTTTACCTCAATTTCATTCACATCACTTATTTTAATGAAGCAAACCCATTCTCTAAGTATGCGATAATATCATCAATATGCTCTATGCCGATGGACAGGCGGATTGTATTAGGCTTAATGCCCTATTCCATCAATTCTTCCGGAAAGAGTTGCACCTTTATCGAGAAGAAGAATGGCACAGGATATAGGTGACAAAGGCCGCCAAGGCTGTCGCTTCCACAAACGAGACACCATGATAGCTAAGACGGGGTGGACCCCCTCCCGTCAGATACCTCCCCTGTGTAGTCCCTTGTAAACTGTACTTTATCTTTATAGAGATATTTATTGTTTTTGTTTTCTCTTTTAGTCCCTCTCATCACCTTTACTTCCGATGTTTTATCTGTGCAGTTTTGAACGGATATTCCTACACTTAAAAGTGTAAACATAACTGGAAATACAATCGGAACTCCTATATTTACAACTGCCTGGGCCGCATAGCAGTTAACGGCATATACAATTGACATAACTGAATCCTCCCTTTTTGAAGCCTTTACCATTTCGATTATAGAAGACACTAATAAAAAAAGATAGGAAAATAGCCCGACTATCCCAATAGTGATTAGATATTGCAAATACTCATTATGTGCACTATCAAATATTTCATAATAACGCTCAATCATTTCTCTATAATAGCTTTGTGTAACAATTCCAAATGTGTCGGGACCGGAGCCAAACAGCTTTCGGAGAGGTGAGTATTTCATGTAACATTCAATACCAATCCTCCAGATGTATCCCCTATGTGTTCCCCATTCATCATTAATCAATAAATAATCCTTTAATATCCCATACTGTTGCCCATTCCCCATTCGTGTCGCATCGAACGTCATATATATGAGTACAGCTATCGCCAGGATTAACACTGTCCCCCAAATTCGTCTGCATATACATATTCCGCACTCGTCTTTGTATTTCTTCCGCACAAATCTCTCTAATATATATATGAAAGCGGTGCATCCCCACAGTGCTGCCACTACGAAAATAAGCCAATCACTCCCGACTATCAGGCGGAATAAACCACCTATCGGCAGCACATGCGATGCATACCTTTTATCAATCTCGCCAATTGCCATAAATTCTGTACTGATCATAGATATTAAAAGCATATATTGTTTTAATCCATACATATCACGAAACGCGTATAATGGAAGAAAAAGCACTATGACTCCTATTGTCAAATATGCATTATCACTATTCCCCGTAACCAGTGCAAATAATGATAGAATAACCGTAAAGACATACCATGATTTTCTGGCCATATTTCTCTCTCTTACAAATAACGTAGTACTCATTCCAAATATAAGTGCTACATAAGAAGCGTATGTATTTATATTACCAACTGTGGATATAAAAGAAGTGTAATGGCTTGCATGAATATCTTTTTTAAATCCAAATGGATCGATGAGGAAATATTGCATAATTCCAATTGAACAAACAACCATTCCCGTGACAAGAAAAGCCTCCAGATACCATCTCTTAAATTTCAAACAATGTCCAAGCGTAAAGAAACTGATACCACATATCAAATACAAAAAAGTCCCCATAAGGCGACCTTCTGTACCCCAAAACGCCTCGAAACGGTAGTCAGACCAAATACAAGATAACACAATAGAAAACAAAAAACCAATCATCGCCCAATCCGATTTTCTGAGCTTTGGCGTCATTACAATCGTTCCTTTGTTAAGCCGAAGAATGATGAGAGTCAATAACAGCATGACTGCCGCCATGCAAATAACCGTGCCACAATAAAAATAATATTTTGTATCTAATATATCAAAATAGTAATCATGAAATACCAGAGGTAGTATCGAAATAATTATTACTGTAGTTATACAGGCAATCACCTCATTTGCCAGTTTCCATCGTTTCATTAAATCCTTCATCTACACACCCTCCTAGTATTCGAGCTCTAACTCGCACCTTCTACACGTTTCATAGTCCCAATTCTTTCACCTAAACCAGGGATGCAACTGCATTACAGAGTAGCCCCGTGATATACCATGATTTTCTTTTTATATTCCCTCTGTCTACCGCACCTGTCATTATGTATGCCAATATATCATGCCACCTTCACCTTATAATTCTATAGCAGCCCTATTTCTCTCTTTCTCATTCTTTCTTCTCTTATTCCGTATAATGTTCAGTGATGTAGTTCTTCCGCAAAATCTACATGTAAATACAATCTTACTTGTGAAAGTATCTCTTCCCGTTCCCTCTATCGTTGCCAGATTCTTTCCACAATATTGGCACTTAATATCCATTCCATCTCCTTTTAATTACGTTACAAATTCTACGGTCTTACGAAGGCTTCCGACATATCTTACTATACCATGCCATAGATGCAATATTTAAAGTCACTGCTGTGACTCTAAATATTGCTCTATTATTTGACCAATGAATCTACTGAAAAATTAAAATTCGTTTCGTTCTTACCAGCTCACGCAAAGTAACTTGTTACCGATATGCACTGCGTTCCGCTTCTCCACTTACAATAATCTATGACATGGTATGCTACCAACACCTATCCTTGATTTCCCTGAATTACCTCCCTCTTCAATATGGAACCCGCGCGGAATACGGGAACCCTACGCGGTTTAATCTCGACTACTTCTCCGGTTCTTGGATTTCTTCTCTGACGTCCTTTCCGTTCTGCAACCGCAAAAGTTCCACCCCACATCAAGCACACATCCCCTGTTTTTAATTTCTCAGAGATAGAATCAATGATTCCATTTAGTGCATTCGCACTTTGACAGATGGCCAAGCCTGATTTCTCAGAAATTTTTTCAACCAGTTCTCCCTATTCATTTTGCTGCTCCTTTTTCACTATTTTTTGTTATCATATCATCCATTTTTTCTTTCGCTAAGCTTTTTAGCTGTTCCCTGCCAGGCACAAATAATGCATGTGGGTATAGTTTATCTGAAAATTCCATGCCCCTATCCATTTGAAACAGGATTTTCACTTCTGCATTAAACGCAAATGCCATTTCTGCCATTTCCAAATAAACGAAACCAGGCAGATGGTCTGTCACAATTATGATGTCAAATCCTCCAGGAACGAATGACATCACTCGCAGAAGAGTTTCACGATTTTTTGCCAACATCATGCTAATCTTGTAATCTGATTCAGCGTCAAGACAAATCAAAAAATCTCTGAATTCCCACAAAACATCATTCCTGCTTCCAAGCACCCCTATATTAATTTCTGCCTCTCCTGTAGATTTCCACCGCATAAACCATACCTCTTATGTAAAGATTTTCAATCACTGCATGCACTCCTTCCTGACCAGTTAGTCTTCCAACCTACACACCTCTGTTTTTGCAACATATTCTTTTGGCTTGGAGCCGTCACTTCTGATTACCACTCCATAAGAAGCCGGATCATAACATTTGATTATTTTAGTCTTTATGATCGTTTGAGGTGTCTGGATCTTGCACAGACGCATCTGAAGCAGGCTTATATTGTATCGTACAAGTCAGACCGAATGCCTTATTTGCCAATTTAGATGCTATGGGAATTCTTGCATCTGAGTCTTTTGATACTTTCCCTATTGCGATAAGTCCAATGATTAACAAAAGAAAAGAGAGAATGCCGCTGATAAGACCAACGATTCCAGAGAAAGCAATTCCTAAGATAGGTATAGCATATAGCCCTGAAAAAATATTCGTTACGCATGATATGATACTTTCCACAAGAGCAAGAAAAAATGCCTGCATGACCTGCTTTGTAAGCCATTCATCCTTTTGAATCACAATAACAAAACCAAGCAACATACCGCATAATAAAGTTTGTCCTAAAATTGCTAATACAAATGCCAACACTGCATAAAAAGAAATACAAATATTAAATCTGTCTTTTCTCATTAAAAATCCCTTTCCTTGCTCAAAGCGATATATTTTGACGAATCATCCATAGTTCTGTATCCTATTTATGAAAACCAAACAATACAGTCCCATCCTATTTTTACATATAACTATAAATAGCCATTATTCATCATGGTGTCTCTACTGTTTCCTGTTCTTTTCTGGTCTTCCCATTAGAACCTCCGTTCTTATTCTTTTCATTTCGCATATACTCATATTCACGCAGCATTCTCATCAGCTCTAATGCGCTGCGGAATGAAACGCCGTTTCCACCACTGCATTTTCCTTTTATGCGTCCCTGCATACTGGAAAACTGACGCTGATGAATTTCAATAATCAATGTTTCACACGCGCTTATACCTAAAGCCATAAAGCTAGCCATATTTTGAATCTTTGTACAGTATTTCATTGGAATATGCTCTTTGTCCAGTTCCCGCTTCTCATATGCTCTTTTCATATGAGCGGTCAAAAACCTTGGTTCTGTTGTCGCCATAGGCCGTTGAAATTTCGCGCATAATGTGTCTATTTTCAGTCCCAAATCCAGTATGCCGGTAAATGCCACGGGCTCCTTTAAATAAAAATTTACAATGTCCCCACTTAATTCACCCTGTTTATTTTTAATACAAATGAGAAATATACCCATACGGTCCGTGTTTGCCAGTGTATAAAAATCGCTTTCTTCCATATCGATCACCTCATCCCTCATCATATTCCTTTCATCGGTCATGGCTTCATATTCTTCATCGCATAACAGCATAGGATAATTCTGCCCCGTAATGCCATCACAGCACTACAGGGCAGAATTGAATATCACTTAAGGTGTTTCCCGAGTCCAGGCTCCGTTTTCATCAACCTGGTATCCATCTGGTGTCATCTCATTTATGTACAGAGACCCCAATGGACGGCCATTCTGATTCGTATATTCCCATCGTTTCGATCCCTCATTAAACGTCCAGGTCTTCTGCTGGCTATCAGCGGTCAGATAATACCATATTCCGTCAATCTTCTGCCACCCCATCAGCATAACTCCGGTAAACGGACTCAAATAATACCATCTGCCATCATCATCATCATAGTGCCATCCCTTTGTCATTCGGCCAAACCAGCCATCGTGTACATTGGACAGGAAATACCAGTTATCTGTATCCTGGTCCAAAAACCAGCCACTGTCCATAATACCCTCACGGTCAAAATGATAGGTGGCAATCTGGCTGCTTCCATTATGTGTGTATCGTATATTGGCCCAGCTGTCTTTGATACGTGTTCCACTGTTCAATACAAAGGCCCACTTATGGTTAGTCTGATCAACATTATTCCATATGCCCTCGGTGCCATCTAAATACGTACGGTAACTGTTTTCTGTGCCATCACTGCCCGGTCCATGTCCTCCGCCGGAAAAACCTTTTGAACCGCCGGAGCCCCCGGAACCGCCGGAACCGCCAGAACCACCAGAACCGCTAGAACCGCCAGAACCGCCAGAACCGCCAGAACCGCTAGAACCGCCAGAACCGCCAGAACCGCCACTGCTAATACTGTCTACCAGTGCTTTCAGTGTATCAAAGGCACTTTCCAGGTCGTCAACCGAAGGTCTGGGCAGGCGGTTCAGCACTTCAACAGCCTCATCCACAGCCTCAGTAAGGGCATCTCTGTCTTCTGCGCTTACAGACCCATTATTCTTCAGGGCATTAGCGATATTAATCTCCTCCTGCAGCCTTTCTTTTGCTTCCTGCCATTGGGTATCATCTTCCGGTTCATAGACAGCATACAGTTTCAAATCTCTTGTCACTGGATCTGAAGTATCATACATCCCTCCTCCAGACTGGCGTTTCGACAGGCCTGTGAACTCATACGCTATGCCTGTAACGGAATCCGTATAGCCTTCGTGAATATCTAAATCCATATAGTCTTCCGTATCATCCAAGGACCTGCCATCCCTTACCTTAAATGTGTGAACCTGTCCCCTTCCGGTATCCATGATGATCACTTCATACGCTTTATAATAACTAAATACCAGAGTATCACCGATATTAGCTTCAAAGGCAAAGCTTCCAGTAAAGTCTTCATTTTCATTCGGGTCAGGTGTCATCAGGACTTCTTCACAGGTCGTATCACCATCATCCTCTCCAAAATTAATTTTCCATAACCTGTATTCCAGATTTCCCAAAAGACTGGTGTCTAATTTTCCAAACACTTTAATTGCTGGAGTCAGATTTGCATCCTCCACCAGTGGTTTATTGGTTCCATCCACCTTTCGCGTAAGTCCGATATCCAGACTCCATGGTGTCTTAACGCTCTCCCCGTCATCCACTTCCTGCCTCACAGCTTCCGAAGCAGATGCCACCGGTGCATGTCGGTCAAACTTAACTGTATAAGCTATCCGCTGCCCGTTTGAAAGCGCTGTGCTATCCTCATCGTTATCCACCAGTTCTTCCTTTAATTCCTGAAGCGCTTCCTCTGACTTGTCCAGGGCAAATATCCCGTTTTTGGGTGAATAATCCACTGTTGCGTTGGATGCAGTCGCTACCGGAGACGGTTCATACATGGCCTGGAGGATTACATCTCCCGCTGTCATTTCCACGGTCTGATTTTTTCTGGTCAGGTATGACATATGCAGATTACCAATCTGTACTTCCCATTGTTTAAATGCCTGTCCAGCAGGATTCATATCCTCCGCAGATATCCTGATCTGGTCCCCTGCCTTTACCAGGACTTCATCTGCATGCTCTTCCACATCCAGCGCTTCCCCGTTTCTTGTCACCGACTCCACGTAACCTCCGTTCAGCAAACGGAAGGTATAAACACGGTTCTGCTGCGAAGTGCCTGTTACCATTACCTGGCTTCCGTTTATCATACGGTCTGAAGGCGCATCGCCGTTATCTGCCTGTTTGGCCACGATGATATAGGATACATTGGGTTCAAGTCCTGCAAGTTCCGCTGTCCGCGGACTGCCGGACGGGCTTACCCATCCGTCTTCGTTCCCATCCTGACTGACCACATTTCCATCCATATCAAGAACCGCATACACAGTATTTTCTCCTGCCGGGCGGATAACAATCTTCCTTAGTCCCTCTGTCGTATCATCCGCGGTGGAATAATTCCCTCCAATAGCAGGTACCATGACACGGGCTGGCTGACTTATTAAGGATGGATCCACTGAATCTGTCAGTATGTCTCCAACAACAGGAGCTGCGCTTTCCGCCATCTCATATACGTAGTAGCTGTCACAGGGCGGCAGTTGTTCAAAGCAGCTGCTGCCAAGCTGTTCCCCTGTCATCACTGCCAAAAGCCGTCCGTCACTGTCCGTCAGGGCATATTTACGCGCCTCATTTGCTCCGCTTATCTCAATCTTACCCATACCGTCATTTCCTATCGTTCCAGTTCCATCTGGAATGCACAGGATTCCATCATCTCCTCCCACAGGTGTAAAGCGTGCCCTGTAAGTCTGATCCGCCAGAATCGTCATATTCGGGTCTGTAACCTGATTCCCGTTTTCATCAAACCAGCCAGCAAACATATAGTTACTGTCCGGTGTGGTCTGGGGCAGGGAAATCTGAGACCACTGAGTCCCTTTCGGCACATGCATGGAATTGGTTCCTGAAATAGAGCCGCGGCTTCCGCTTTCAAATCTTATATCACACCATTGTCCCGGATCTTCCACAAAATCCGCGTAAAGTTTAAGGTCTCCGGTCAGTTCAATATCTCCGGTCAACACGGTTCCTACTTTACCTGTACCGGAAGCATTGGCTTTATACCAGCCGTTAAACATATAGTGCTGTTCGGGAGATGGCGTGATTCCCTCTGTGATTGTATCAATGGAGTGGGTACCAAGCCGTAAGGAACGCGGGCTGCTGTCTCCTGACAGGCTTCCATGTTCGCTGTTGTAATAGTTTATCCTGGCCCAATGTGCTGTATCATTCAAATCTTCATTATAGGTAATCGTAACAGTGCCGCCTGTAAAGTCTGTTTTAAAACTCAGCGTGGCTGCTGTCTGGTCCATACTGATATCGGTAAATGTTCCATTCCATCCAATGTTAGGCGGATACGTATACCCGGCTTTTCGCTCTACATTTACCGTCACTGTTTCATTAGGAGACACCTCCCTTGTTTCCGGCTCAGCCAGCACATTGTTATGGTTGTCTATCCGGTTAATGGTTACATGGGTTACATAGGAAGGGTCAATCTCGTAAGTATATACCACGGTTACCGGCTGATTGGGCATCTTTCCGGTAAAGTTCTTTTGGGCATCAAATGTGCATCCTGCTGTCTGCGCCGAATATATCCCTCTTCCCGACAAATCATCTATATCCCCGCTGCCTGTTTTTATCTGAGCGCCGGTAAGGGTATAAGCCGTAATCTGTGCCGGTGCGGCAGAAACCTGCGACTCCGCGGAATAGAGATAGCTTTCCGGGGTACGGATCGCACGGCCACTCCCATCTGCATATTCTACACGCAGGGCAAATTTCTTTGAACTGTCAGGCTCATATCTGTATGCCACAGTCAAGTCATCATTGGGCATATTTCCGCGGACAGACCGGGTAGACTCATTAATGGTCGCGGCCTCCCCCAGCGTTCCATGGCCTGAGGCGTCATCAAAACGGCGCGTTTTGTTGTTCTTAATAATCACAGAAGATACCTTATAGCCCGGTATATCCCGTTTGTAGGTAGCGGATACTGCTGTATTGGCCGTCACCCGGGTTGTCCAGCTTCCGTCATCAAAAAACTTATATATCTGGCTGTCATCCGCTTCGGGCCATGCATTCGGGTCTTCTCCATTCATGTTTCCATTTCTGTCCTCATTCAGGTCCCGGTAATGCATGACTGTAAAATCAAACTGACTGGACGCATCACCATTCCAGCGTGCCTCATATGCCGTGGTTGAATTGTAAGGAAACGCAAAGGGCAGATACAGTATCTTATTACCATCTGCATTATACCAGCCGTCAAAGGTATATCCCGGCCAACTCAAATCCGCGTCAAATGCAGGCAGCACCGGCCTGTCACCAGAACCCAGATTTTCCACGGCAATTCCATTGAAATCACTTGCTTCAGCCAGTGGATGACCAGCTCGTCCGGTAGCATACGTAATCCGGTTTCCATCTCTGGGAACATTCATATAGTTTGAATGTGATAAATCCGGGCCCTCCTTGGGATCAAACCGAATGACTGCCGGATCCCCGTAATTCAATGCATACGCCGGCGCCGGAGGCGCGGCCATGGTGATCACCATGGCCGCGGCCAAGACACGGGCCAGATATGCCTTAATCTTATTTGTCCTTTTCATAAAACCTCCTGCTATTGTAAAGCTCCATCAGCGCCTACCTGATAACCGTCCGGTGTCTTCTCGTTGCTGTACATGGAGCCAAGCGGCCTTTCCTGATTCTGCATAAACACCCATTTCCCGGTGCTGCGGTCATATGAGTATGTCTGTGCCGTATTCTGAGGTGTAAAGAAATACCATTTTCCTTCAATTTCCTTCCATCCCATTACCATCTGGCCTGTAATCAAATCCAGGTAATACCAATGCTTATCTACCTCATCATAATGCCATCCTGTCTTCATCTTTCCCAGCCAGCCGTCTTTTTTCGCATTACAGTAATACCAGTTCATATGCTCGTCCCTGAACCAGCCATAATCCATGAGTCCGCTGGCATTAAAGTGATACCAGCCATTTCGATTCACATCACCGTTGGCATAATCAAGTTTGGCCCATATGCTGGTGAGACGGATTCCTCCGTTGAGTACAAAAGCCCATTTATCACTCTCTGGGTCAACCAGCTCCCAGTTTCCATTGGTGCCTACCACATAACTCTTACTGGTTTCCGCAACATAAGGCGCCGGAGTTGTGACTGGCCCGCCTGTGCCGGCAGACCTGGAGCTGCCACCGCCTCCTTTCGATCCACCTTTGCTTCCTCCTGAACCGCCATGGCTTCCGCTGCCCCATCCATCTCCGCCGGATGTACCTCCGCTGTTTCCTCCATTCTGAAGTTTATCGTAATGGTCATACCGGTCTTCCAGAATCTTATCGAAGGGTTTACATGTTTCCTCCAAACGGTTCAAGGCCTCCAAAAGTTCATCAAGAGTTGCCCGGGGGCCCGTTCTATCGAATACATCCATAGCTTCTTCTATGGCTTCCCTTATCTTTTCTGTCTCCTTCAGCGTCAGGAAGTAATCGTCTGATTTTTCGATTGCAGCTTTGATTGCATCCTCCAGCTGTTTCCTGGCATCATTCACTTCACCGCTGTTATCATCGTAAAACGCATATACATACGTCTTCCTCTTGATTTCCTTGTCCGGGTCAAATTCCTTTAGCCGGTCTTCCCGGTAACTCCAGCCAATATAATTAAATTCAACCCCCTCATTATCAATAAATGAATCGATTGGTGTCTCCACTTGGCTGTATTCAAAGGAATAGTCTCCACTATTCGGTGTCTCACCCCGGCGCACTTTAAAATAATAGCGGTACTTTGGTTCTTCTTTATTATTGATAAAATAAATCCTGTATGCCCTGGAATAGATGAGCACATATCTCATACCAGCCTGAGCCGTAAATGTAAACAAACCGCCGGTCTCTTCCGGATCATCAGACATAGTAACCGAATCAATGATCAGCTCCCCATCATCATCCTCGGAAATAGCAAACAGCTGATAGTCCATCATGTCTACATCTTCTTTATCCAGTTGCACATATGTATTAAATGTTGCTTCTGATGGCGAAGCTACCCCTACTCTCCGCCCGTTCACATACCGTTCAATATCTACATTCAATCCCCAGGCTCCATGGTACGCTTCTTCATGGTCACTGTCATAATAAGACGAACGTTTAATTGCATTGGATTCAGTCGCCTTTACCACATTCTTTTTATATACTACTTTATAGGTCACATCTGCATGGTTCACATCCATAAGGGTCCGGTCTGCGTCTGTGGTAAGCTCCTCCTCCAGGTTTTCAATTTCATTGGGGTCCAGAGCCATCTCATGCTTATTACCTCCCCGTACTTCATCCGTCACCGTTGCATTGCTGGGTGTCGCTGACGCACGCTCATAATAAGCTGTCATAACCACGTTGGAATCCGGCATCGTAAATGTCACATCCTGACGGCGTATGGTTTCTGTCATTCCCGGAACTGCCCCGATTGTCACCTTCCAGTACAGGAAATTCTGTCCATTTCCATCGGTTTCTTCCGCGTGAAGCACCACTTCATCGCCTTTATGGACCTCATCATATCTGGGGATATCTAATTCTACTCCATCAACAGAGTGGACCTGGCCATTAATCGCCTCCACTATATAGTTGGGAATATCCAGTTCGCCGCCCGGATCTGTGCTGATGTGAGTCCCGTCTTCCAATTTGCTTTCCGCAGTGATGCCGGATGACCCATGAGGCCTTGCCACTACCACATACTCCTCATTGTAATCCAGTCCGGAGAAGGTCAGGCTTGCCGGTTGGCTGCCGCCGGCCGACTGCCAGCCCCCATCTCCCGTCTCAGGAGTTATGACCACATGTCCGTCCTTATCTAAAATAGCATAATCGGAATCCGTATCCGCCGGCTTAATCACGAAAACAGTCTTCCCTTCATGTTCCTCATCGTAAAGGACCTGGTAATTGGTCTCCACTACCGGGACCAGAACCTCAGTCGCACTGCTTATGATTCCAGTCACACCGTCTATGGGCCTCCCAGTCTGTGCCTGTGTCGTACCTGTTGCTTCATATATTAAATACCGCGTACCAGGATACAGGTCTTCAAAATATACCCGTCCTGATATATTCCCGCGTACCACATCTATTATATTGCCTTCCATGTCCGTGATGATATACTGATAGCCCTGGGTTGTCCCATAGACTGTAATCCTGCCTTTTCCCTGCGTATCAATACCTGCTGATGCATCCCGCGCCGCCACATCTGTACCAAAGACTGCCGGGTCCGGATAGAACCGTATGGTATAGGTATTTCCATTCACAAGTCTGCTGTCATCTTCCACAGACACTCCGCCATCATACCAACCATCAACCAGATAATTGATTTCCGGTGTATAGGCCGGCCGATTTCCCGCGGTATCGGCCCAGGTACGGTCATATTGGATATGGAGATTTACGTTTTCCCCCGCATCTATGGTTCCATGCTCTCCCGCCGCAAAGTGAATATCAACCCATTGGTCAGGATCTTCCGCAAAGTATGCAGTCACGGCAGCCGAACCTGTAAACCTGCTATCGGCTGAAAGCAGCTCCTCACCACTATCCTTGATTCCGTTTCCATTCTGGTCGATAAACCAGCCTTCAAAGCGGTAATAGGTGTCTGCAACCGCTTCAGGAACCAGTCTCTTTTCCAGTATGTCATTCCATGTATAGCTTCCCGCGGTGCCTTCTACGGTTCCGTCATTTATCAGTACGGAAACCCTATAAGCTCCTCCGGATAAAATAACAACATCCGATGACATACCATTCCCTGGTCTTAAGACGCCATGTTCTCCTGCCTTGTATATCAGATTCGCCCACTTTGATGGGTCTCTGTCATAACGATAGGTGACAGCCAAACGGTCATTTGGCATAGTTCCAGTAAAATTATGGCTGCTGTCAAAGGTTCCTGCTGATGCAGGTTCCGAGCGTTCATCCTGAAACACATAACCATACATATTTTTAAATTCAGCGGTCACAGGCGTATCCGCTGTTACATTTTGGATGTCCGGTCCTGTAATGTTTCTCAGCCTTTCATCCTGCGTGCCATTATCCAAATAATGAATCTTATACTCATAGCCCTCTTCCGTGGCTTCATACAGGTACGTTATCTCTACCGGCTGGTTCGGCATGGTTCCCGTAAATCTTCCATCGCTGTCAAAACCGCCCTGGACAGCGCTTACCAGATGCCCGTCCGTATCATCTGCAGTACTTCCCGCCGTAATGCTGCCTGACAGGTACCGGAAGCCATAAACATCCGCCGGAACCGCCGCGATCGCATCTTCCGGGAAAACATCTTGTATGTCAGCTGTATGGACAACTGTACCATTTTCTGTCACGTATTTAACTGTAAATGCGGATTTCGCATTTGGATTGCTGCGGTCTACCTGATAACCATATTTCACGGCCGCATCCTGCCCCGGCATCTTCCCCGAGAAGTCACCGGTACCTCCATTAAAGTTTCCGAATGGAACGGGGCCGTGCCCATCACCGTAATTGTAGATGGCCGGGTTCGTGGAGGAATCCGCCAAACTCCAGGTATAGCCATGGATGTTCTTCTTCCCCGAATGAACCTCTGCCTCCACGCTGTAGGCATCCTCGGTCGTGGTCGACTGGAACACGATGGAACCGTCCGCATTGACATAGTCAACCGTATAATCAAACTTCACATTACTGTCCGGTGAGAAAATTGCATAATAAGTAACCGGATCCTCCGGGAATTCTGATGGCAATCCGCTTATGAGATCTGGATTCACCCTGTCATTGACCGTACTCCACCCCACAAACTGGTAGCCGTAACGGCTGATATTAGGCAGCAGCGCATTGACGCTTCCTCCAACAGAACCGGTCAGAGCCTGAGGCTCCGGCGTCCCTCCATTGGCTTCAAATACAATGGAACCGCTGTTTCTGGTATATTCATATGTAATAACAACATCCTGGCCCGGCATGGTTCCCGTTACCTTGCCAAAATCTGCAACACCGGCATCTGCCTGGGCGCTCAGAGTGCCGCCTGTCCCCTGGTCAATGGTTACGCCTGTAAGGCCGTATCCAGTAATGGCGGCGGGCGCATTCACCTCAACCGCATCTCCTCCCGCATATGACAGGGGGATGCTTGCCGGCGCACCATTCACAGTTCCGCCTGTGGCAGAATCCCGATATATAAAGGACACCGTATATCCATTCCGCTTTAATACTGCATTCCGCCCATTGCCAAGGATTTCCGTTCCCGCGCTTACATACACACCGGAATTCCCCGCCTCCTGGTCTGCTTTAAAATTATCCGCAAAGGGGCAGGAGCCTGCAGCCCCCGGATAACTACTTGACGGCACAGCTATCTTTACTTCCTGACTAGGCTGGGATGATATCCCTCCCGGTGATGCCAGAGGAAGCTGCTCTGCTGTAACGCCTATCTGGGACGTGTCTAAATCGCTCATAACTGTTATATATTTATCCTGAGCCAGATATACGTTTGCCTTCTTCCCGGACGGAGTTGTGTTGTCCGATATCTGATTCCGGTTTCTGATTTCAAATGCACCTGACCCATTGTAATAAACAGCTCCCTTTCCAGCGGACACATTTCCGGAAACCGTTCCAAAATTCATGGACAGTCCCGCGCTTCCCGTTACATTTACCGCACTTCCCTGGCTGGACTCACTGCCGCTGCAGTTAGTGATTACAGCGCCGCTGTTAATCTCCAGCTTTCCGGATGAAGCGGATATCAAGGAATCCTGACTTTCCGCATGGTTTCCGTCCAGGACAATGTCAGTAAACTTTAAAGTGGGGCCTGATACGTTAAACAGCGGACCCGTATACCCGGATGCGCGCGTCAGGGTTTTAATATAATCACCATCCTCATTCATAGGATGCCCCTCATGGTCATAATCCGTACTGGCAATGGTAATATCCTTTTGGCTGTTTCCCGTCACATCAATAGCGGACGAAATCTCCGGATAATCCATTACATAAATATACCCCTTGTTATTTCCGATTTTATTAAGCGCATATTCAATGGTTTTAAAAGGACTGCTGTAGGTTCCTTCTGCGCTGGTAGAGTCCTGGCCGTACTGGTCTGATACATAATAGGAGGTGTCTCTGATGGCAAATGCAACCCTCCTGTGAACCGTCTCATACGGATGAAGCTGAAACTCCCATGAATAGGCCATTCCCGAATCAGTGCCGCTTACCACATCATTGGAGCTCTCATTAAAGACATTGCTTCCCCAGGAATTGTAATGACCAATCCATCTGGTATCAGGAGGTGTCACCCCAAGGCTGCTGTCGTTTGTGATGCAGTCAAAGGTGGTTTTGACATGCTGGTTGACCATATGAAAACCTCGGTCATTTTTATATACCGTTGCATAGTCATCTTCCTGGGTTCCTCCAATCATGACATCGGTTCCCGTTCCCATTTTGATAGTCCTGCCAGTTGAGCCGCCCTGACCATTTTTATCATAGACATAGTAATCAACAAACACATACTTATTATCCGGACTCGGGGATACTGCAATCTTCACCTCTATGCCATAGGTATCCAAAGACTGTACCCCGCCGTTTGTATTGCCTCCTATCAGCTGTTTGGAATTAGTCCCGACCTGAAACCAGGTTGCATACCCTCCGTTACTGTAAGTTGTTTTAATACCAGCCTGAGCATAATTATGCTGCCCTGCCTGCAGGCCCCTAAGGTCGAAACGCCAGGAATTTCCTCCCCCTCCCTGGCCGGTCACAGAACCATTCTTCCAGGTATATGCAGTTGCCTCGCTGGCCCCATCTCCCAGATCTTCATTCTGAAGCTCCGTGGATGCATAGGACAGAATGTTGGGCTGTCCCATAACAAGCCCCGCTATCATGCATATGGCCAGCAACATGGCCGTCAGGCGTTTATAGAATGTATATATGCCGCTGTTCATTTGTTTCATCTCCTTTGTACATTTTTCATCTCCTTTTAAAAATTCAGCCGCTCTTCCTCCGGCAGACCGTCAATGTCGGGCTCCATGCCCGCAGCCGCAATGAGTCCTCCGGCAAAGTGTTCCTCCTTGTTCCCCCTATCATAATGGTAAAATCCGGTTCCTTCCTCTCCTTTTCTCCACCTTGGCTTATCTTCATCCCCGCACCAAGCCACCAAACGATTTCGAATAATAAGCAGGTAACCGCCCTCCTTATCCTTTACAATCTTCTTTTTGCCTTCAATCACTTTCCCCCTGGTGTCCACAACCTGATAATAGGTATCCGCACCATCTTCTACTTTTACAACCCCGTATCCGTATTCCTCATCCGCTTCCAGACGAAGACCATTGATATAATACATGCCCTCTTTTTTCTGAAGCCGATTTCGGTTACCGAACGCCTTTCCGTTGGAGGCAAACCCAAAATGAAACACCCCATCTTCCAGTTCCACCGCGATATCCTTCCCAATCTGCATGGAACCATCGTTAAGTTCATCTGGAGAAAACAGGTACAAATCTGATTTTTCAATACCATATATAGTTCCTTCAATAAAATCCTCTGAGCTCCAGTCATCCACTTCATAACGGGCTACAAACTCAGACTTTCCATCGAAGAGGACAAAACCTGTCTGCATCCTGCCAATCCCATCAAAAGCATAGGAACGTCCATTGATTTTACGAATACGGTTCCGATATACCTCACCTCTTTCATCTGTATGCCACCAACTGCATTCCTGGTCATAGTAATCTTCCGTATCCAGATTCTCCGATGGATACATCCAAAACCAACTGTCTTTCAGAAGCGCCCCACCGTCATAGCCGGAATAATACCGGGCTGAAACATCGCTGCTGGGATTACTCTTATCTGCATTGCTGATACTGGCCACCTTACTCCACCAGGGAATCATGATGCCATTTTCATCAAAACCATACTTGGCTCCATTGATGGTCTTTTGTCTAAGACGGTCTCCATTGCTCTTAACCTTCTTTGAATGGCTGTCAAAAAAAATCCACATCTTGTCATAATCCGTGTAGTTTCTTCCTGCAACCTCACTGTCCAGGTCGGAACCCCCGATTCCTTCATCGATTTCCCCATAATCCAGCCATTCCCCGGTCAGGAGTCTTCCATCCTCTTTTGCATAATAAACCCCTTCTACAAAAGGGGTGTCTGAATCCTCAATGGGATTCCCTTCCTCGTCAAACCATCCAGATAACATCTTCCCATTTTCGTCAAATATGTAGATACTACCTCCAATGTTCCTTTTAAAGCTGCTGTTCTTACGCCGGTAACCTTTCCCATCTGCACCGAAATAGTACCAGCCCTCTTCAAACCCATCTATGGTAACACTTCCTGCATCTGCATATATCCATGTGTCCTGTACCATTTTCCCTTCTTCATCCACATAGTAAATAGAATCCTTATCCCTGAACACACAATGCTTCAATATGGTTCCGTCCTCCGACAGATAATACCAATAATCCTTTGACTTTTTCCATGTCAGGGTTACCAGCTGGTCGTTCTGGTCATAATATCGCCACTCCTCATTTATCTTGGTCCAGCCTTCTGCCGCCTGTACACTTCCCATCCCCAAAGCAGCTGAAAATCCCACAGACAACGTTAAAGCCATGATTGCTGTCATGCTTTTTCTCATTTCATTCTTTCCTTTCTGCTATTGTATCTATATATAAACTGCTGAGGCCCCCACCACCAGCAGGTAATCTTTCAATTCACAAAACTTCAGATACATTGGCCAGCCCCATCCTTCCATTGCAATCCAATTACGGCACTAAATAAACGTTTATCTTCTGTCTGCCGAACCTCACTGCTTCCTCATGGGTATTGAAATAAATATCTATCACATTTCCCTTCACTAACTTTCCAGTATCTTCCACCACATAGACAATATCATTAATTTCCACTTTGCTCTCCATAGGAAGCACCTCGGGATCTGCCGCAATTGTATGCCCTGCCTTCGGGATTTTCTCTGCCTTAGTCAATCCGCCTTTTAATCCACAGCATTTTTCACAGCCGCAGTAACCAGTCACTTCAAAAATCCCTAAGGGCTCTCCCAAATGTTCCTCTCTAGATTTAATTTTAAAAACCGGCAGTATCTGTCTGCCAAACGCAATGGCGTCTGCATGATTGGAGAAATACAGGCATAATGCTTCCCTGGCTCCAGGCGACACCTTATCTTCCACCCGATATATGTCCGATCCGATTCTAAGCACGTCACCAATCTCAAACCCATTAAGGTCAGCCGCCACGGTCGTTCCTTGTGTCGGAAGTCGTCCAGACCAAGTGACATAGGTGTCCGATCTTCCGATACAGTACTGACAGCCACAGTAGGCCGCCACATCCAATTCCCCTATATATGCTTCCCGGGCTTCATTTTCATCTATTACTGCAAACAATGCATTTCCATTCCAGTTTCCTCGCTGCAAATCATCTGCCAACTGCAGTGCATCTGCGGCTTCTGCACCGTCCTTGGGTACATCTACAGGTGCTGCGTTCTCTGTTACTTTCTCGGAACCTCCCAGCGCCTCTGTGCTCTCCAAAACCACAGTCAACGGCGGTACCTGAATATAATCTTGAACAGATGCCCCTTCCGAAGCAAAAAAATAAGTTCCTATTCCCACAACAATTGTCAGACCTGCCACTGTCAGATACCGTATCATTTTTCTTCGAATCCGCCGCCGTTTTTTCGCCCTGCGAAACTCAGTCATCTGCTGACGCTTTGGCGAAACTCTCCTATGGCTGAGTCCTCCATTTTCTACAGGAAAGTCCTGTGCATGGGGTCCTCCTCCATTTTCGCCTCCGGCACCAGTTTCCATCGGCGTAGCCCCGCACTCTTGTCCCATGTAATATCGCAATGCTTCCATCCCCCATCAATCCAAACTCGGTTCCAAGCGTGACCCCCGCCGTAGACCGGTTCACAGTCCATACCTGCCATTCTGCATAACATCAGATATGCAGAGACGTACCCCCAACACACGGAACGCCCTTCCATTACAGCCTCGTAAACCGTTTTCCTCTTTAGTTCCGTGTCATATTCCACCTTGCTATAGACCCACTCGTAAAAAAATGAGGCTTTCTCTCTTTCAGCCATGCCGGCTCCTTCCGCTACAATATCGTAAAGCCTGTCCTCTGTCTGCCTATGCTGTATCGCAGCCTGGTGAGGATCGTCACACTGCACATAAACAACAGCCCTGTCCCCCTTCTCTCCCACTGCCAGCCGGATTTCCTGTTTTCCGAGATATATGTAACGGTAAAAATAACGGCCAAATGACAAAGCATCCTCCACTGTACCAAAAACAACTCCTGAATCCTTCCATTCTGACAGTTCCTCGCTGTTTTCAATCAGTTCTAACATTTTATCTCCGCAGACCTCATAATCGGGAATTCTGCCGGTCATTTCCTCAGCATATCTGCCTCTTTTTTCAAACTCTATGTCCTTCATCTGAGTCTGAGCCTGAGCATTCATTCCGCAGGCCGGCAGACTCCATATAACGGCTAAACAAAGAAAAAGAATCAGTAAACATGGCCCATAAACTCTTTTCATAAATAATTCTCCCTTTACAACAAATTTTCTCTTTTGTTGTAAATCTGCTTCAAAATTCAGTGGAAAGAAGGCGAAAACCTAGTAGAAAAAGTTTTTTAGAATCTAAAACTCATAGATGCAAACAATACAAATAGGCCAACCCCAAAAAAATCAGTTGGCCATTTTATTATGTCTAAAAACATAATATTACAATATTTATTAAGAATTTCTGTAGACTTCTTTCGAAATATGTAGTAAAATAATTGTGATTGTATGAATGTTTTTACAACAAAAGAGAAAATTTGTTGTAAAAGTCAAACAATACTTCGAGTTTTTCTAATTGTCTCATATGGTTGCGTCCGCTTTCCATTGTATAAATCCTTGTTGTATTAATATTGCTATGCCCTAATATATCCGCAAGTCTAACCAGGTTTTTTTCCTGTTCATAATAGAGCCTGGCAAACAAATGACGAAAATTATGCGGAAATACCTTATCCCATAATACATCGGCTCCTTCACACAGTTTTTTCATGTTTCGCCATATATTGCTTCTGTCAAGTGCCTTCCCGCTTCTTGTCACAAAGATCATCCCACTGTCAATATGACTTTTCTTTGCGTAGTCCAGCAACATATAACACAAACGGGAAGTCAAGAAAACAGTCCTTATTCTCCCTTTGCATTCAACTTCTGCCCTTCCCTGTTTTACGGCCTCTATAGTAATATAGGGAACTTCAGAAACTCGTATTCCTGTAGCGCATATAGTCTGAAGAAGCATTGCCATTCTTTCATCACCCTTCTTGTAAGCGCATTTCACCAAACGCTTATATTCATCTCTATCTATTTCCCTGCTTTCCGGACAAAATACTCTGCGGCTTACCTTCAAAAATTTTGTCCGGCAATCCTGCCATGCATTATGCGTCAAAAATCCATTGACTGCTGCCAGTGCACTGTTGACCGTCACCGGAGCCATTCTCTCTCTCAGTATTCCTTTCCACATAATTACATCTCTTTTCTCTACACTCTTCCCATTCATGTATTGCATAAATAGCAATAAATAATGCTTGTATTGTTTAATAGTTCCACTGCTTTTCTCACATCCATAAAGCCATTCGCAATATCTGTTAACAGATTCCTGCGTAACAATTCGTTTTACCAGCCTTCCATTTCTTTTCATCAAATTCTGCTCCTTACATTATATGGTTTTTATAATTATTTATAGTGCCCTGATTATAGACGATTATCCTTATTGCTAAACAAAAAATGACTGTTCCTTTTAAGCACCCTGTAAGAAGTAAACATTTTTAAAAATAATAAAAGTTTGTTTTCTTCATAGCTATAGTATTAATCTTTAATCAATATAAAAGTTGCCACAAAATCACCAAAATAGTTCATTGAGTTATACCTAGCTCTATACACAAAAAAATCAGAAAGAACTCTCACTTTTACAGAGCTCCCCTGATTTTTGGAAACATTATTAATCATCTTCCTTTCACAATCTCATAATATACGTATGACTTTTATGATGCTTGTGCCTCGTACTGTGCAATTTTTTAATACTTCATGATGATCTGAATTAAAAGATGTTCCATGTCAATAACAATTTATATTAGATTTTCTCATTATAAAAATAGACATCTTACAATTGATATGTAATTCTATCACACAGGAAGTCTATTTTTAATTTTTTACAAATATCTGAATTTTATCTGTTAAATTAACAATGTGTCCGCTTTCATTTTTCAATCTTTATTTTTCCTTTCAATTCTCCCTCATCCTATTTTCCGATTGAAAGCACGGATAAACGTATCCTTCCTCAGGCTTCCTGGATACTTCAATGCTCTGAGCCTTTAAAATCAGGGACTCTCCATCCTCGCTGATTTCAAATGCGCCTGTTACCGTCACCATTTAGTCTTCTTTGAATGTCACTTCACTGTCCATCAGAAAACTCATTGGGCTTAAATCCGCGGCACAGCAGCACCACATGGACAGACGGACCAGGGCAAGATCGCATTTTAGGGATATCCGTAGTACGGAAGACAAATCCTTTTATTACAACGGTATAACCTTCTTACTTTTCATAACAATCACTCAATTCATAGATCCGTGTGTAGTAATCTCCATCTGCAATCGTAATGTTTTTTCTACCTCATCCAGACCTTTTAAGTCATACCATGGATTTTCTTCTCTGGAAGACTGTCTGCTATCATCTTCTGGATATGCATCGTTTTCGCTGTATCCCTCCATTTCTGTATTTTCCCCGTCCGGCAGCCCTGAACCTGATTCTCCATCGGATAGCGGCCTCTGGGATTCGCCTCCTTCCGCCGGCAATATCTGTCTTACTTCTGCCCCTCCCCATCCTCAAAAAATTCCAAGGAATAGGTGACACTGCCAGAAGATGCCAACAGCTCCATCCAGGCACATAGGTTCAGCATATGTGTCGTTGCGTATCGCAAGGAGAAGAACCTTGTAGCAATACCTGCGCTGGCCGATTGAGCACTGGTTTGAGGAATGCTAAAACTATCTTGATATAAGCCATTATAATGGTTGCATTTATACAGAATAGGCACATCATACAGCGCATTTGTTTACCACATAAATGCAGCGGTTGATAAAAGGGCAACTGATAGTGCCCATAGCAGTCTGGCTATTGCACAGTATGATAGAGTACACAGCTGTTCGCTGTAATATTATATAAAAATTTACATTTTAATGAAACTTTTTTAACTCTCGCTCCATCTAATATAAATGAGTTACCCATACTGTACTTACTGGAGGAATGAAAAATGGTTTTCAGCAGCCTTGTTTTCCTATTTCACTTTCTGCCCCTGTTTTTACTGTTGTACTATATATGTCCCGCAAAATGGAAAAACGCCGTTCTGTTTGCCGGCAGCCTTATATTCTATATTTACGGCGTAAAAAATGAGCCCTGGTACTTTTTCTTATTTCTGCTATCCGTCCTGGTAAATTACCATATTGGCCTCCTTCTGGGACGGCGCAGATGGCTTGAACACCGGAAAAAATGGCTGATATTCGGACTCTGCTATAACCTGATCTGGTTGTTCCTATTTAAATATTCCGGCTTTTTTGCAGGAAATCTAAATTGGATCTTTAAAAAAATGGGAATTGGATTTTCCATCCAGATTCCGGAGTTTCCATTACCTGTCGGAATCAGCTTTTACACCTTTCAAGCCATCTCCTACCTCGCTGATGTTTATAGAAAGGATGTTCTTCACGAAACTTCCTTTATCAACTATGGCACGTATATCACCATGTTTCCACAGCTAATTGCTGGTCCTATCGTCACTTACGCTTCCGTACGTAAGCAAATCCACCAGCGTAGCCATTACCTAAAAAATGTTGAAAACGGTTTGCGGGAATTTACGATTGGTCTGGGGCTCAAAGTTCTTCTAGCCAACCAGGTTGGGCGGCTGTGGAGCCAGGTAGGGGCCATTGGCTACGAAAGTATTTCAACTCCTTTTGCCTGGCTGGGTCTGGCCGCATTCAGTTTTCAGATTTACTTTGATTTTTATAGCTACTCCCTGATGGCAAAGGGACTTGGACAGTTGATGGGATTTTCTCTGCCGGACAATTTCAACTATCCGTATCTATCCCTGTCCATGACCGAATTCTGGCGTAGATGGCACATGACTCTGGGCGGTTGGTTCCGGGATTACATCTATATCCCACTGGGCGGTAATCGCTGTGGCAAAGCCACAACGATTCGCAATATGCTAGTGGTCTGGCTACTGACCGGATTATGGCACGGGGCAAGCTGGAATTTTATCCTATGGGGAAGTGTCATTTTCCTGCTCATGCTCATCGAGAAGATGGGGCTGAAACATTTACTGGACGGCTGTCCCCTAATCGGCCATCTCTATATGATAATGGCCATCCCGCTGACCTGGTTGAGCTTTGCAGTGACGGATCTGGTACAGATGAAAATTTATCTTCTACGCCTGTTCCCCTTTCTCGCTCCTGAAAAACAGTCTCTTTATTTTGCGGGAGATTTCCTGAAATATGGCCGGATTTATGTGCTGTCCTTGACTCTCAGCCTAATCTTTATAACACAGCTGCCTCGTAAACTCTATAAACAGTGGAAGCGCTCCTTTCTGACTGCGGTAATCCTACTAGCCGTTTTCTGGCTCTGCGTTTACCTTATAAAAATGGGCGCGGACGATCCATTTTTGTACTTCAGATTTTAAATTAGGAGATTACAACTATGAAGAAATACTGGTATACCTTACTTCTGGCTTTCAGCCTTCTTATATCAGCCATCATATCTACATTACCCGCCTCCGTTTACGGCATTGTTACCTCTGTCTTCGTCCGGGTATGTAGCAATGGTCAGGAAATGATTGAAAATATCGATGCAGAACTTTCTGCCGTAAAACACGACCACCCGGAAACAAGCCAAACTGAAAATACACATCCGGAGGAGCCGGCTATTCATGATACTGCTCATGTAGTTCCAAAACATTCTGCCCATAAAAATGATTCCTCAGAAAGCGTTTCCATGGAAGCTTCTTCTTTCGACAGCATAGACACCACATCGGAACCCGCAACTTCTGCACCGCAAACTCCCGCTGCTACCTCTGTGGGGCCCAGCTATATCCCTCCAAACCCTGACTTTACCAGCACCCTGTTCATTGGCGACTCCAGAACTGTGGGGCTTTTCGAATATGGTGATTTAGGAAACGCCGAGATTTTTGCCAACTCTGGAATGAGTGTGTTCAACCTGTTTGAATCCACCGTAAAGACCAAAAGCGGCTTAAAACAAAATCTGGAGGAAGTCCTTTTCCAACAACAATACCACACCATATATCTGATGCTGGGCATCAACGAACTGGGCTACGATTACAACAGTATTATCCGTAAATACCAGTCTGTCGTGGATACCATCAAGGCCCGTCAGCCGAACGCTATGATTGTGTTGGAGGCCAACCTCCACGTAACTGCCGAAAAATCCGCCTCCAGCAATACCTATACCAATGAAAAAATCAACCAGATAAACAGTGGCATCAGAGCTATCGCAGAAAACAGCGATTGCTGCTATATCGATGTCAATGACATTTTCGATGATGAAAACGGTGCTCTGAAGACCACCTATTCCACTGATGGTTCCCACGTGCTCGGAAAGTATTACTCTGTCTGGACAGATTGGTTAAAAGGGAAGTCCCCGGACGTCTAAACCTGTTTACCAAAAAGAAAATCTTATGTTACACTGTAGAAAGTATAAAAATACAAGAAAGCATCCCATAAAACAAACTTCCTTCGGCACTTTCATGTCCACCGCCCCTCACTCATGAGGGGTGTAGGAGTTTCTTTTTTCCAACTAAAAAAAGCCGTTTCTCCCCTTCCTATAGGAACATATATAACCTAAAATGGGCTTTTCGTATGTCCTATAAACTGTTTTCCAGCTTCCATCGGCCCTGTGTTTTTACTATTCGTAAAAACTCCGCGTGTCTCAACTGCCTGTTTCGTGCTGCCAGGAATGTTATTCTATGCATGTTTTTTAACTTATTAAATGCGCAAACTTTATCCCCGGCTTATCTTCCCTCTCCATATCTTCGAGTGAAATTCAAAATGTAATCCCCCACATCCATGCTCTTATTTCTGAAGGTGGTTTAAACAGCTTCACCGCTTGGCCCCCTCATACTCATTCTAATTATGGCCTCCTATAAGGTTCTTTGGGCAATCTCCCCTTACAGTTACCTAGAAAGACCTGTCATTGCCTTTTCTAGGATTTTGATGCCTATAGTAGAGATAGGCTTTCGTCCAAAAAAAGAAAAAGCCACTCAATAAAGGAACTTTTCTAAGCAATTTCTTTGACATATTCTATCCCTTCAATTTCGTTTAAATGGTTTAAAACTTCTTGATGATTTACTTTTTTTACTAAATCCAACGAAAAAATAAGAACGCCCAAATCCTTATCCAGAGTTTTTATCTTGCTTCTTTGCATCTCAAACACGTCAAACCCTCGTTTTTCTATATAATCTACCAGATTACGAAATGAAAATTCTATATTATGCTCTATATAAATCTCCATACTTCTAGCATGCTGTTTAATATAAACATCTATTTTTTTTAATAAAACAAGTGCAAACACTGTAAATAAGATTCCAATAAATGCACCCGAATAAAATCCAGTTCCAACAGCCAATCCCAATGATGCTGCAACCCATAAACCGGCTGCTGTAGTTAACCCTCTGATTTCATTTTGTCTTGTCACGATAATAGTACCAGCCCCTAAAAAACCGATTCCGCTTATAACCTGTGCCCCAAATCTTGTTGGATCACTCCCCGGTATAACTGTAGTAATATATTGATTTGTTAACATATAAATTGTCGCCCCTACTGAAACAAGAACATAGGTCATAAATCCTGCTGGTCTATTTTTTATTCCTCTTTCTGCTCCAAGAATTCCTCCAATACAAAGAGAAACAAATATTCGAAAAATGATAGCAGCTACTGTTAATTCGCCTGTTACAGTAATCTTATGAAAGAAAAACTTCATAATCTCCATATTTCTCCCCCTTCAGTCTATCCCAAAATAAACTCTCTCAAATATCGGCTTCTATTTGGATGTCTTAACTTTCTTAATGCTTTCATCTCAATCTGCCGTATTCTTTCTCTTGTCACACCCATTTGCTTTCCAACTTCTTCCAAGGTATGCGGATTCTGACCATTTAATCCGAACCGCAAAGCCAAAATTGTCTGTTCACGAGGTCTCAAGCACTCCATTTGACGACTAATTTCCCTCTGCATAGCATTTTCCATTGCCTGTTCCTCTATTGATGGGGTAAGTGTATCTTCAACAAAATCTCCCAGAGTAGCTTCTTCCCCCACTGGGGTCTCAAGTGAAATCGTATGGTTCATATTCATAAGTATCTTTTCTATCTTACCCTCTGAAAATCCGGTGATATCTTTTAATTTCTCTGGTGTAACAATATCATTCTGCTGCATGATTTCATGTGTTGCTCTTTTTACTTTTTGTATATCTTCACAAAAATGTACGGGTAAGCGTATTGCTTTATCCAAAACTGAAATTGCTCGTGTGATTGCCTGCTTAATCCACCATGATGCATAGGTTGAAAAACGAAATCCGAGTTCAGGATTATATTTTTCAACAGCTTTTATCAATCCTAGATTTCCTTCTTGAATTAAATCTAATAATGTCAATGATTGTGTATATGTAACATATTTTTTAGCCTGATTGATTACTAACCTCAAATTAGAGGAAATCATTTTCTGCCGTGCTTCATCACTGCCTTCCTGTATCAAATATGCAAGTTCTATTTCTTCTTCTTTTGTCAATAGAGGACCTACTCCAGCCTGCTTTAAATACCATTGAACAGAATCTGTCTCTATCTCATATACATTATCCACTTTTGCTTTCTCCAAAGTCTTTTCCTGTTTCAATCCTTTTCCTCCTTCCACTCTCAGTTATCCATAAATCGCTGTATGTCTTCTTTGTTATATTCATTTTAAGAAGCAATTCAAAATAGAAATCCACATAATTCTGTGCCTGTGCAGCAATACATCGTGCCTGCAACAATTGCATTACATAAAGAGATTTTGTTTTTAAATTTATGTAAGAAATAAAAAGAAGAACTTTTTCAACACAAAAGCATAGCAAAAGTTCTTCTTTTTTTCTTTATGTGTGTTGAACACGTTAAATGTTATACGAATTATGTCAATCTATTCGTAATCACGCCATTTCCAAATTTTTATGAATCATCTACCGCCCCAAGAGTTCCATAACAATTACTCCGCTTCCTTAACTTCAACATGGTGTTTTCTCTCGCTGACACGAAGTACAATTTCTTCTGAATCAACCTTTAATTCTATCTTATCACTCATAAGTTCCGGAATATCTTTCACAGTCAAAATAGTTCCAACCGTAATACCATCCAAATCTACTGTTATCGTGTCAATCATATCTCCAGGTAATGAAGCGTATGGTATCTCCATGAGCATCTTATCAAGCTGTCCTGGTATTTTGTCATCATTTACAAGGAGAATATGAATGACACTGTTCACCTTTTCATCTGCTGTTAGTGCTTGAAAACTGATATGCTGAATTTGTCCTTTAATTGTATCTATTTCTTTTTCTTTAATCTGAACCGGCAGTCCGGTTCCCTCTAAGTCCAGCATAAGTTTACTTCCCTCACGTTTCTGGTGAAGCAGTCTGCGAGCATCACTTTCTTTTAACTGAATTGAAATCGGATCTGGCAGGGACTTTCCGAATACATTGGCCGGAATGAATCCCAGACGTCTTAATTTTTTTGCCTTAATGGCGCCTTCTCTTCTCTGAACACAAATTGTTTCCATTGTTTTTCCCTCCTGATTTTAAATTTTTTGTTTTCCTCAAACGATTTCTTAAAAACAAAATCTAAAGAATATAACAAAAAGAAGAGCCTTTTCATATGGCACCAAAGTGTAATATCAAAAGCCCTTCTTTTTAGACGGTTCTTTTCTATAAGATTTTGTTGGATTGAGTATAGCATACTATCCAGAAAAAAGCAACTTCACTAAATTTCAAATCTTATTTAAAATAGCTCCATCAGTTGTTCATAGTTTGGAATATCTATAGCAAAACCGCCACAATCCTTATATCCGATTTCTTTCACCTCCCTCGTATAATATTTTGTAAGCAAGAAAAACAGCTTACAGACTTAATCCTTTTTTGTTAGACAGAAAGGACAAACTAAACATTGTCAAGCTGACCTTTACCAGCGGTGTGAATCAGGCATCGGAGGAATACACTCCGCATCTGGAAGTAGAACGTTGTCCACTGTGCGGCATTGCAACTGAATGAAAATGGTGTATGCCCTAAGTATGGTTACAAGAATTACGCATCCATTTAGGAGGGCCAGCATTGCTTGCCCTCCTCAGACTGTAGACAAAGCGGCTCTGGGATTTGCATCCCAGAGCCATTTTTCTTTTATTAACCGAATTGTGTAAAATAGACCTTGTGACTGGGCCTTCTTCCTCCAGGAGTCCCCATTTGACCTTAATCTTCGCCAGCTTTTAAGATTCATGAAGGCAAATGTAAGCCCGACTTTCATTTCCATTCAGGCTTTTCCAAACATCTGCATATACCAGAATTCATGATTCTCCTTTGCACTTGCGCTCCCCCGTTCAATGGTTTCTTTTCTTAGCGAATATAATTCTTTCATCCCAAATGTATGACAAATATCTTTACACGTTTCCATCTTCATAATAACGACTTCGCCTGAAATATTGTACTAAAAGCAAAAACAATCCAACGTTTTATTTTGTTTCTTTATGAAGCAAATATTTCCGAAGCCTCGGACAATATTTCATTACCTCCATCCGTTCCGGGTGCTTCTGCTTATTTTTAGTTGTTGCATAGGTTCTGTCGTGGCACTCCATACATGCCAATGTTACCTTGACTCTCATGAGCACATTTTCCTTTCCGGATTTCACACCGTCAAATGTTTATTTTTTTATCCATAAATCTCCTTTAGTTTTCCAACTTGCTTTCCAGATTCGCGACAGTCCGCCTCTGTAGACCAGTTTCTAAAATACAATCTGTCCTCTTTATTTGAGCAGATATCTATGATAATGGCCGGTAATCCGGCAGCGGTTATGCAGCCGGATCGGGGAGGCATTCTTTGGGAGGCTGATTAATGCCACATGGTTCCCCCTCCTCTTTTAATTTCTGGCACAGTTTCCTGTATTGCTCCACTGTATTCTGCTCCTGTTTTACTTTTCAATCTTTGATTTTCATTTTAATTCTACTTCATCGTTGCTTTTATTAAAAATATGGATAAATATATTCTTCTTCGGGTTTTTCGGCCGCTTCTATATTTTGGGCCTTTAAAATCAGAGATGCTCCATCCTCGCTGATTCCAAATGTACCCTTTACCGTCACCCAGTCGTCATCCTTGAATGTCACTTCATTGTCACTATCCACCAGAAAACCAATTGGGCTTAGATCCGCGGCACAGCACCACATGGACAGCCGGACCAGGGCAAAATCGCACTTTTTTTGAATGTCTGGAGCACGGTAGACAAACCCTTTCATTACAATGGTATAGCCTTCATACTTTTCATAAAAGTTACTCAGTTCATACATCCATGTGTAGTAATCTTCATCTGCAATCGTAATGGTTTTTTCCGCCTCGTCCAGACCATTTAAGTCATACCATGGATTTTCTTCTCCGGAGGACTGTCCGGTATCATCTTCTGGATAAGCATCAGTTCCGCTGTATCCATCCGTTTCTGTATTTTCCCCGTCCGGCAGCCCTGAACCTGATTCTCCATCGGAGAAAGGCCCCCTGGATTCTCCTCCGGCCGCAGGCAATGTCTGTCTCACAGTACTCCCCGCTGTCTGCCGCCCCGGATTTCCCGCCATCTGGCCGCCGCCATTTCCGGAACTCATGGAAAAACCGGAGCTCTCATAGCTTCTGACCATACTGCTCCCCCTAGGATCGGCCGGATGGAAGACAAGCAGCAGAATCGGGATAATAAAAACAAAAGAACGGGCCATCTTTACCCGATACCGGGGTGTCAGTAAGTACCTTCCTGTAAACACCGCCCATAAAAACATTAAAGCAGACATGCCGTAAAGATACGGCTTCATCCTTGGAGTCACATAATTTAAATACCCGCCTGAATAAGTAAGCTGAAACAACAGGTATCCAAACAACAGATAACAGATACATTCTGTCAATACCTGAAGGTTGATTCCTTTTCCCCGCAGCGTCATATTCTGATTCCTCCGCTTCCCCCTGTCATAAATACACCTATCACAAGAAAACAGACAAGAAATGTGGTTGCAAAAAGACGAATAACAAAACTGGATTTAAAACCTGAAAGCAACATGGCAGCATTTTTGATGTCCATCATAGGGCCGAACACCAAAAATCCCAGGACAGCCCCCACCGGAAGGCTCCCGGCCATACTTCTGGCCACTACCGCATCGGAGGAGGAACAGAGGGACAACACAAAGGCCAACCCCATCATCACCAGAAGCGCTTTCCACGGCGCCGCGGCGCCGCCTGCGGCAACTGCCCGTGGAATCATATCCTGAAACAAGGTGGATGCAAAGATTCCGGTAAGCAGGAATTTGCCCACTGAGAAAAATTCATTCTGCGCGTGCTGCATCATCAGAGAAAAACGGGACAACTGAGTCCTCTTTTCTACCAGAAGGCTGTAATCCCCACACGCCGCCTGGATAGGCATGGCATCTTCCACCAGATAATTCACAGGCGGTTTAAAAAGATAGGTCAATCCACAGAGTACAGAGCACAATATACCCAGGCCGCATCTGGCCGCGATAATCTTGTAATTGCCATTAAACGCATACCAGGTGGAGAGGATGACTACCGGATTAATCACCGGGGATACCAGCATAAAGGTCACAGCAGCCGGTATGGGTACCCCCTTTTTGACCAGACCTTTGAATACAGGAATGGATGCACAGTCGCATACCGGCAAGCAAAAACCGGCAAGCACTGCAAAGAGCTGGCCAGCCAGAATTTTTCTGGGGAATCTTCTCTGAATCCAGTCTGGCTTTAAATAAACCTGAATCAGGGAGGAAAGCAGGACACCAACAGCCAAAAAGGGCGCTGCCTGCAGAAAAACCCCAAGGAATATGCTTATATACCGTTCTGGCAAAGCCCCCGCATCATTTAGCATGGAAAAAGCTGCCATATACAACATGACCGCAGTCAGAAGCATCAGGAACCAATGCCGAGGCTTCATACCGAAACGGAACAAGGCGCGTACAAAACGGTTCCAGCTGGTATAGACCTGGATATCTGGGTTGCAGCCATAAAGAACATCCATGCCATTCCGAGATTTCCGATTCCCCTTCAGTCTCACGTAAGCACAGTCGCAGCCCGCAATCTGTGAAAATGTTGCCACTCCTGCATCTGGAATCCTGGTCTTAAAGCTGGCTCCCTCCGCTGCATAAACCACCTTTTCAATACTCAGCACTGCTTTTGCAGAAAACTGGAGAAGCATTTTCTCCAGTTTATGGAAATGCTCCATCCCGTTCCATTCAATCAGAATTAAATCAGGTCTGTGTTTATCAATGTAGTGAATGATGGTATCGGCAATGCCGAATGGACTCTGTTCCAACTGGCTCTTGGAGAATGCCAGTTTCTTCACACGTTCTTGTTCTATCAGAGGTGTTTCGCCTGATTCAAACTGGATGACCAGGATATCCAGTTCATCCAGTTCCTGTTCAGCCAACTGGTTGATGAGCGTGGTCTTTCCCGAATCCAGCAGTCCAGTTATGACCCATACCGGTGTTGTCATGTTGTTTCCTCTCTGAATAATGTATGTATCTGCTGTTCATCCAGGCCGGTGCCTATGAAGCAAACCTGGTTCCCAACTATGTTTGCGGGTTCAATGCTTAAACTACCAGGCAGATAGTGGAATACCAATCCCCGGCGTCCATCTGCCACAATCCCTTTTCCTCGGAGGATTTCCCCCTCTGCATGTTTCACAACATGCAGAATCTTTTTCCCCAGCCGCTCCTCCGTAATGGGTTCTTTCCACTCAATAGTAACAGAAGAAAAGACATCCCTGGCGAAGTGACGCCTGATAAAACCGGTTCTACGGGATGGTTCCCTGCAGCTGCGAATCCGCACAGGTTTCATAGAGACCGCTGCTTCCATTTCTAGCTTAAAAATGTTGCTGTTTCGCGGGCCATACCGGAATACAGATGCAGGAATGGATTCCCAAAAATCCGCCTCGACTCTGGCTTCAGGATTCATTTCCTGAATTTTAATCTTAACCGATTGAATTTCCTGCCCCCCTTCCTCTTGGTGACTTAGCAGTATCAAATCAGCATAAGCAATCTGATCCTCAAAAAATCCCCCGTAATTTTTTCTATATTTATCAAATGACCGTATATCCACCACGGTTATTGTCCTTTTCAGATGGATAAGGCCCCTGTCCTCCTGTTTTAAACAGATTTTAATCAGATCGGATAATCTGACCACGCCGGATGGTTCCACCAATACGGCATCCGGTATGTAGTCCTTTAATATGCGTTCCATCGCTTTCTCAAAGTCTCCGGTCAGACTGCAGCAGATACACCCATCGCTTAAACTGGTAACCGCCAAGTTGCATTCCTTGAGCAGCCCGGCATCAATCCCGGCCTCCCCAAAGTCATTTTCAATCACAACCAGTTTCTTGTTCTTGAACGCGGAATGCACCATGGTTTTAATCAGTGTCGTCTTTCCCGCTCCTAAAAAGCCAGATATCACATAAACATCCGTCATATACACTCCTTTCTGCCGGCCGCTTCCAACCAACCGGTATTGCTTACTTCCATCCAACCGGTGTTGGCCTGCGCGCATCAAATACCGTATTCACATCAATTAAGTCGGACAGCCTATTTGCACCGCAGCCATAATCCATCCACAGCCGGTAGCCGTCCAGGTTCCGTCTGGCCTGCCGGAGGAACTGGCCTCCTGTTTCCACCCAATATGGTCTGGAATCCACATTACAGAAGTACCTGAAGCCCAGGCTCTGCAAGTATCGGTATTTTTCATTTTCTTCCGTATAGGGCCTCCAGTCCCCCACATCGGATCCAAAGGGATAAATCATGATGTCGCAGGGATCGGGAAGCAGAGGAGCCACATTCTTTTCCCATCGCTCAATATCTGCTTTCATATGTTCAAGGTCAATTTTCCCGTAATCCCGATGTCCCCAGGAGTGGGAAGCAAACTCATAACCATCCTCTTTCAGTGCCTGTGTTAGTTTTTTTACATAGGCCCGGTCTTCCTCGATATTGGGATTTGGTTTCATGTCTGGATCATAGTTTGGAGAAGCCGGATCGTACGTTTCATCGGTACGGTATCCCAGGACACCGTTATATCCAGTCAGGGCCAAGATTGCCTTGGCCCCTCTGTAGCTAAAATCCGGATGTTCCTCCACGAAACGGTCGAGAATGGGAACTAAGTCATATTCCCCAATCCAGACAGTTCCATCCTGATCCATGTATTCGCAAACTGGTTTCCCACGATCATCCAAAAGTATTTTACGCGCGCAGCCAGACCCCTCCATGTATTCATAGTAATTGACATCATCCTGGCTCATAACAAATGCTTTTTTGCCCGGGGGAAGCAGGATTTTCTTCGCTCTCATCTGTTCCATCCCTGTTTCGTCCTCACTCACCTCCGCCAAATCGTGAATGCCGACCAGCACATAACCTCTCTGATACATCTGAGTCAGGATCGCTTCAAATTCCGGAACCGTGGTCATCACAGAATTGTAGCCCTTGCCCTGGGCTGTGTCTAGAAATGTCCTTCCTGGGTCTTCTACCAGAATATGAAAGAATATATGGGTAATCTGGTAAATGTCCTGTTCCACCAGAGTTTTCTTTACCGCTTCAATATCAGAAAGTTTTTCCCCAATCCTCGGATCTTCCTTATCAGCCCCGTTTCCTACAAGCAGCTCCACAGCCCTGTCATAGTCATACTGGGAAACGGCTCTATCCACCTGGGCCAGCAGTTCATCCGTCTTGTCAAATAAGGATAGTGAAGCTTTCTCACCAGGAGATGACGAAGCTTCCTTGCCAGAAGCCGAAGCTGACTCTGCGGCAGATGCCGTGGTCGATATTTCCCTATCACCCAGAAGTATTCTCATTTTAAACAACAGACCGCCTGTAGCCAGCAGGCAGACGCAAATTATAGCCAGGCAGAGGTATCGGTTCTTACCTCTTCTTAGGCCTATCCTTCTCTGTAGTCTCCCTCTAACTGTTCTTTTAATATACAAATCCCTGCCGCAATATTTCCCTACTGTTCCGTACTGCTTTTTTCTCTTTTGCAATTTCATATAATTATTTTCATCTCAGAATTCTCTTTCCTACAAACACTAGTATCAAAACCAATACTCCCACTAGCACAATCGTGCCGCCCGGCTTCAATCCCAGGTAGTACGCAGCGAACAAGCCTGTAATCATAAACAGAATATCCAGAACCACCGCCAAAATAAGCGTCTGACGGTAACTCGTTCCAAACTGCATGGCGCAGGCCACGGGAACCACCATCATGGATGAGACGATGAGAGCCCCCACCGTCCTTGCAGCGACAGAAACTGTCACCGCGATTAAAACAGTAAACAGAAAGTTCACTGTCTTTACGGGCACCCCGGCCAGCCTGGCGCTTTGTTCGTCCAGAGACACATAAAACAGTTCTTTGTACATAAGCAGAAACATAAGCAGAACCGCCATGCTGACGGCGATTACCAGATACAACTCCCCGTTACTGATTGCCACAATACTTCCAAACAGGAAGCTGTTGAAATTGGCTGCATTTTTAATAAATCCTGACAAAACGCCCGCCAGGCCAATCCCGGCAGACATAATGATAGCAATGGACATTTCCGAAAATCTGGGAATCTTCCTGCGTATCGCCTCAATCCCAATAGCGGCAACCACGCAGGCAGCCGCAGCGGTCAAGACAGGATTCAGCCCCAGGAGCAGCCCGGCCGCCACCCCAGCCAGCGAGGTATGGGACAGGGCGTCCCCAATCATGGACAGACGCTTACATACAATCACTAGCCCGATACACGGGATGATGGCCGCCAGAAGAATGCCCACAATAAAGGCCCGCTGCATGAACGCATATTCAAAGATTTCCATGCTCTCCCTCCTCTCTGCCTGGCTGGACCAATTTCATCTTCTCATCTTCTAAAAGCCAGATATCGTCTGCATAAGCCATGAGCCGTTTCCGATCATGAGTTACAATCCAGATGGTCACCCCCTGCTCCCGGTTAATCTGATACAGCAGCCGGTAAAATAAGGTAGTACTGTCTTCGTCCATACCGGAAGTGGGTTCATCCAGCAGCAAAAGCCGCGGGGCGTTTATCAGCGCCCTTGCCAGCAGGACCCTCTGTTGCTGCCCTCCGGATAGTCGGCCAATCAGCCGTTTTGCAAAATCTCCCATACCGACTTGATGCAGCACACGGCGAACCTGCTCCCTCTCCCTTTTTCCGGCAAACCGGAACTTTCCAATTTGGGTGTATAGACCTGCTTGGACAAACTCCTCTACGGAAGCGGGAAAATTCTGACAGGATGCCATACCGTTTTGGGAAACGTAGCTGATCTTCTTCCAGTCTTTAAACTGCCGAATCTCCTGCCCCAGAAGTTCAATCTTACCTGTTTGTCCACTTAGCGGAAGTTCCCCCAGCATGAGCTTTATCAGGGTGCTTTTTCCTGCCCCGTTTGGTCCCAATAGAACCGCAAATCGGCCCTCGGGAACAGTAAAATTGATATTCTTTAATATCTGGGTATTTCCATAGGAAAAATCCAGTCCTTTCACTGCAATGACATCCATCATCAGTACTCCTGTTCCTGTTTTTATTCAAGTGCAGCTTTCAGCTGCTTTAAGTTATCCTCCATCACAGAGAAATAATCTGCGCCATTTTTTAGTTCCTCATCGCTTAATCCTTCTAGTGGATTTAACACCCGGGTCTGGGCTCCTGTTTCCGCCGCAATTGTCTCGGCCACCTTCGGGCTTACCAGTTCTTCAAAGAAAATAACTTTGACGTGATTGGCCTTTACAAAGTCAATGATCTCCGCCATTCTTGCCGGGTCCGGTTCCGAATCAGGAGACAATCCCTCGATGCCCATCTGAGTCAGTCCATAGGCATCGCAGAGATAACCGAACGCTTCATGAGACACTACAATGCTCTTATTAGGCAGGGCAGACAACGTATCTTTATATTCCTGATCCAGTTTATCAAACTCGGCTGTATAGGTCTGATAATTTTTTTCATAGTAATCTTTGTTTTCCGGGTCTGCCTTAACGTAAGCATTCTTAATGTTTTCCATTTCTTTCTTTGCGTTCACAGGGCTGAGCCATACATGGGGATCAAACTGGCCGTGGTCATGGCCATGTTCTTCTTCCTCTGTGTGTTCCTCCGCTCCCTTATGTTCTTCCTCATCATGAATGTGTCCTGATCTGAGTGTAACTCCGGCGGAAGCTTCCACCGATACCAACTTCTTTGTTTCCAGGCTAGCAAGCACATCCTCCACCCAATGCTCCATACCCCCGCCGCTGTAGACAAAAAGAGCCGCTTCCTCCAAATTCTTAATATCGGCTGCGGCCGGTTCCCAGTCATGGGGCTCTGTGCCGGCCGGAACCATATTGGTCACCTCCGCTTTATCACCGCCGATTTTGACAGCAAAATCATACATAGGATAAAAGCTGGCCATTACCTTCAGCTTCTGTCCGTCCGTATCCTTTGATTCAATCCCAGCATCGGTGTTCTCTGCCTCCATTGACGCCTCGCCCATACTCTTATCTCCACCTGCCACAGCGGTGGTTGAAGCCTGGTCTGTATCAGAAGCCCCTGGTGCAGCGGTGGTACCTGAGCACCCTGAAAGCATAGCAACAGAAACCATTGCTGTCACAGCCAGTGTGCAGAATGTAGAATTTAATTTTTTATTCATAATAATCATCCTCCTGAAATGTGTTTTTTTACAGTAATAGCAGGTATACAAGCACACAAAAAACAAGGCGTGTTCCCAGTCCAAACGTATCTCCGCCAAACCGTGTATCCTGATACACAGAGTACACCATCCCAGAGGATAACGGTTATATGGATAGAAAACAGCCTTGTTGAAAGAAAGTTTTAATTATCTAATCGGATTTTTAAGCTGACCAAAGAAACCGGGCACAGATAGAGTCCAGTCTGGTAAGATGATAAGAGTTTTTGAGTAATGATATATGCAAAGATGACGATGGCTCCTGTTCCTGCTGCTTCTGTTATCAAGCGGATCGTAGCAGCGCATTCCTGAAGCTCCGCGCAGACAGGACAATCCTCACCTGTACACTCATGTTCTATATGTGTGACAATAAAAAAGCCAGAGAGAAGCAGCACAGCGGTTACAAGAAACGCTGTCACGAACGCAAAGATTCTTTTATGCTCATCTAAATAGTCCACTTCATCTCCTCCTTTTTTTTTATCTTGAACGGATGTTATCTCATTCCACTATCAGTTTTTAACCTATGGACTCTCCATTGACTAAAACCAATGATCTTCCTGTTTCATAGGTCTCGCAACCTGCCATCTCCTCAGACTTCAAAACGTCAATCGTTTATTCTAAGATATAGGTCCCTCTCCATTATCATTATTCTACAATCATCCAGAATTTTTTTAGAATACAATGACACAGAATGTGTTTGCAGCCTCCTCAATAATCTCAAGTAAGAGACAACTGATAAACGGTAGCTTTACCACGCCCCCGCCCTATCTCACTATTACTAAAAGAAACTAATTTGGGTGCCTGATAGCTACCTTGCTTGTAGTATTGACAAAGTTTTATCAGTATCCCTGCAAAAATACATTGCGTAACAAAACTTTCGTACGAAAGGCCATTTTGCCATCACAGACCAATCTTCGGGACAGACCTCTTATTGTTACAGCATTCACAATAGCCATACAAGATTGTGTGTTTCTGATCCAATTCGAAGCCATGTTCCTTATAAATATGTTCCAAAAAATCTGCCATTTTAGAACATTCAAGTGGAATAAGACGACCGCATCCCATACATACCAATTTCCCCAGCTTGTCCCAATCTTCTTCACCCGCAAAACAATAACGTACTTTGGTACCATCCTCCATCGGAAGCTTCATCATCTTTCCATCATCGACCATGCGTTCCAATACCCGGTATACAGTTGTCTGCCCAACGACCACTCCCTTCTCCCTAAGACAGTCCATGAATTGGCTCACTGTGAGAAAACGCCACTTTTGTTTTTTCAGACACTCTAATATGAGATCTTGTTGCTTCGTCTTGTATCTGCCTCGTTCAGACATATAAGTGCTCCCCAATTTGAAATTAATTTTTATTTTTATATTATAGACGTTTTCAGAATAATGTCAAGATGTCAATTTAATTTATAGATACCCAGCATCCTCTTAAAAAATCACACAGCATTGTGACTATGCTAATTCCAGACAACGCATCGTCCCCCAGCTCCCCTTCCCTCAGGTAAAAGATTGTGTTCACTAGTTCTTCCGGCTCCAGCACTATTCCCATCACGTCAAGGACCGCTTACCTACCTTTTTTCGTCATCAGCCAGTCCTCTGCCCTTGCCATCCCGGTCTTTCCATAGGTGGCAGACAACTCTTTCAGGTATATGCTGTTCTCATAGCTTTCACAATTTGTGTTCAGGGACTCATCCTCATAGCATGGTGGCAGTATTTCTCTGTCCAAATAGCGGATATGCTTACCTGTATTACTCATCTCCTGTACGGAATCCATCAGAGTGGATTTCACAAATTCACTATATGTCTTGTAATCTTATTTTCCAACAACCGCCCTGAAATTACGATTATACACTGGCTGATCATATGAAAACCATAATGTTGCACGATTAATGTCATAATTTATTATTTCTCTATTCAAAATTCACGATTATATTAAACTCTACCCTATTGCGCAATAGCTATTCATCCCCGGATTCATAGCATAACTCTGGCTACAAGTTTCGTTTGAAATCTTCTCCTTTTTTCTTAGAACAGACATCCGGTCTCCCCATTGCCTTTCAGTATGCCCTTCTATTGTTAATACTAAACTTTGCGGGCTGTCATGAAGCAGCATAGACCGAGTATTATTTTTATTTGACATCATATCACATCCTTTTCTTTTAACTGCCAGCCTTTTAAGTTACCAAAAATGTTTTATTTTGTAGAAGCAGTAATCTCGATGTACAATGTCCATCATTCTTTTAAGTCACATAATGAGCCTGCCAAATATTCTGCATTCTCTTTCTGTTCCACACAAGTATAATGGTTTCCAGGGGTTTCGATAACGTTAAAAGCTCCTAATGCCAATCCCTCCCATGTCTCCAACACCATTTTCTTAAATCCCACTTCGCCCTCCGGGGCAAAGAAATAATTTATTGTACCTAAATACGGGCATATTTCATAATGCATGGCTTCAAATGTCGCAACGCAAACCTGATATAAACTCTTAATAAGCTCCATCGGCATCTCTACATTCGTATTCTTTTTACACTGTACTGCGTATAATCCGAACCGTTCTTCTTTCTGCATCGTTGCCAATTCTCTGAAAAAGTTACCTAACTGCTCCCGTTCGGTTGTTCCAGATATACTTGTCAGAAAGCCCTTATTAATTACTCCTTTTTTCATTGATTCCTGGACTATAATCTGCTCGTACAGCGCAGGATTCGGCATCTCAATATCTGCGTAAGAAACTGGGATATTGTCCAAAAACATCATTTCCATTAGCAGTTCATCTTCTACCTTAAATGAAGGAGGCAATAAAAGGCTGTCTAATATTGAGAGTGACTTCACGGTTATCGAATTTTCATTAAGGCGGTTTGCCGTCTCTAATGCTATAACACCACCGAAACAATACCCTATCAAACTTACGGCCTTTACCTGATAACTACAGATTATTTGGGAATATATATCTGATAACATCCAAATCAAATTAGTTGACGGTATTGAACAATACTTATTCGTATCTTTAATACCTATCCCAATCACTTTTTCTCCCTTACTTGCAATTAAAGAATCTGCAAGATAGTCGAAACGATTAAATGAACCTAAAGCACCATGGAATATTATACTAAGTCCTTTCTCCAGATCTCCGCCATATTCCCTCACAAATACAAGTTCAGAGTTTGTGTCCTCCATTTTCTTCTCTTCGACTTCCGTTTCTGTATTATTCCTAATGAACTCCGACAGTTTTTGAATGGTCGGATTATAAATCAGTTCTCTCAGTAAAGCGTCAAAGGCAATATCCTTAGAAATTTGTTCTCTAACTTTTGTAGCCATCTGGGCGAGTATTAGTGAATCCGCTCCCAAGTCATAGAAATTGTCAAATACCCCAGCTGCGCTTTGGGGAACAACGCTGTTCCAAAGCTCTATCAGTTTATTCTGTAGTTCATCAGGATTTTCTTCCCGCAGTTCTTTTCCTTCTGCGTTTTCCTGTTTAATGATTAACTTTTTAATTTTATCCCGGTCTATTTTCCCATTGGCAGTCAGCGGAAACTCTTCTACCGAAATAATATCCGCAGGAATCATATACTTTGGTAAATACGCTTCTAAATATTGTTTTAAATCAGAATTCTTCACATTCCCTTGAACAGTCTTTACAAAAGCATAAATATCCGTTTTTACCTCATTCAGCACCACCATAGCCTGTGAAACAGATTTATGCTGTTCCAGAGTAGACTGGATCTCTCCTAATTCAATACGGTGTCCTCTCAGCTTTATCTGATTATCATTTCGCCCCTTAAACTCAATCTCACCATTAGGCAGATAACAGCCATTATCCCCTGTTTTATACATTCTGCCATTTTCTCTGCCCGTAACAAACTTTGCCTCTGTCAGCTTATGGTCATTATAATACCCTTCGGCAAGACCTGTTCCCCAAATACAAAGTTCTCCTGTCACGTATACCGGGCATGGGCGTCCTTTTGCATCATAAATAGAGAATCCCTGATTCGATAGAGGTTTGCCATAAGGTATACTCACCTCACGTATCTCATTATCAACACATTCATGATATATGGACCAGATAGAGGCTTCCGTTGCACCGCCTAAGCTGATAACCATGGCATCACCAGCACATTTTTGTATATCCCCAGGCATGCCTACCGGAATCCAGTCTCCTGATAACAGCACGATGCGAAGTGGCAGCTTCTCATTCTTACCGGCAAAATAACCGGTTAAAATCTGCATAAACGCGGGTACGGAATTCCAGATGGTGATTTCATATTCCTGTATAAGCTCTACCCAATGAGACGGGTCCATGTATCTTGAGAGTTTTGGATAAACCAAGGTTCCTCCGCATGATAATAATCCAAAAATATCATAGACCGACAAATCAAAATTAAGTTTTGACAGCCCTAACACTGAATCCTGACTACTGACGAAAAATTTCTGGTTAATATCTTTAATTGTATTCCAAGCAGCTTTATGTGTGATAGCCACACCTTTAGGAACACCAGTAGTTCCTGAAGTAAAAATAATATATGCCAAATCATCGGGGGTTCCTCGCAATATCATACTGTCATTACTTATTGCCTCGATCTGGTCAACCGGTAACACCGGCACATGTTCAAAAACTGCACTATGACCCGAATGAATAAGAACTGCTTTTATATCAGCATTGGCTACGATTGTGTTCCAACGCTGTTCCGGCTGCTCTATGTCAACAGGCACATAAATGCAAGAAGTATATAAAATACCTAATACCGCAGCTACCTGAAATCGACTTTTGGGGAGCAAAACTGCAATATTGCTGCCTGGTTTAATCCCCATTTCACTCAGGCGGTCCGCAATCCCTAACGCCATATGATGAAGTTCCAAATATGTAAATTTATCTGCAGAATCAATCACTGCTGTTTTTGCAGGTTGCTTCTTAACCTGTTCCAGGAACTCGTCATACAGCATTTGAGGAGATATCTCTTTTTCAGTACTGTTTATGCCGGCTATCCGCTCCAGCTGCCATGAAGGCAGTTCCAGTTCAGAAACCTTTGTCCAGTTCACATCAGTTTCTGCCAACTCCAAAAGCCTGCTACGGAAGGTTTCAAACATATCCTTAATCAACCCATCAGGAAATACACCGTTTCTAACATCCCAATCCGCCTGTAATCCATATTCTCCGTCCATGACCTGGCAGTCTATGAATACTTGTGGTGTCTGGCTAATTCCATTTCCGTGAAACTCACCTTGCAGCTTCTTATCAGAAAGGCCAATAGCGCTGGTAAAAACAATTGGCATTAAGGCATGTTCCCTTCCTTTTTTCCTCGATATTTCCCTGATGACCTCAACACCATTAAACAAACGATGATCCAAATCTTCAAACAATTGGCCTGATATCTCTCGGGCCTTTTCAATAAAAGGCTTCGATTTTTCCATACGTGTTTCCAAAAGGCTTACAGATGTAAAATCTCCAACAATTTCCTCTACCTTCTGGTGAATGGGCGCTCTGTTGAGAACGGTGAGATTAATACAAAATTCTGATGTCTGACTCCACCGTTCCATTACTTCTGCATAAGCTGTCAATACCACTGCCGTTGGCGTTATTCCAAAATGATTGGAGTATCTTTTTAATCTATTCCATTTTTCCTGATCAATCTCCATAAAATATCTTGAAAAATCACTCCTGTTTTTAATTGGATTTCTAAGTATCGGAAGCTCCGGAGCCTTTGGCAAACTTTCTATTCTATTTAACCAGTACTCCTTATCAACCTTATACTGTTCTGTTTCTTTCAATTTTCTCTCGGCTATCAAATAGTCCCTGAATGTCACTCCCACTTCAGGCAACAATTGTTCCGGTGTGAAATAAAGTGTTTCAAACTCGTATAATAGCATCCAAATACTTTTCCAATCTGCAATTAAAAATTCCATTGAAAAGTGAAGAATGGATTCCTTATCTGTATGGCTCACTGCAATTTCAAACATGGGCCAGCTTCCAAGTTCATATATAGCATTTCCCATACGATTTCTAATTTTTTCGAGAGCCTTACCAGCCTCAGAAATATGTAAAAGATCATACTCCTGTATTTTAAATTCATTTACTTCCGGTAATACCTGCTGTGTTCCATTTTCATTAACAATGGCTCTCAGCATCTCATGTCTGGCAATCAAACGCTGCCATGCTGCCTGTACCTTATCCACATGTAACTCACTATATGTTAATTCCATATAAACATGGCATGCTACCCCACCATATTCAAAAGTATCTTTTCTTCCCAATGCATAGGCAGCCTGTACATCTGTAAGCGCAAATGGTTTGTACATATCCTCTGGGGCAGATATGATTCTTATATCCTCAGCGTGCTCTTTGAAATACTGAATCAAAGCTTCTTTATTCTCTTTCAGCAACAAAATATCATCATGATTTATTCCATGAGAGGCTCTGTACTTTAATTTTTCTCCATCCATAAATAGGGTGATTCCCTTATTTTTAAATAACTCTAAAATTATTTTCATGTTCTCAACATGATTCATATTCATGCCTCCTCTGTTCTTGAACACTCTTTTCCAATATATCGGTAAGGGTGGCCTTACTCAATTTCTTGTCCATTATATCCGCATATCCCAGATATTTTGTCATCTCATTCCACTGCCTTGAGCAAATCATCTCTTTCTGTCCTTTGGCGTTGAGCAGCCGTTTATCGCTAATTCCCTTTAAAACCAGCAGGAGATCCTTCTTTACAGCCTCCGGCCATATATCTGTGATAATCTGTTTAAAATTCCGGCTGTGATATCCGCCTAAAATATGTCCCGTTTTTTCATACATGTATTCAGGAACTTCACTTTTCACATCGCCATAATTGTATAACTCCACAGGAATGTCAAGCCGCGGATTCCAAATTGCCGGCCCAAATGTGTCCTGCAGTGACAAATGTCCGCTCTCATACATATACGTTATACTATGAAGCAAATGCATGTTGTTATCCGGGTCCTTCGGGAATACCTCATTATGAATTTCCATGCATACCGGTATCTTATTTAAAGTACCTGTTATAACCCTAAATGGTCCAGCCTTAACATTACCGCTGAATTCCCATGAGCGGATATCTGGTAAGGAATTCATCAAAATATCCATTAACGGATAAGATACCTGCGGTGCAAAAGATAAGTTCATATATAGCGGACGGTCATGAATTTCATTTAATTTATGTGCACTTCGTATAAACGTTTCAACACCGTCAAGGTGGGGGTAAACATCTCCGGTTTGAAAATATACCCCATTCTTTAACGCAATACGATAGCACTCTTCCAAATCTTTAGGATGGATTGGCTGCTCCTGAATGACATTTATTCCATTTTCCAGGAAATGTGCCGCTATCTCAGTCCCTTTTCCGCCCAACGCCCTGGTTCTTATAACTACGCAGGCTAAGTCAATATCCTTTGGAACCTGCCGTATATCAGTATATAAAGTGGTATTGAAATTTGCCGCGCATCTTTTGGAACGTTCGCTCCCATTTGCTAAAATACCGACAATCTCAAATTTATCATTCAATCGTCTCAGAGCCTCAAGATAAAAGAGCCCAAATGTAGTGCCGCATACCACAGTTCGTATTTTCTGCATATTTATATTTCTCCTTCCTCAACAGCTGTTAAATCCTCTATTGATTTATCTACAATGCTTATCAGCAACCTTTGTCCAATCCTATCCAATATAGAAAAGAATTCATTCACTTCTTTTATCTTTCCTAATTCCCCTCCGATTTCCAACTCCTTTGTATTATCCAGCAAAAGGGCAGATGCCGCTGCTACTGTACCTGTCATATACTCTGCTGTTGGTGCTTTTACCTGCATGGTGCGAATCATATGTTTACCCGCTGTCTCTCCGGATATCTGAATTACAAAACCTGCATATTCCGTTCTTCCTAATGTATCGACATAAGTAGCCAAGCACAAATCTTCAACTGCTTTATCAGAATCCATTTTATAACTGTCAGCCGCCGTGTTCATAAAATTGTGCGTGCACTCCCCCTCCAATGCCATGAACCATTTTGAAACATTACACTTTGTAATCCGTTCTACATGCTCACATTCCTCATCATAATATGGGTATAAATAAGCTTCGTTTATGGAAAGAGGAAGAAGTTTCCTTCTTGCCTCTCTCCTCTTTGATGGTAATTCCATTCTGTTGTCAAATACCCCATCTAAATAGTCTGCCGCAGCTGTCTTAGTGAACTTTCCCAAAGCGCAATAATATACTTCTATCTGGTGTATCTCTTCAACTTGCTGGGCCAGATATTTTGGCAACACGCCTGATAATCCAGGGATTGCACCGGCTTTACAAAGAATCCTTTTATCGCCATATCTTTTAAATATTTGGTCCATCGCTTTACCATATCCAACGTCCACATACCCAATTCCCATATTCAATACCGCTTCCGCCAGTTCGGATGCATGATTATAGGTAGGGCCGGCGCAATTTAAAATAATTGTGCAATCCTCAGCAAATTGCTTTACACTATGAATGTTTTTGAAATCCACCTGCCTGAATTCCACTGCGGCGTTATCAGGCAATGACCTTGCCAATTTTTCAAATTGTTCCTTATTCCTTCCCCCCACTTTGATGTATGCACTGGAAAAACGCGTTAAAGCCTGGGTCGCCCATTGGCCAACATTACCACTGCCTCCAATAATTCCTATCATGTAATAACTCCTCTTATTTGTTTTCTTCCATATAAGCTGATAACGCCTCTATTGTCTCATATTCCAAAATATCTTCTATGCTAATGTTTTCCAGACCTGCCAAAGCAATTTCGTCCAATAGCTTCATCAGAACAATAGAATCTCCACCCAGGCCATAAAAATCATCGGTAATAGTAATTTCAGTATTTTCAAATACCTTTTGCCAAATTCCCAGCAGTGTTTTCTGCAACGGACTGATTACATCTTTTGATAATGCCCGCTCCTTCTTATCTAAATTCAGCTCAGGAAGCTTACTTCTGTCAATTTTCCCATTGGCAGACAGCGGTAATTCTTTTATGGAAATATAATGCTGCGGTACCATGTATTCAGGCAGAAAAGCACCTATACTTTCCTTGATAGTCTCTGAAGCAAGGTCGTTCGATGTTGGAATATAGTATGCTATCAGCTGTTTATTTCCCGTTCTATTTACCACATATGAAATTACACTTTTTTCAATTCCTGGTACATTATTAATGGCAGATTCAATTTCTCCTAATTCGATTCTATAGCCACGAATTTTAACCTGATTATCTATTCTGCCTAAAAATTCAATATATCCCTCTTTCCGCAGCACTCCCATATCACCAGTCTTATAAATCCTGCCCAGATGGTCATGTTGAATAAATGCAGCTTCCGTTTTCTCTGTATCTCCACAATATCCCTGTGCGACCCCAACTCCTCCAATATATATTTCACCCACTACGTCCATAGGGCATAACTCGCCGGCGAAGTTCAAAACATACATTGTCTGATTTTTTAAAGGCATGCCATAAGGTATACTCTTCCATGCTGGTTTTACTTCTCCTATTTCATAATAGATTGACCAAATAGAAGCTTCTGTTGCTCCGCCTAAACTCATTATCTTAGTTTTGTTAAAGATGCTTTTCGCCTTATCTGGCAAATCAAGTGGAATCCAATCTCCACTCAGCATAATCTGCCGTAATGAAAGGCTATCTTTCATCCCTCTTTCCAACATATGTTGAACAACAATTGAGCAGATAACCGGTACCGAGTTCCATACCGTAATCTTTCTTTCCGCAAGAAGGGAAACAATCTCGCTGCAATCTCTCGCATCACGGACCATTACCAGTGCAGCTCCTGTACTAAATGCTCCAAAAATATCATATACGGATAAATCAAAGCAAACTGATGATATCCCAATCAATCTGTCCGTCTTATTTAATTTTATCTTGTTGTTCAGATCGCTGATTGTATTGCAGGCTGCCATATGATTTATCATAACGCCCTTTGGTTTTCCTGTACTGCCTGACGTATAAATGATATATGCCAAAGAATCAGGCAGCGATTGTATTCCTATGGGGCTTTCATCATATTGCTCTAATTCCCCCGAACGATACAGTTCCTCACTCAGCAATAGCCTTGAACCACTATTCTCCAGTATGAAATCCCGTCTTTCCTTCGGGAACTTTGCATCCACAGGAACATAGGCAGCACCCGTTTTTAATACTCCTATAATAGAAATAATGGTTTCCGGTTTTCTTTCTCCCAGCACGCCGACCCGGTTATTGGCGCCGCAGATTCCATGGCTGCATAAATAACGTGCAACCTGATTCGCTTTGGCCTCAATCGCAGCATAGGTGTATTGTTTGTCTCCGTAATATAAGGCTGTTCCGTCCGGTGTTTCCCGGACCTGCTTTTCAAAAAATGCCTGCAATGTATTGGGGGCAACACGTTCCACCGGCATGTTATATCCATCCCAAACTTTATCCGTTTCTATTTGAGACCGTGTTTCAAATACCCCATTTACTGCTATATTTTTAATTCCACTTATAAAATCCTCAAATACTGCAGCTATTATCGCAGGATTGAATAAATCCTCCACATAATCCCACGATATATAAAGCTCATGCTTCATTTCAAGAATTTGGTTATCCAAAAATACCTGAGGTGTCTGCGTAACGGCGTATCTCAGTTTTCCAATCTGTTCAAACCAGTTCTCATCAGAATCAAATAACACACAGGTAAATACCACCGGCATCAGGGCCTTACCTATTCCATTCCTCAGCCTTGACAATTCTCTTATAATCTCTGTACCATCAAATGCTTTGTGATCCAGATTATTCAAAATCCTCGTCTGAATCTGCATCGCATTATCCCAAAAATCCGCCCCATCAATATGTACTTCCAATGGAAGAATTTTTGTAAAGTCCCCTAAAATCCCACTGACATTCTGATCAAACTCTTTTCTTTCAAATGCAGTCATATTAAGCAGCAAATCCTTCTGATTACTCCATTTCGCAAGCACCCTGGCATAAATTGTGCAAAGTACTGTAGATGGAGAAACAGCATGTTTTCTTACAGTGTTTTTAAATGTCCCCCAGGTTTCAGCATCAATCGTTTCGGAGACTCTGCTGATTCTATAATTTTTACATTGTGTCAGGTTTTTCAGCATAGGTAAGTGAGGGAATTCCGGAAAACAAGGAATTTTATTTAACCAGTAAGCTTTCGCCTCCTGATACTCCCTTTCATTCGTACAATCATTTAATGAATTTACATATTCGTGATATGAATAATGAATCGGCGGCAGTTTTTTATTATTTAAACCTTCTGTAAATTCCTTTAGAAAGATTCTTAAGCTGTCACCATCACAAACCATGAGGTTGATACTTGCACACAAAATCTTAAAATCGTCACATCCCCGTTTTAAAACTTCAAACGTAAATAACGGCCACTTTGAAAAATCATAATTTTTGTGAGACAATTCGCGGCGCATCTGTTCATTCTTTTCCGCAAACTCCTGTTCCGTCTCGGCTATCGTAATATCAACCTTATACTCCGGCACGTCTGCCAGAATCTTCTGTGTTCCATTTTTTAAAAATATACTGCGTAAAACCTCATGACGCTCCAGCATCTGTGCAATGCTTCTTTCAATATCACTGATTTCATATGGGAACTCCACCTCAAAATAGTAATGGGCATTATAGTGCGCCAATTCAAACGAATCATTTCTTCCATTAAAATATGCTTTTTGAATATTCGTCATTGGAAGTTCCGTTTGAGATGCTTCCACTGTTTTCTCCCCCTGGTTTTCCGATAATAAAGTGGCCTTCGGCTCCTCCTTTGATTCCGTTTCAGCTTGTATAAACCGGGCCAATTCTTTTACAGTGCCGGTTTCCACAATTTTTACAAAGGGAATTTTCACTGCAAATTGCTTTGTTAATTCCTGTGCTATCCTTTGTGCAATGATAGAATCCCCGCCCAAGGCAAAGAAGTTTTCATCAACCGATACTTGATCGCTCTCTAAATACTTCCCCCATATTACAGATATTTTCATTTCTATCTCATTAGCCGGAGCTGATATCTCGGATTCCTCTTTTAATTCCCGTATCTGCAATAACGCAGCCCTGTCTATTTTTCCATTTTTACTTAACGGGAACTGTTCCATATAAACAAAGCGGTATGGGATCATGTAGGCAGGCAGATATTTTTCAAAGTGAACCTGCAATTCCCTATCTTCTATTTCCTTCCCAGTATAAAACAGAGCCAATTTCTTCTTAGAATCCATAATTGCAATTGCATTATCTACTGTATAGAATTTACGGGCAACAGCCTCAATCTCACCTAATTCAATACGAAAACCGTTTATTTTAACCTGACCATCTTTTCGCCCCAATATTATTACATATCCTTCTTCAGAAAATTTACCATAGTCCCCTGTTTTATACACTCTCCCAATTGAAGGTATATCTACAAATGACCGATTTGTTTTTTCCTCGTCTCCAACATATCCTAAAGCTACTCCCCTTCCGCCAATACAGATTTCACCCACAACATTTGTTGGGCATGCATCGCCTTCTTTATTCAATATATAAATCTTTTGATTTCCTAATGGATAGCCATAAGGTATACTGCTCCATTCTTTCCGAACCTCACGGATCGGAAAATAGATTGACCAGATTGAAGCCTCTGTAGCACCTCCCAAACTTATAATTTCTGCATTCGTAAACACCTTTTTTATTTTTTCAGGCAGCTCCGTACCAATCCAGTCCCCGCTTAAGAAAATATGATTTATTTCTGTATTTCTATAATCCACTGGAAGACTTTCCAAAAACAGTTTCATGATTGCTGGAACCGAATTCCATATCGTTATAGGGAATTGCTCCAGCATATGGTTTATCTCTTCTGCATTCCTCGGGTCCTTTACCAAAGATAAAAATCCGCCCATATAGATACTGCCGAAAATATCAAAAATGGATAAATCAAAATTCAGCGCAGACAATCCCAATACCCCTTCATTTTCGTCCAAGGCAAATCTTTTTTTCATATCAACCAGCGTATTCATAACACCTTCGTGAGAAATGGCCACCCCTTTGGGATTGCCTGTGCTACCCGATGTGAAAATTATATAGGCTGTGTCCTCCAACTTAGAAGTTGTGTGATTCCTCTGTCTCTTAGCAGAAACACATCTTTCAATCTTATTATTCTGCACATGCACAATCCACTCTGCACTGGAATACTCTCTTATAGTTTCAATACGTTCCTTCGGATAATCTTCCGGAACGGGTATAAAGGTGGCTCCTATTTTAGCAACAGCTAATATCGCTACTACGGAATCAATATCCTTTCCCGCCAGTACCATGACCGTATCTCCACATTTCATCCCCTGTTTTATATAATCCTCAATCATATCTTCCATACGTCTCTTTAACTGTTCATATGTTAATACAGTTTCACCATCCGTTATGGCTGTTTTGGGACCAAAGAAATCGAGTGACCGTTTTAACATTTCCGGAATAGTCATTAGTTCTTCCGAATAATCAGTTTCATTGTACCGAGTAACTGCTCTCTCATTTCCTACGGGGATTTCATTGATTTCACGGCCGCAGATTATTCCTTCAACAAGATTCATGTAGTAATCAAACATATTGTGAATCATATTGTCCGGAAAAACCTTCTCCAGATAATCCCAAGCGATTACGTAAGTTGTATCATAATGATATATCTGGCAGTCCAGATATACCTGTGATGTTTGAGTAACAAAGTAGTTGATGTCCTCATATGTAAGCGCATTGTCTTCCTTAAACAACATACTGGTGAAAACCACCGGCATTAAAGCCATCTCGCCCTGATGAACTTTAGCATACTCCCTTATTACTTCTACACCATCGAAATTGTTATGATCCAAATACTCATATAACCTACCCTTTACATGAGATAAATCCTGGTACAGATTCCGGGGACTGCCTGATTCATTTTCGTAATTGAAAAGTGTATTGGTCGTAAAGTCTCCAACAAAACGCTCTGTGTCTTTCATCTGTGTCGGACGATCCATCACTGTTACATTGAGTGTAAATTCCGGTTCCTCGCTCCATCTCTTAAGCGTATGTATATAAAGAGTCAACAGCAATACGCTTATCGTCACACCATTTCTTTCTGCAACATTTTCTAACTCTTCCCAGGCTTGCTCTGTAAATGCCTTCTCCTTGCGTAAAAATACATTAGGGCCACGATTGACAGCTGCAAGAATCGGTATTTGTGGGGAGCCCGGAAGCGTCTTCACTCTTTCCAGCCAATATTGTTTATCCTGTAAGTATCTGTTTCCGGATTTTCTGATGGAATATGCTTCCAGATACTTGCCAAATCCATCCGATATGGGTTCTAATTCCAGCCTCCTGCATAAACTCTTAAAGTCTCTGACCAACACGCTTAAACTAAATCCGTCCACAATAAGCATATCTATATCAATGGCCGCAATATAAGAATCCCCCTCCTTGATATTACAGATTTCAAACAGTGGCCATTTGTCTGGTTCATTTACTTTCTGATTGGCAGCTTTTCTATGGCTTTCAAGTGACTTTTCTTCTAAAGTCTTTAAGAAAAACGTATCGGCAATGTCTTCACCCAATACCACCCGTCTGCTATTTTCAAAAATACTGCGCAGCATAGAATGGCGTCTGATTAGTTTACGTATTGCCTCTTCTATTTTTTGTGAAGAAAGATTATGCCTCACTTCCAAATAAAAGTGGGACATGTTGGTATTTCCATAGAACTCCTGCTGGCGTCCCAGTATGTATGCCTCCTGTATAGAGGTGCAAAACATCTGGTTTTCACATGTTATCTTTTCTACCGGTATTTCTCTTCCGGAAAGCTTATTGATGTAATCACATAAATCATGAATGGTTTCACACCTCGTTAAATCAAGAATCCCCATTTTAATTCCAAATTGCTTATGGATTGCACCAATCAACCGAAACATACTCAGGGAGTCTTCTGCAACGTCCAGAATACTGGTGTCTTCCGTAACTTCTCCCGCAAAGTAACCCTTTATAAAACCTTCTATATTATCTCTTCTCTCTGAATCTCTACTCATTGTATATTTCCTCATGATTTCTGCTTTACTGATTTTTCCTGCTTTTGTATTACTAAGTTTGTCCATAAAGATAATATCATCTAGCTTTATACCCAGCTCTCTTAAAATAGTATGCCTGATTTTACTTTTCATTTGCTGACCTTCAGCCTCATTTATTTCAACAAATAAATAGATATAAAATTCACCCTCGCTGGACACATTATCACCGCAGGCCACGCTTCTAAGCTGAAAATATTTAGCAACCGCATATTCAAGATCACTCAGGTATATATTTTTTCCGTAGGAAAAAATCACGTCCTTTCTTCTCCCTATAACATATAATGCCCCACCAGAGTAAAATCCTATATCGCCTGTACTTAACCACCCATCTTCTACAGGCTGACGGCCATCATACTCAAAATATCCCTTACAAACAGCACTTCCCTTTATCTCTATATTTCCGATACAATTTTCTTTTAGTTCCTCACGATGGTCGTCCATGATTCTCACTTTTGTATCTGCAATAGGTTCTCCCTGACAAATTAAATCAGCTTTTTTATAATCAAAATGGCTGCTGTCAAAATCAATTCCTGATGTTATATTCACTTCTGGTGCCACTTTAGCTTTTAACACATTTCCTTTATTTACAACCACACCGGAACAAGTCTCACTCAACCCATACGCAGCAACAAACTTTTCCTCATCAATATGAAACCTGTTTACCTTAGAAAAAAATCTCTGAATCACCTGCCGTGAAATCGGTTCTCCAATACTCATTAAAATGCGAAGGGATGATAGATCCCAATTATCTGAATCAGTTATACAATCGGACATATACTTATATGCAAAATTAGGTGCTACAGAAACCGTCACATTGTATTTTTCCATCAAATCGAACCATTCCCTGGGATTAGATAAAAATGAGCTGATTTCCGAGTAAACGCATGTACAGCCTGTAAAAAATGGTAAGAACATAAAGTCCACCATCCCCACTATATGCTCTAAGGACATCCATGTCATAAACACATCATTTTGTGCTACGCTATACTCTATGCTTTTCTCTTTTACCGACTCTATAATATTTTCGACAGTCAATATTGTTCCCTTTGGTTCCGAGGTACTGCCGGAGGAATACATGATAATTGCCTCGTCCTGCTCCCCATATGCTCTGCCCCTGCGGCAAAGGCTCATTGCGTCCGCTTCAATATTTTGTATATCAATACTTCCATCTGTAAAATGAGCCAAATTCTGGCTGCCCTGATTATCAGCAATCACCAATGTCCCTGGATGCGCCTTCAAAATCTTCTTTAACTGCTCATAACCACTTTGGCTGGTACACATTGGCAATATAACCGGAATGGCATCTAAACAGAATACGGAAATCAGGGAAATTAGAAACTCCTTTTTATCACCAATCTGTAAAATAACATACTCTCGCCTTTCAACAGAGCTCAGCTTCGCCATGGTTTTTTCAACCATATTCCGTAAATTATCTGCACTGAAACGTTCCTCACTCAAATCATAAAATATAATTTCATTTTCGCTATTATTAAAGAAATTATGAAAGATTTCCATAATACTTCCATTTTGTCTCATATATTCAGTAACTCCTTTCGTGTAACCATTTGATATCGGACCGGGTATTTGCTACATACCGCTAAATACATACTTCCTATCTTTTTCAGATGATACACAAATTCATCTTTGCAGAAAGTCCCGTCTTTCGGAGTTAAAAACTCAATATAATTGCTCCCGTAGACCAAACCTATGCCTGTACATTTTACAGTAGCTTCCTTTAAAACCCATAAGCGGAAGAAATCTTCTTTCTGCGAATTTACAATGAATTCCAGTTCTTTTGGTGAAAAAATATCCGATGAAAAGAACATTCTCTTTTCATCGATTGTTTCTATATCAACACCTATATCATTTATAGAAACAGCACAGACCACACCCTGGGAACAGTGGCTAAAATTAAAGTAAACGTCTTGATATTCTTTTAAATACGGTTTTCCGTGAATGCCATAGTCCATAGCAATCCTTCCCTCTATATTAAACTCCCGTTTCAGGGCAATCGTTAATAAGAGATAAGCGATGACGCAATTCTTACGATCAAGATCCCGTTTATATTTTTTAACCTTTTCCAACCGATATTCCGGCAAAATCATAGATACCCGTTCTAAATCTGATTCACTGATACGGTCTAACTCCTTAAATATATAAACACCATCATTCCACATGGGATTCTTCCTATATTTCAATTTCCTGTTCCCAATCCAATTGAATGATTTTCCTCAGCAGAGCTATATTTTTGTCAAACATCTCCTGTATCACAAAATTCTCAAATGCCTGTACCACGTAATCCCAATTAACAGACAGATTACCTTTAAAATCCGTTGCCTGATAATCCAAAGAAACTTGAGGTGTCTGGCTGTAGGCATAAATTTCTCTTGCCCAATTGGGGAGATAGTAATCGGACTGTTTAAGTCCCTGAAGGATTCCCGTAAAAACTACCGGCAAAGACGCCTGAACTGGATTATTCTTTGGCATTTTTCTGATTATCTTTACGCCCTCATACCCTCTATATTTAACCAAATTCCAAAATTCTTTCTGTGTTTCCAGAACCTCCTCCTTAAATGACCGTCCTTTCTTCGCTTCATATACCGCGATACTGATATTCGTAAAGTCTCCAAGGACTTCCTGCACTTCCCTATTTGCTGATAAACGATTAAACACAGTTAGATTTATGGAAAACTCAGGAGACTCCGCATATTCTGCCAATACTTTCATATAAACAGTACACAGAACTGCTGCTGGGGTTACTTTGTATTCCTTCGCCTTCATATATATCGTTTCTGTATCGGATCTCGGCAACTCATAATTCAATCTTCTAAAATGCGGTATATTAATATCCGATAGTTTTTTTGCATATGGCAAGGCCGGTGCCTTCGGAAGCATTTCACACCGCTGGCTCCAATACCGCTCAGCCTGCTCCTGAATTTTTTCATTCAGAAGCTTCCCATGTTCATTGCAATATTCTCTAAAGGTGTATGCAGGAACCATAATCTTATCATTTTCATAAAGTTTATATATCTGCTTCAGCATAAGTGTGACACTCCAGGCATCCAGCAAAATACAGTCAAACCCCACATGCAGCCTGTAACAGCAATTATCCTTTGTTGTCAGACCCACATGAAACATAGGCCAGGACTCCAACGGATATATTTTGCTTTCCCACTCTAACCGCAGCGCTTTTTGCTCTGCTTCATCATTTACTCTTTTCACTTCAATGGAGAACCACGGTACGTTACTTAAAACAGCCTGCCTCCCACACTTCAAGATAATGCCTCTCAGTGCCTCATTATCATGAATCACCTGGTTAAATATTGATTCAAATTTCTTAACATCCAGCTTATCCATATCTATTTCAAAATAGTAATTAGCACTGATACCTCCCAATTCATAGAGGTTATCCCTACCCAAGAAATACGCCTTTTGTATCGGGGTTAAATCAAATCCCTTATCCTGAACCTCCTCCTTCTCCAAGAGATAGGATATAATTGCTGTTTTATTCTGCCGCATCCATTTTAATGCCTCTTCCGTAACCTTGCCCTGTTCGCCTTTAAACTTTAGCTTTTCATCCTCTAACCATACATTGATTCCATCACTGGCTAATTTATTTAAATTTATTCTCAACTCATTATCTGCCAGCCATATGAACTCTTTTGTTTTATCCATAGAGTCAATGCTCCTTCCAGAGTTTTATATCTCGCCTTCAACCATACCTTCATTCTCCGCAAGCCTGGCCTGAAGCAGATCCGCAACAGACTTGAGAGATGGCGTGCTAAAGATATCCTTTAATGGTATATCCACAGAGTATTTCTTCTTGATTTCCGCCAGAAACCGAGTTGCTGATAGACTATCTCCGCCCGATTCAAAAAAGCTCTGGCTCCTATCAAATATTTTGCAACTCAGAATGTTTGTCCAAAGCTCTGCAATATCAGCTTCAATTCCCTGAAGTATGATACTCTCCTTTTCCGCTGTTTGCTTTACAGCCAATAACGCTAATGTCTGCTGTCTATCCACCTTTCCATTTTTGCTCAACACTACTTGCTTTACAATCATGCGTTTAGTCGGAATCATGTAGGCCGTCAGATTTTCATTCATGTATTCTAATATACGAGATCTCATTTCTATTACTTCTGGTGTTACGTTTTTAGCGTGGATTAACAGAGCTCCCAATCTTCCTCTTCTGTTTATTGCAACCTCTCCAAAAGGAGCCTGTCCATAAATATTTTTCCAATCATCCAATAATAGTAAAGGCGTATGCTCTCGTCTTCCCCGCTTTCTATTAACAAATCCATTCTCCAGCAAACCAGAAATAAGAATACCCATGGGGTCTAACTCCTCATACTCGATTGCATAAAAGTCCCCTTCCCTCTTCAGCAGAAGCGCTGCCCACTCCACTTCCTTTAAAGGTTCCTCATAGGTATGCAATAGATTTACCGCCAAAACAATATCATATTTATTCAGTTCCGATTCTTCCACACCCTCATTGTATGTACTGCAATAGCGGATATTTGCATTCATTCCTCCCAGTTTTTCCTGTGCCAACTTCAATATTCCCGCTGAAGTATCAAATAACGTTATCTCCTCTGCCTGGCAGAATCCGTCCCAGTATTGCTTTATAATTTCTCCTGTTCTTGCACCCAAAACTGCGATTTTCCTGTTACTTATATCGCCTGCCAGTATCTTGTCTAAAAAGTACTTCGTATCTTCCCCCTTTAAAGACCAGAACTCTGGTGAAACCTCCTCCCTCCGAAGCAGCTCCTCCACACGTTGCTCCCCCGTGAGTATCTCCGCAAAAAGATTCCTTGCATTCATAACCTCTTGCAATGGTTCCATTTCCTCTCTGGCGTAAAATATATCTGCTGAATATTCCATATGGCATTCAAGCCAGCCCTCCCAAAATTCTATAATCGGCCTATACTCTGCTGATACCCTTGATTGCATATGACAGAATTCAAGAATCAACTGCCTGACAACTCTTTCACGTTCCTTCATATGGAAATCCGAATATTTGTTGTTATCCTCACAACAAGTAATATGTACATTGACAGCAGCATTTATTTTCGGAACAATCACAGCTCCTAATTCCTTTTTTCCTTTCTCATCAACCACACCTACCACTACATTAGAAACGTCCGGAGAACGCTTAATAACATTTTCTACTTCTCCCAATTCGATTCGGTAGCCATTAATCTTAACCTGATTGTCGATTCTACCCAGAAATTCTACAATCCCTGCAGAATTATACCGGACCAAATCGCCGGTTTTATACCACCTTACCCCATCTATTGCAACAAACTTCGCATCTGTTAATTCAGGGTCATTTAAGTAGCCTTCTGCCACACCGTCCCCGCCAATCCACAGTTCCCCATTTACATAATCCGGACAATCATATCCATTACCATCAACAACTCTCAGATACTGATTGCTTAGTGGTTCACCATATGGTATTGACTTCCAGCTGCTGTCAATACCGTCCACAACAAAATAATTAGACCATATGGCCGCTTCCGTTGCTCCTCCCAGAGAAACAAACTTACAGCATTCACTGATTGCTTTCAGCCTGTCATATAAATCCATCTTAATCCAATCTCCGGATAATAAAACCAGTTGAAGCGGCAGCATTTGTTTATCAGTTTCACAGGTGGTTAATAACATATCAAACAGTGCCGGAACCGAGTTCCAAACATTTACGCCCGCATCAATAATTGCTTTTCTCCAAAATACAGGCTCCCTTTTTGTTTCCTCACTCAACACCACCAAGGTTCCCCCAGCTGATAACAATCCAAAAATATCATAAACAGATAAATCAAAATCCAAGTCTGAAATAGCGATCCCAGTATGATTCCTACCTATATTAAATCGTTGATTTATATCGGCTATTGTATTATGGGCCTCACTATGGGAGATAACCACACCTTTAGGTATACCAGTTGTACCCGATGTAAAAATAATATAAGCCGGTTGGTTCGTTTCGGGAAAGCCAGGTTCTTTTGCCGGTAACGCTTTCTGAAGAACCGCTTCAAGGCAGATCACAGATACTCCTAAATCTTCTTCTGACCTCATTTCATTGCTTGTTACGATATACCTTATTCTTCCAGTATCTATAATTTTCTTTTTTCTTTCTACAGGCTGGTGAACGCCAATAGGCACATATGTTGCTCCTGCCGCCAAAATACCATAAACGGCAATAACCTGATTAATGCCTTTGGGTATACTTACACCGACCAGCGTTCCGCTTTTTACATCATTTTCCTTTAAATATCCAGCTAACTTTAAAATCATATCCTGTAAGCAGGAATAACTAATTTCTTCTTTATTTCCATTCTTGTAATATATAAGTGCTGCTTTCCCAGGCGCATTTGCCGCATTTTCAAAAAATCCATGATGTAGGCATTCATCTGAAAATGTTTTTTTCGTCCTATTCCTGTTCTTCCTGACAGCCATCTGATTTCTCGGAATTTGGTGGACCATTGGAGCATTATCAGCTAAATCTGCCCACTCCAAAATAATTTCCTCAGTAAAAGCACTCAAGCCTTCCATCATATCACATTCCAACTGCTCACACTCAATGCACAGAACAGCCTTATCATTGTTGCACATTACACTGCACACGTAATCATTGATAACTATGGTATCTTTATCCTTAGACCTGTCGATTACCTCACTAATCAAATCATTCAGCGTCACATATTCTATTGCTGTTTCATTTGCAAACCAACGATAATATATTTCCACTGCGATTCCCTTTAGCAGTACATTAACCGATACCTTCCGTTCCTCTGCAATTGTTCTTAACGTGTCCATCCCTTTTATAATCGAAATGTTTTCCTTCATAGGCTTAATCCTCCCGTTTATTAATTGCTTCCTGTATCACAATATCCCTATACTTATTGCCTAAATCTGTAACAAAGAAATGGGAACCCTCGAACAAATTCAACTGAAAGATATTGGTTGTCATATGTTTCCACAAATTCATTATCTCTGCATTTGCCTCGTAATCCTGGCTTCCAGTATGCGCTACTATCGGTATATCCAACACTTCTCCATGATAAACCAGACTTTCATTTAATATATAATCCTGACGCAGACCCGGAAGAATAAAATTCAGCAGCTCTTTATTTTCTAGCACTTCCTTTGGTGTGGCATTATACCGAACTAACTCCTCAATTAAAGCATCATCATTCATATAGGTCTTAAATTCATAGGGATTTTCCTGATCCGGAGCCTGACGCCCGGCAACAATTATTTTTTCACATTTTCTGTCTAATTGATTCCACAAATAATGTGCCGTATAAAACGCCATTGCTGCCCCCATACTGTGCCCATACAGGACAATTTTTCTGCCGCAGCTAACATCAGCAATTTGCAATGACAGTTCCGGCAGAATCTCATTAAAATCAACAGCCATTCTTTCAGTCCGCCTGGTTCCCTTTCCAGGCAGCTCGACACACATAATGATCACTGAATCATTAGATTTCAAAGTCCACGGCCGATATGTTGTCGCCGTTCCTCCTGCATGATGAAAGCAAAACAAGATAGTCCCCTTATTACTGTCAGCTACATTTTCGGACACAAATGGAAAATACCGATTTTTTATGGTCATACGTTTCCTCCCAAAATAACTTTTTAACAAATTTATAAAATAATTGCCGCAGACTTTTTGATAAATCGACATTGTCATCTATTATAAAAAGTACTGCGGCCTGAATCATTATATTAACTTACAGCTTACTCTTACATTTTCTTTATCCGAAATAAGTTCTCTTTAGTCCTTATGACATATAACATTTCTCTCAGCTCACTTCAAAGTACTCATTCGTTTTTATATAGCCATTGCTGAACTACCCTTTTCGTGGGAGAAAAATTCCTGCAAAAGTCTTACAGCCTCGTTATCCATAGGCCGATGCCATAATATACGGCCATGCTCAATAAACATAAGATGTGTACAGCATTTGTATATCAGTTCAGGATCATGCGTTATCAGAAACAACGTTTTTTTCATTTCTTTTAGCTGTATTAATTTTTCTGAAACCTCAAGCATATGTCTATAATCCAACCCGCTGGTGGGTTCATCAAATATGATTATTTCTTTTCCAGATGCAACCGCACTGCCAATAGCAACTCGCTGCTTCTCTCCACCGGATAATGACATTGGGTGCAGTTTCAGTTTATCCGACAAATCAAGCCCGGCCAAAATTTCTTGTGCCCGAACCTTGTCCTCTTCCTCATTTTCTCCATCCATACTCAGCAAAAGTTCATCAAGAACATCTTCTGTAAAAAGCTGGTGATTTACATCCTGCATTACCATATAGGAAATATGCCGGCGCTTCTTCGCATTAAGGGCATTGCCATTTAATTTCAAAGTGCCCTTTGAAGATTTATCTAATCCGCATAGACATCTGGCAAAAGAGGATTTACCAGCTCCATTGTCACCAATGATTCCAATGATTTCTCCCTGCGGCAATGTTAAATCCGGTATGTTTACAATCGGATATCCCCGTTTTTCATATGAAAACCAAAAATTATCAATCTGCAGGCTTTTTTCATTTGCTTCAGGGGTTTTTTCAGGCATCAAGTCAAATGGATTTAATGCACGTAATCCCATTTTCTTTAACTCTTTTGGGTCTAGTCCCAAAAATTCCTCTCTTGTATATTCATTACATATCTCTCCGCGCTTCATATATATGATTCGGTCCGCATATGGAGCCAGGTAATAAAGGCGGTGTTCGGCAACAATTACTGTTTTATTTTCAGATTGCCATTGGCGAATTACTTCTGTTAAATCTTTTATCGAAGAAATATCCAAATTAGAGGACGGTTCATCCAAAACAAAAGTATTCGGGCAGATAGCATCTGCCGATGCACAGGCTATCTTCTGCTTTTCTCCACCAGATAAAGCAAACAGGCTCCGTCCAAGCAGATTTTCTAATTTAAGGCATTTTGTTGTATTCTCAAGCCTTGCCAGCATTTCCTGCACCGGCAACCCCATATTTTCGCATCCAAACACAATCTCGCTTGTCGTATCTACATTGTAGAACTGTGTTCTCGGGTTTTGAAATACAGAGCCAACCATGGGAGCAATCTGATATAGCTGATAATCCTTTACCTCTTTCCCATCCAAATAAATCTGTCCCGTTAACTGTCCATTATAATAATGTGGAATCAATCCGTTAATCAGGCGTGTCAAAGTTGTTTTACCGCAACCAGATTCACCACACAGTAAAACAGTCTCTCCATCTTTGATTTTCAAATTAATATTACGCAGGCTATTCTCTGATTCTCCGCTTTCATAGGTAAAGGACACATCTTTTATTTCTATCATTTCACTTCCCCTTCTACCATTTAATAATAAATAAGGTGACAAACAGCATAACGCCTGAAATTACTACCGCAATGGCATCGTAACAGGTAAATCCAACTCTCGTTATACTTGACCGATCCGCTGGATTATCCAACCCACGGGTTAATGCTGCTGCAGACAGTTCATCACCAATCTTTACAACCGAAATCATAAGCGGTATGAAACGATATTCAAGCAGTGCCATTGGATTCTGCCAAAATTTTTTCGTACCAAACTGGATTTCCCTCATTCTCATAGCGTCTTTAATAGCTGCTGACTCTTCCTGCATGGTAGGTAAAAAGCGAAATAATACAGAAAGAGGAATGGTAATATTCCTACCGATATGCATTCTGCTCAGTGATGTAATACACTCACTGGCAGTAGTAGACTTAATTATGTAATTTCCCATTGCAAAAGCAGGAAAAAGCCTTAAAACCAATCCCACCAATAAAACTACAACCATATTGACAACCATATGAAAACGAATTGAGTTTTGGATTTCCTTAACCACCAAAGCAGCTACAAACAGAACTATAAAAATGGTTGCTGCCTTATACTGCCTGTTTGTAAGTAATAGAATAAAAGGTATCAAAGCCACTGCAAGCATAAAAGCAGTATGGCCGTATAAAAACTCGGCGGTAGCTACAACGGCCATCAGCAGTAATTTTGTCCGTGGGTCTAAATGGAATCCTTTCGTCTCTGTAACAGCAAGCATGTGCATCAAACAATACCCGCCCTCTCAAAGTGCTTCTTCAGCATTTTATGACCGAGCAAAGCACCGCAAATCCCGCCGACAAACAAAATCAAAAATCCTGCATACATCATCCATGATGGCATCATAGATTGTAATGTTTCTGCGTACTGGTCCCCCATGGAGCTGTGAATATTTTCCCAGTAGGACTGACCGGCAATCCAAAGATTCGCAGGGCATCCCATCATCCCAAGACAAAAACACGCATAGCTTAGGAAGGTAACTTTAAAGCTTTTATACTGGCCGGCCTTTAACACAATATCAGCAAGAATTCCGCCCAGTGTCCACCCCACCAGCCCAATCCATGTATAGCCTATAAGAAAGAAAAACAGACCGCAGATGACACCTGTAATTGTCAGCATCCCAAATTTTTGGATTTTTGTGTAGTACAGCATCATAGGAATGCCACATACAAACGGCCAGATAAACAGGAGGAATGGATATATTACAGGCAGTGAGGTCAGTAATCCGAAAACAAAAAATATTACAAGAGTCATGGCAGTATAAATTCCTACATTGATAAGATCTTTTCCATTTAGTTTATTAGATTTTTGCATTTTAATCGTCCTTTCGTTATGACTAATTTTATGTTTTATAGTTAGATGCAGCTAACCGTCAGGGAAATTTTTTGGGGATTAAATCCCCAAAACAGTTTGCCAGCCCGAGCTGAAAAATACCGATAGCGTATGGGCATACTTCAATGCAGCTGGCTTTGGATAATTGTGCATAACAATTTCCGCAATTGAAGCATAGTAAGAATGGACCAACATATGCCACTCGTCCTCATCTAAATCATTGACAGGTACACCGCGTGCTTTTAATTCTGCAATGAGTTTTATTGTCTCCTGCACATCTGCGCGTACCAAGTCGTCTAAAAAGCCTGCATACTTTGTTCCTGACGAGTACATCAGAAGCAGCCTGAATACATCAAAATTCTCATAAATATATTCAATTATCTGGATAATCGTGCTTTCTGACAGCCTCCACAAATTCTTAAGCTCATCTGTTTTTACTAAATCAAAATGCTTATCTATTGATTCTGAATATATCTTTTGGATTGTCTGAACAACTGATTCCACTAAAGAACCAAATAAAGCTTCCTTATCAGCAAAATGATTGTAAAAGGCACCATTGGTTACATTTGCGTCTTTACAGATTTCCCTAATACTGGCTCTTTCAAAGCCAAATTCTAAGAAGTGTTTCTTTGCACAGGCCAAAAGCTTTTCATGAGTTTGCTGGAAATCCCTTGACATTTCCTCCCCTCCATTCTATACTATATTACACTGTAATATTACGCTGTAATATAGATTTTACCACCCTTTTCCTAAAAAATCAATACCCATTTACCAATTCTGATTAGCAGAAAGGAAGATGTTTATATGAAATCAAAAGAACCGGGGGCAATCCGACAGCTTTTTATGTTTGTTGGCAGTAGCAAGGGGAAAATGAAATTTTCCATTCTTATGGCCGTTTTAGGGGAACTATTTGGTATGGTTCCATTCCTTATGCTGGCTATGTTGGCAGATTCACTCTATTTCGGAACAGCTACTACTAAAGATACGGTGATATTGGCGGGAATCGCGGCACTTTGCCAGTGCATTAAGACATTCCTTATATGGAGGTCGTCCCTTCTGTCCCACCGTATTTCCTTTACTATTTTACAAAATATACGTGAAAAAATTGCCGATAAAATGGCGAAGGTTCCCATGGGCGTCATGTTGGAAACCCCTTCCGGCAGTTTTAAAAACTTAATTGTAGATAATGTAGCAAAGCTAGAGGATTCTATGGCCCATTTTATGCCTGAACTTCCGTCCCACATTACAGCACCGCTATGCAGTATTCTATTAATCTTTATTTTGGATTGGCGTATGGGGCTGGCCTCTTTAATTACTGTCCCGTTGGGAGGTTTGTTTTTCGCTGCCATGATGCGCGGATATGCCTCCCGTATGGAAAACTATATGTGTTCTGCGAATGAAATGAACAGTTCTCTTGTGGAATATGTAAATGGTATTCAGGTCATTAAAGCTTTTAACCGGTCCAGCTCGTCCTATGGTCAATACTCAAAAGCTGTCAATTACTTCCACGACTGCACCATGGAATGGTGGAGCGAGTGCTGGCTATGGAATGCGGCCGCTCGCGCAGTCCTTCCCTCCACCTTACTTGGCACGCTTCCTATCGGTGCTTTGCTTTTTATGAATGGTTCGATTACTTTACCGGTTCTGATGATATGTCTTATTGTCCCCCTTGGCTTTACAGGGCCGCTGATGAAAGTATCGGAAGCCATGGAGCAGGTGAGTATGATCAAAGGAAACCTTGAACAAGTTACTGCCTTCTTAAAAACTCCTGAACTGCAGCGGCCTGCGGACCCGGTTACTCTCACAGAACCGACATTTGAATTTAGTCACGTTTGCTTTGGTTATAACAAAAGTGAAGTGCTGCACGATATCTCATTTAAGACGTCACCGAAATCAATGACAGCGATTGTCGGCCCATCCGGATCTGGTAAATCTACCATAGCCAAATTAATGGCGGGGTTTTGGGATGCCACCTCCGGGACTGTGCTTTTTGGTTCACAGGATATTCGCAACATCCCCTTTGAGCAGCTGATGGGAGAAATCAGTTATGTTGCACAGGATAACTTTCTTTTTGATAAAACCATCCGTGATAATATCCGCATGGGAAATCCAGCCGCAACGGACGAACAAATAGAAACCGTTGCAAAAGCTGCAAACTGCCATGATTTTATCATGCAATTAGAAAAAGGCTACGACACTATGGCCGGAGATGCCGGAGACCGCCTATCTGGTGGAGAACGCCAACGTATCACCATAGCGCGTGCCATGCTAAAAAAAGCTTCCGTGGTTATTCTTGATGAAGCAACTGCCTATGCAGACCCGGAAAATGAAGCACTGATACAAGAAGCAATCAGTAAGTTAATTTCCGGGAAAACCCTAATTGTTGTTGCACATCGTCTGAATACAATCCGCAATGCCGATCAAATCCTTGTTGTAGCTGATGGGAAAATAGCCGGATGCGGAACGCAAAATGAACTGTTAGAGAACTGCCCTCTTTATAAGGAAATGTGGGAGAATTATTCAGATGCGGTAACTTCCAAAACGAAAGGAGAATCTTAGATGTTTGAAATGATTTCTCGTATTTATCAAATCGCCGGCTCCAGCAGAAAAAAAATAACAGTTGGAATACTGTGCAATATTTTAAAATCCTTTTTTCAAAGCTTTATGATGCTCAGTGTATTTTTAATCATGTTGAACCTTGATACACTGACCTCCTCAATAATTTTAAAAGCTGTAATTATCATTCTTATTAGTATTCTTGGACGTTTCTTTTTCCAATGGATGAGTGACCGTACCATGAGCGGAACCGGTTATGATATTTTCCGTGATTACCGTTTAGAAATTGGTGAGCGATTAAAACAAGCACCTATGGGTTATTTTTCAGAGCAGAACCTTGGAACCATCCAAACAATTTTAACCACTACCATAGCGGATCTGGAAGGTTACTCAATGATGGCTATCGAACAGATGACCAGTGGTGTTGCCATGGCATTCCTTATGTCTTTCATGATGTTCTTTTTTAATCCAATAATAGGGACACTAAGTATGATAGGCTTAGTAATTGGCCTGACAGTATTACGCCTGGTCAGACAGCGGGCCGCAGAACATTCGCCAATTTATCAGGCTGCCCAGGAAAATCTGGTTAATAAATGTTTAGAGTACATACGTGGGATTGCTGTTCTCCGTTCATTTTCAAACGGCAAAAGCGGCCAGCAAGAGGTACACACCGCATTTCAAAAGAAATGGGACGCTGATTATTCGCAGGAAAAGGCAACCGCAGGTGTTCTCCGGCTATATGGCCTTGTCTATAAATTGATGAGCTGCGTCTTAATCGCTATTGCTGGTATCTTATACATGGACGGAAAAATTTCCCTACCATTCTGTATGACATTTTTGTTTTGTGCATTCACCGTTTATTCTGATTTGGAAACTATGGGAAACAGTGCATTCTTGAGCAAGAAAATAAATACCGAATTAGACCGTTTGGAGGAAGTGACAAATATTCCCCAGATGGACACCACTACAGATAAACTCCATCCTTCCAATTATGAGATTTCATTAAAAGATGTATCATTTGGCTATGGTTCCCGCAGAATTATTGACCACATTTCCTTAAACATACCAGAACATACTACATGTGCGATTGTAGGTCCGTCAGGAAGCGGTAAAACGACATTATGTAACTTAATCGCTCGTTTCTGGGACGTTCAGGAAGGCTCTGTGTGTATTGGCGGCCAAAATGTGAAAGACTATACCGCTGACAGTGTGCTTGACTGTATCAGTATGGTTTTCCAAAAGGTTTATCTATTCCATGACACAATCGAAAATAATATTAAGTTTGGGAAGCCTGATGCGTCACTTGAAGAAGTAATGGAGGCAGCAAAAAGAGCCTGCTGTCATGACTTTATTATGGCTTTGCCGGATGGATATCAAACTATAATTGGCGAAAGCGGATCTACATTATCTGGCGGCGAAAAACAAAGAATCTCCATTGCACGGGCAATTTTAAAAGACGCACCCATTGTCATTTTAGATGAAGCGACCTCCAGTGTTGACCCTGAAAATGAACAGGCTCTTTTATCTGCGATTGAGGAGCTGACTAAAAATAAGACTTTAATTTCCATAGCCCACCGATTGAGTACTGTACAAAAAGCTGACCAGATTATTGTGATTGATAATGGGCAAGTCAAGCAAAAGGGCACCCATGAGCAGCTCAGTAAAAAGGACGGAATTTACCGGAATTTCCTTAAATTCTGTGTAGAAGCCACCGGATGGCAATTATAACTATTACTCTTCCAATCTCTGTATCAGTCAAGACCACCAGCTAAGCCGGTGGTCTTGACTCCCATCTAGAAATCAAAGGGGTTCTTCCTCACATAATCATCTTGTATGGCTATGTAGAATGACGCTTTTAACGAGCGTTTATGGTTGTTAATGGTATTGTAGGAATTGTGTTGTTTGGGTATATACAGTTTCAAGACTTCCACAGCCCCTAAAAAGCGTTCCCAAAACCGACACGTTTTTCATCTACTCTTATTTCTTTCATTTTTATTTGGCACAACAAAGCGTATATTATCAGCCAGCAAACCGAAAGCCAGTTCTCCAAGTTCCACCTGTCTATCCTTAAATGTCATGGATGTCATGGCAAAGTCATGAGCCTTATCATCACGCAGTTACATTTCTGTCCTTTTCCAACTGCCGACTTCATCAAGCGTCTTGTTGTATTTTAAACAAACTTCCTTGTCTTTGTCATAAAAACGGTAGAACAATCCCGACTTTCCAGCACCGATATAACCCGTCTTTGCGGTATCAAAATCATCAAACTTGCTTTCGTCAAAGTGATAGCCCTCACTGTTTGCTATAAATTCCTCTTTTTCGCATTTCTTCTTTATCTGCTCTAAGGTAAAGAATGGTTTTTCGTTCTTATCATCTATGGCAACATCAAGCCTTGTAAAATGAAAGTTATCGAGCCCGTATCTTCTTTCACAGCGTCTGAACATATCTCCAAAAGTTAAATTTCTGCTGTCGAGGATTTAAAAAATATCATCACACCCTTTGTCCGTCATCACAAGATAACAGCCAAGTCCTTTTGGATTGTCCTCTATCTTTTTTGCATCGCCCGATACATAAATATCTCCAATCTCCCGGCGTGTCTGATATGTCTTTAATTTTACGGTTGCTGGATAAACATTGAAAATGTCAGGCGGTAAATCTAAAATGTGTGTGATTACATCTTCAGCGGTTGCAGTTTCAAATACAATGCTGATGTAATCAATCTTAACGGATAAATTTTCGTGTGTTACGATACTGCATTACGCCTTTCGTACTTCCTGATTTTTTACGGGGATAAATTGCAACTTTTCCTTTATCTATCACAGTTTCTAGGTACTATAACTTGTATACGCAGGGCAGTGTTACATATACGTCCTTGCCCAACGCCTACGGCGTTCCCTTTCCAAAAGGAACTGTCTGTCCGAAACACGTCTGGAGGATGTGCCCCGTCCAGCCAGCCCCTTTTGGAAACCACGATTTTCAGTCTGACAGTCCATGCTCATTTATGCTATCAAAGTGAAAATATCTTCTCTAAATGCTTACTCAGTCGTGTGATTGACCTCATTGTTTTCAATCGCTCTATCTGCTATGATAATAACGCCAATAGAATTACTTTTTAAGAACTTTTTCTTGAATTTTCAATATTAATAATCATCATAAGCTTATAAAGCAATTGAAAGGAGAAGATGTTCTATGAATGATAAGCATTTTGGACCAAATATACAGACGTTCAGGAAACTAAAAGGGATGAAGCAGCAAGAACTTGCCGATGCTATCGGTATCAACCTACAAAGCCTTTCCAAGATTGAAAGAGGTGTGTATTATCCTACCTTTGAAACACTGGAAAAGATAATGGTTGTGTTAGAAGTTGCACCGAATGAAATGCTGTCAGGTACATGGAAATTTGCTTCTCATATAGAGAAAGAAGTCTGTCAGAGGGGAAGAACGATTAAGTGCTGAATTGAAACACGGTCATTATGAAACTTCTTTGACAGCGAGGAAGAATGGCTGGAATACGAATTAGAACAGTTAAGGGAATATGTCACAGATTATATCAATGGCAAAGACATCACAGCGTCCAACCTTTACCCAATCAAAGAGTTTGTCAAGCATTTGAAATTTCAGAAGATTTTAGACCGCTATGATGAGTTTTACAGCCTTGATATGTTCGGGGAAAGCACAGAGGGACACAAGCGCATGCCCCCGTATGTTCCATTCGCCAAACGCAAGGTTATTGTAAATATGAAATATTTTGATGTTCAAGATGAATAGCCTTTATCCTCTCACAGAAGATACAACAAACAAAAAGTCCGATCAAGAGTGCAAGCACCACCTACGTTGGTAAGACTCTTGACAGGACTTTTTCTTTGCTGTTTTGAGATAATCAAGAGGAATAAAGGGGAATTTTATTGCCATGAGAATAATGTGAAAGTCAAAGTTGCCATGAAATTCATTGATAATCAGACAAAGACAACATAGGTATCACAGTTTGAACTTGTGCTATATAAGGATAGCAACTGGAAGATTGTAAAATAAATTCATAAGCATACAAACACATAAAATTATATGCCTTATTTTTATAGATTATCGTAATATTGGTACAATTCTTTTGCTCGTTTCGATACAAGTTTTTTTAAATGCTCTGGATAAATAGACTTAATCAATTTTCCATATGAAAGGAAATAATCAGCAATAAATCTTTCTTCCCCTACGTTGTAAAATCCTTTTATTTTATATTGTCCATCATATTTGACTAATTCCATTGAGGGATAATTTTCTTTATAAAATAAATCCACTCCTTTATCTAATATTTGAACTTCAAAATCTGTAGCATTTTCAGACTTAAATATATTTGTCGAACGATTTAGAAGTTCTTGCCTTGGCTTCGGTATATAGCACTCACTTTCTGAAATATCGATAATTTTATCACAACGGAAAACTTGAACTCTTTGCCTGTCATAATTAAAACCTGTAACATACCATTGTCCAAAAGATGAAGATATATTAAAAAACTGCACTTGTACTTCTGATACGAATTCGCCTTTTTTATAAGAGATACAGCACACCGTATCTTTTACTGCCATTTCTAAAATATCTTTTAGTAAAGGGCTACTATTATAATGCTTAGTCCCCTCAAGGCTTAATGTATGTTCCATCTTATTAATAGTTTTAATAAGTTCATCAGACAAGCAAGTTTCAAACTTTTTCTTTAACTTTTCAATACTTAAATGAAAAGGAGTCGATTCATAGGCGTTTAAAGTTAGCATAGCAAAATACAAAGCATACATTTCATCAACAGTAAAAATAATTGGTGAAAGAAGTCTATTTTTCAAAATCCCATAACGTCCATTTCTTCCAGTTTCCGAAAATATGGGCATACCGATTTCTTCTAAAGATTGTATATCTCGAATTGCTGTACTTTTAGATATTCCGTACTCTTGCATAATATCTTTCAAGTTAAAATAACTTTTATCATTTAAAAAAATCATCATGTCATTCAATCGTGTTGATTTACGCATTTGTTTAAACCTCCTTATTTCGCTAAATGGTGTCATGTTCTGATACCTTTTTATATTATACTATTTACGTATCAATAATAAAAGGAGGATTTCTATGGATACACTAAAAGAATTTCAAAAAATGATGGCAGAACAGACTGACCTTGCATTGGCAACAATCGGAACAGACGGCATTCCAAATGTTAGAGTTGTCAATTATTATTTCAATCCAGAAAATAATATTGTATACTTTGCAACATTTAAAAATAACGATAAAGTAAAAGAAATGAAACAAAATCAAAATGTTGCCTTTACAACAATTCCCAAAAAAGAAAACGAGCATATAAAAGTGAGGGGAACTGCTATAAAGAGTAAAAAAAATATTTTTGATTTGGCAGATTGTTTTTGCGAGAAGATACCTGATTATCGAGAAACAATAGAATATGGTGGGAAATCACTGATAGTATTTGAAATACACTTTGAAACAGCAACCGTTACTTTAGATTTATCGAATAGTAAAACTCTCAAGTTGTAAATAATTCACAACAAATTTATTAATTATAGGATATATTTATAGCAGTAGCTCACTAAGGAGAGATACTGCTATAGTTTTAAGAAAAAGGTAGTTTTTATTATGGGAAGATATTAGTTTTAGAATTTGTCTTACTAAATACCCGCTTCATTTCGTCCACGTTCTGCTCACAGATCAGCCCATGATTGGGATAGGACACCGCTTTTACATACGCCTGAAAGGGAATGCCGTTTGCGTTTAAAGCGGCAGAGCTCAGGACATTGGTATCAATCAACCCCCTCATTCGTTCTCATCCTCATTTCTCAATTCTTTCACAAACTCCATGACATCATCATCGGAGGTTAAGCCAGCGCGTTCCGCTTCTCCGGCTATCTCCTTTTGAAGCACCTGCATAGCGTAGACAGCAGAATTAACTATGCGGACGGTGTTTCCCTCAACGATAAACGTAATGCGATCACCGCTTGCCACGCCGAGTACTTCCCGAATATCTTTGGGAATTGTGACCTGCCCCTTTGCCATGACTTTTGCATTGTCTACAAACGTATTTGCTAATATGATTTTACACCACCTTTCTGAAACATGGAAAGTAGGATTTTCCCTACTCTTATTATATGCAAAAGACGCAGAAAAATCGAGGGAAAATCCTGGAAATAGCGTAGATTGAAAGGCTGCCATTTTTGAATTTTTGAAAACTTGATTAAAATGCCCTTGACAACTCATCTCCGGTGGGCTGTGCCCGATAAAGAAGTATATGACCCTTTAAGCACCGAGAAAAAATCCTCTGAAATGATAGTGGAACCCCCAGACCGGCGTAGGGAAAAAGAACACGCCCGCATTAGTAAAAAAGATTGGGATACTACCTATTATGTTGTCCGGCTGCATTTCAGTGAAACCAGAAAGGTACAACGGCAAATATTTCCCGATAATTTCCCAGCTCAAGCCTGACTCCCTTTTACCTCAATTTCATTCACATCACTTATTTTAATGAAGCAAACCTATTCTCTAAGTCTGCAATAATATCATCAATATGCTCTGTGCCGATGGACAGGCGGATTGTATTCTGCTTAATGCCCTGTTCCAACAATTCTTCCGGGAAGAGTTGGGAATGGGTGATACTGGCAGGGTGGATTACGAGGCTCTTTACATCGGCTACATTGCAAGCAGGGAGAAAATTTATAGATTGTCCATAAACCTCCAGGATTTCTCCTGGCCACCCTTAATCTAAAAGGTGAAGATACTGGCTCCTCCATTTGGGAAATACTTTGTGTACAATGCGTGATTAGGATGAGCCGGCAGGCTGAGATGATTGACTTTTTCCACCTGTGGATGATGGTCTAGATAGTCCATCATTTTCTTTGTATTTTCTGCGTGACGTTCCAGGCGTAGAGAAAGGCGGTTCCATGCCCTACAAAAACAGAAATGCGTTGAAGTGGGAAAGAGTTGCACCTTTATCGCGAAGAAGAATGGCATGGATATAGGTGACAAAGGCCGCCGGGGCTGCCGCTTCCACAAACGAGTCCCCATGATAGCTAGGAGTGTTTTTTTCGATAGGAGTTGTTTTACCACTGGCTTTCCAGCCGAAATTACCGGAATTCACAATAATACCGCCCAGGGTAATTCCATGGCCGCTGATCTTCCCAAAACTGCCCCGTAGGATGTCGTTGAATAACTTCAGATTCCACCCCTTCTTCGTGTCCACTCCAAGGTTGAATACCCGCTCGCCTCTCTGTAGAATCCAGCTATAGCGAAAAAAGTCGGCCATCACTGATAAATTTCTGTCAGGGTGGTTAGTCTTCTGAAGCAAACAGGCGATCAATCTGCTCCAGATCATACTCTAAAATCCAGCTATGAAATTGGCGGTAGAGAGGCAGCAGCAGTTCCTGTGAACTGCCCAGCACATCCAGCCCCCGGTCATCGTACAGATGGTAGAGGTAGGGACCAGGGCCTGCCAGATAAACATTAGACGTAAAGCCGGACCAACCGCCGATGTCTCCCAGGATAATTTCCCGAATAAGCTGTTCTGGACAGAACAAAACACGCCTAAGGTCCCAATAAAAGCGAATCTGCCTATGGGCATCGCCATCTTCATCCAATCCTACGGATGCTTCCTGCTCCTGGGGGACAGGAAGCCCGGACATCTTCCGAACCATAGTCAGTACAGACTCATCTGTTTCTTTTTCGGGATATCCATCGATCCGTAGGATATCTGGTGGATTCGGAAGGCTCCGGTAAATCGCAGCCGCCCGATCCAGCGCACCCTGAACATAGTCAGAATTGATTTTTCCATCTAAGTATATCGTCTCTTCCCCACCTATTCTGAACCGGATTCCCACTGGCGCATGGTAAAACAGTGGGTGTTCCAGTCGCTCCATGCCCAGTTGACACAGGACACTTTTAAACTTCTTTGCCAACATGATTTTCCTCCATTAGTCCCGAAAAGATGTCTTCTCCAAAGGTTATTCCTTCTTGCTTCCTTTTTCCAAAGCGGTATATGCATCCCTGTCGTCCAGCCTGGCCGTGATGTCCTTCCACCAACATTTTCCTTGCTTAGTTCTTATGGGGCGCGGCCCATCAAGTCATCCCTTACAACGGGGTATGCTCCTCCTGCACCAGCTCCAAATAAGAGCGGGGCGTTTCCAATCCACTCACCACCGCCTGGACTGGTAGCTCCCAGCCCAGGACGATTCCAACTGCCGGTTCCGTAGGTTCCTGCTCTTGCAGAGTTGACAGCAGCTCAACCGCCAGTTCTACCTCCAGCAGAACACAATCCAATATCTCCTCGCTCTTGGGAGCCGGGAAGCGGCCATCAATGTCCTGCCCTCTCTCGCGCTAGCCCAGCTGGTCATATATACCGCGCCATATCAGCTTCCTAATGATTAAATCAGTCACTCCTGATGTCAATCTCTCTGAGTTGTTCACAAAGATTCTGTTCTTTCCCCATATCATCTGAACATACCATAGATTCACTCTACTAACCGGTCTTGATTTAAAAGAGATCATATAAATTATTGTAGTCATAATCAAATCAATAATTCGCGCACCACACATCGGAGTTTGACCAGTCGTATAAAGTTGAAGCACACCATACATCTTTGAATTGCTTGGAAATCCAGCCCTCATTATGATACCTATATTTTTTATTAACAAATCCGCTGTACCGCTGCAGAGGCTCATCCGCTCGCATACCAAGCAGGCAGACCGTCCTGCCATACCCATGCTCCTCCTTGTAGAATCGGCCAAAATGCTTTGCAAAATCTCTCTGATGCATCCTGTAGCGATAGTAGGCAAACGGCTTCGTCAGATTAATGACATAGGAATACTTTGGTATCTGACGCACCCATATATCCTGCTTTGTATCATCCCAAGGATACCAATACATTTCGTAACTACTCAGCGCTGTCCGTGTTACCATAGGAAGTCAGACCCAGTAAAGCTCTATGCCGTATTCGTTTTCCAGGCGCTTAAAAGTGCGGGTAATATAGTCCGTAGTCACGGTATACTGCGCCTCAAAATCCTGATGGAATACGCCAATCACACGATCTGAAGCATGATTATTCCAGTAATACAGCAGCAAATTCAAAAGAACATCGCTATCCTTGCTGCCGCTGAATGAGATATAAATGCTTTTAAATTCCTGGAACAAAAACGCAAATCTCTTCCGCAATGCATCGAATAATCTCAATGTTTTTTTTCATACCCCTAATAAACTCCTTATTTTTCAAGTGAAAATTTACAATCGCATCTGTTTGATAGCTGGATATCCTTCTAATTTCCCCAGATATAGCCCTCACTTGCAAATATATCAATCAACATTTCCGGGCCACCACAACAAACCGCCCATTTTCCGCGTGATAGCTACATGTCACCAAAGTCAGAAGCGTGTCCCCATACTTTGCTGTTTCCCCCGTATCATACAAAGAGGCCGCCGTCACGTTGTCCACGTACTCGGAGAACAAAACTGGATCGCTCAGATCTTGATAGGCATAAAAGCGGAACACGTCCGTTTCATCCTGGTAATACACTCTGGAATAGAACACCCCGATAACGGTATACGTGCCATTATCTTGTAGAGTATCGAAGGTAATGGTGGGGTGTTCCTTCCAAAAATCTGCTTTTACATAGTTCAGTAGAGTATGAAACATGGTACCGTTTTTCATGTTATGACCGTAGATAAGATAGTGCTTTCCTCCATCAATGTAGTTTCCATCCAAGAAGGGAACACCGCTGACAGAGCTACTTTTGTCGAAAGCCCGATGCAGATAGTATTCCGGCTCTTCAGGCGTATACATCACCGGATAGTCCAACTTTGTTCCGGCAATTTTCACCCAGCCAAACAGATTGCCGTTTTCTTCTTTCAGAACCGCATATGGTGAGGAAGCGTGTGTGTCCTCTGTTACAAGTTCTATAGTTGTGGTTGGTTTTGGGCGCTTTCGTTCTTCTTCCACACGGGTAGTTAAAGTTGTAAATACCACTTGTGATTTCTCCAGTCCCAATAGTGAATGCCCCAGCATGAACAGAGACACGACCAGCATTACACAACTGGACAGTCCCCCCAGCGTCACATACCACGGATGCTTATTACGTCCCCTAGAGCGTCCCCACCTAGGACGTGCGGAGCCCATTGAGTCAAGCCCCCGCTTCATTGGACTTTCCTTTCAGGCTTTTGTTTGCCTTGAATACTGGGGATTTCTTGGCAGCCATATTGATGAATCCTCTTGTTCGAGGATCAAATCCCTTTTGGGCTGGATATTCCCGCACGGTAAGTCTCCCCAGCCCCGTAAGATGGACAAACACGCCGGCGTCCAGAGTATCTCCCAGCACCTCACATAAAACATCCAGTAACTTCGTTGTTTCCTCCCGTCCATTTCCAATTCTTTGGGCGATTTGTATCGCAAGTTTCTTCTTAATCATAGGCGTTCTCCTTTTCTTCTGCATAAAAGATGGGTTCTATACTGAATGTTGGGGTGTGCTGAAAAGCACACTTCCAACATTCTT
>NZ_JAJCHK010000018.1:0-105649 GCF_020554465.1 Enterocloster sp. 210928-DFI.2.20
ATAGAATTGGGGCGGGATTTTAACAAATCCCACCCCAACTATTGACAAAGAGCCAGAAAAAAGACAACCGCCTCCTATTAGGAGGCTAGTTGTCTACAGTCTGAGAATATTTTCCTCATTCTTTTTTCCAGCCGTCCTTTCTAAATATCTTCAAAAACTCATTCAACTATTCCAATTGATTGCACCGATAATGTTTTGCAATAAAAAGATATTTTCTCTTTTATCTCATACTCTTTCTTCCCCTAATTGTTTCTATTCTTCATCTTTTACTTTCGTTTTTTTCACTTTTTATCAAGTTTCTCTGTTGCTTTTTCCGATACTTCTTCAATGATATCTGTAACATCCGCAATCGCCTTTTTTGTTTTTCCCACGCCCTGCTCAAGCCAGCCCTCAGCTTTAGTCACAGTATCTCCGGTGAGATCCCCGACAATCTTCTTAGTTTTTCCTTTCAACTGATCTGTAAGACCTTTATCCACCATATTTTATCCCCCCTTTCCTTATATTTTAACATCGTTAAACATTAATAATATCCTTTACTTCAAGCTATCACCAATGCACTCAATTGAAACAGCCAAATAGCTTCAGAAAAACTCATTATCCTGAGAGAAGCACTGTTCATTTTCAACACTAATCGCTTTTTTCTTTCACATCAGTCTGCCACATATACCTTAATACATTGTTCCCAGTAATATTCCCTACAATCTCTTTTATCTGCTCATTTAATTCATCATAATCAGTCCTCCACTTCTTCCAGGCGGACACCACCATACTCCCAAAGTTCCTTTCTTAATTCATCCATATCCAATTCTCCTTTCTGCCACTGCTCATAATAGGACAAAACATAATTAATAAATTCTGGCATCCGTTTGGTGTAGGATTTGTTCCAGTAATGGTCCATTAAAACTTTCAAAGGCAAAGTTAATAACAGAAGCATAGCAGTATTGATCGCTTCCTCCATCGCCTCTTGCCTCATGTGATCCAGTTCATCCTCAACTCTTTCATGAACCATATGATTGAGCTGTTCCCTCGTCAGATTATATGTAGCTTTCTTTTCTTTCCTCTCATTTTTCGCATTTCGCCGTCTCTCTGCACGCCCCATTTTTCCTTCTCCTAAACTGTATAAAACTATTGAGCAACGACCTAATGATTGAATCAGCCACTCCTGATGTCCCACTCTCCAAGTTGTTCATAAAACTTGTTTGGGATGATTCTGGGCTCTCCCTCTTACTACCCTCGCAATGCAAAAATTTCCCTCTTTCTCTGAATCAATCATTTCTATATCTAACGGGCTTTCCCATGAAATTATTTCTTCCTCCATATCTAAAGGCAACTTTTTGGACCACAGCCCACAGTAAACAATAGAATTAAAACTATTATCTTAAAAATGAATAGTACAATGTTCCGTATTTTGGCTTATATCTAGCAAGGACAACTTGTTTCTTTCACGGCAGAATAGTCCTATAACAAGCTCGTTGTGTTCCCGAATATGATTTTTATAGTACCAGTGAAGGAGCCCTATATACTCGTCCAGCTAACTCACTGTTCAACATGTACAGACTACGTGGATCACTTCCATACAGTTCCATTTTAGTAATCTGTTCTGACGAACTTTTTTCTTCCTCTCCCTGTTCTTTAATAAACCAATTCAAGAATTGCATAGTGCGAAAATCATTCACTTTCTGAGCCTCTAAGTAGATTTCATTAATTAATTCTGTTACATATTTTTCGTGCTCCAGACTAAATTTTAACGGATCTATCAAAGTTACAAATATTTTTTCTGATTTTCCAATCGTCCCCAATGCAACATCCATATCATTATTATGAAGATATTTATACACCAGCATAGCATGGTCCTGTTCCTCGCGCGCCTGTATTTGATACCAGTTTGCAAATCCATCCAATCCCTTCTTCGTGTAAAAATTTGCAATATCTAAATACAAATATGCAGAATAGAATTCCTGATTAATCTGATTATTAAGTAAATCTGCAATTTTTTTGTTCATCATAAATTCCTCCTAGTCTATTTATCATAAATTTGCTTATATATTAGTATTATTCCTCAACAAGAACATGTAATTTCCCCCCAACCTGCCGACACTGTTCGATTGCTTTGGTGATACCTTGAAATAAAATGATATACTCATCCGCTAACTCATGAGAATCTTCCTGATTCACAAACTCTCTTTCTGCCTGGAGCTGTAGCTCGCTTAAGAAATCGCTCAGTTTTACAACTTCCAGGTAGATATCTGAAATCTGTTTTCTTGCATTTTTTGCTCTTTTGTTTGGTTTCATTACAATTCTTCCTATTTTGTTGTCTATTAAAAAACACTTTACACTTGGCTTCTAGCTACTTCTCTACCATACTCATCATGCGCATTAATTCCAGTGCACTTCTAAAATGTACTGTAATCCCTTTTGTAAGTTTCCCTCTCACACTTCACTGCAAACTGGCATTCTGCCTGTATTTCACCCAAATCACAAGCAGTTCTTTAGCATTTGCTACCCGTTCGTAAGCAATCCCTCCTCCACCAACCTCACCATCTGCTTTCATGTTTTGCTCAGGAGGGTCTGAATAGGATTCCCTATACTGTTTCTCCATTTCCCTGCTAAAAAAACGGAGTTCTGTTGTCGCTCTCGGGGTATTCAGCCAATTGCATATTTGATCTATTTTTAATACCATATCTCCAATCCCGTTGAACGGAATATTCTCCTTGAAATTATGATTATAAATATCTCCATACACGCCATGCGCCGACACTCCATGGATGCAGAGCAGAACAATAGCCGCTCTGTCAAACTTATCTAAATCTTTCATCTTCAGCGTTTCTAATCTATCCCGCAATATTCTTTCTCCCATCCCTTCGTTCCTCTCACTTACCCGACTTAACAGTCTTCTTATCATCCCTTATAGGTTATATCTGACGCTCCAAACAGCAATCCTGTAATCTCTTTACTTAACTGTTTCTCCAACTGCTCTTTACTCGATACGGTGATCATACTCCCCATGTTTTTCACATTCTTGTGTTCCTCTCCAAAAAAGAAGACTTTTGTATGATTGGGATCTTTTGTAATGGTATTGACAAATTCGTCATATTTTTGTTCACAAAAAACATCCGCTACCACAACCAAATCGAATCCGCCTGGCATAAATTTCATTCCGCGAAAGATAACATCCACATTTTTCGTTAATGTAATCCCCAGATTACACTTTGTTTTACCCCTAAAAGCATATAAAAAATTTCTGCAATCCCATAAAAGCTTATTGCTATATGCCAATACGGCTATGTTTATCTTCACTTCACCTGTTGCCTTAAACTGCATTCTTATTTCTCCCTAAATCGCCCAGTTCCCAGCGTCTCTCTCCTTTCAGTTCTTTTGGAAGAAGAGTTCTCTTTCCCTTGCTATCAGATTGTGTTTTTACCTTTCAAATATCCCCACATCCTCTGGGGATATCGCATAAATATGTTCGGATATCTTTAAGATATTTCCATTTTGGCTGTATATCGCCCCTGATAGAAAATCCACAATCCTCTCCTCATTTTTTCCTTCTGCCTGCTCCAAGGATAGAATCACTGCATCTCCATCTAAAAATCGTTCGCATATCTCCTGGACATCATCCATCGTCCTCGGCTTATAGGTTACTATATTCAGCAGGAAATTGCCTTCGTTCTCTTCCATTCTATTTCCAAAAAGTCCCGCTCTCTCTTCCCTGTCATCGGCATCCTCATAATGCCACAGGTTCAAACGATCCATTATCTCGCTCAGCATGTTTTCAGACACCACCTTATATGCCCCCACTTCTCTATCCCATCATGCGATTCCAGCTAAGACAGAGAAACATTTTTATAAAGGAGGGAGTTCCCTGCATTTGATGCTGAGATTCCCTCCCCCTTGATTTCTTAAATCATTCCTAACTCTGCGCACTTTATTTTGCAGATAACGCCGCCATTGTTATGTAGTTATAAGGCTGATTAAAATGAGGAAGGAAAAAGAGATCTAAAAGCTTTAGCTGATCAATCGTCACTTCCTGTTCAATCGCCAGAGAAAACATGTGGATCCCCATTGATATGTCCTCGGTTGATGCCATCTGGGCCCCGACAATCCGGCGTGAGTTCCTTTCATATACAATCCGAACTTTTACCTTCGCATTCTTCTTCATGAACCCCGGTCTTTGCAAATCTTCAAAATCCGTATAGGTAACATCCAACCCGCTTTTTTGTGCGGCCTTTACACTCAATCCAGTAGAAACCATATGATAACCAAATACGGAAATTCCATTGGAGCCCTGAACCCCAGTCTCCTCCAATGCGGTTCCCCCCACATTATGACCCGCTACAATCCCGGAACGTACCGCATTCGTTGCCAATGCAATGTAGGTTTTTCTCTTCAATGCATTGGAATAAATTGCAGCGCAGTCCCCTACTGCATATACATCCGGATCACTCGTCCGTTGATGACGATCCACACAGTATGCTCCATTTTTGAATAACTTCAGATGTTCCATTCCTAGCACGGTATTCGGTCTGAAACCAATCGCGCTGATCACCAAATCCGTTTTATATTCTCCATGGTCCGTTACAATCCGTTCCACCGAGGTTGTTCCCAAAAACGCAAGGACCTGTTCTTTGAAATGCGTCTCAATTCCTTTTTCTTCTAAAAGGCGGTCCATATCTTTTGTGAACCATTCATCATAGTAGCTCGCTAAAGAGGTGTCTGCAATGTCAAACAGCTTAACCTTTTTTCCTCTTCGGATTGCCGCTTCTGCAATCTCAACGCCAATATACCCCGCTCCTATCACGGCTACATGTTGCACATCCATGCGGCCAATTAAGTGGTCTACATTCTGACCGTCCTGAAACAGCTTCAAAAAGCTGATATGTTCCAGATTCTGACCTGGCAAATCCGGAGCAATAGGAAGGGAGCCCGTTGCCAGAATCAACTTATCATAAGACTCCTCAAATGTTCTTCCATCCGTCTTTTCACAGAAAACAACCTTTCTTTCAAAGTCAATCTTCCTTACCGTTGTCTCCATATGGACGGAAGCTCCCTTTTTTTCAAAATCTTCTTTTTTTGTGTAAAATAAATCCTGATAGGAGTCGATCTGCCGGCCAACCCAAAGGGCTGTCCCACACCCCAAGTAACTGATATTGGTATTCTGGTCAATCATAACGACCCGATGATCCGGATAATGGTCCAAAAGTGTATTAGCTGCTGCAATTCCTCCATGATTGGCTCCTACAATCACTGTCTTCATCAAAGGTTCCTCCCGTTCTCTAATCAAACGAAGTCCTGGCTCCGCTTGTGTGGCTTCCATCCTGTTACCTGCTGTTCACTGCCCGTTTCAAAGTTGACCCCGCTTTAAACACAGGGATTTTTCTGGCCTTTACTTCCATTTCTTCTCCTGTTTTCGGATTCCGCGCCATTCTGGCCTTCCGGTCTGCCACAGAAAACACACCAAATCCAATCAACGAGACATTTCCTCCGGAAGATAATTCGCTATGTATGACATCCATCAGTCCATTCAAGGCTTTTTCACTCTGTTTCATTGTCAGACCACTTCCTGATGACATGCGATCCACCAATTGTCTTTTGTTCATTTTGTGACATACTCCTTTCTCACCACCGCCATAATCGCTTTCGTTGCAGCCAATCCATCTCTCGTTCCAAATACCATTCCAGTTTTGCTTTGTTAGCTACAGAGATTACCTTTTTCTCGTATCCTTTAAGGACTTCCCCTGTCCCCATAAAGAACACCTTCGCACGACTTCTGCGCCCTTCCAACTGCTCGATAAACATCTGATACTGATACAGATTCAGTGGCGCTGCTACGATAATAAAGTCAGGCTTTCTGTTAAAAGGCCTGATGCTTTGAAGAAGGGCTCCTTTGCTGGTTGTTAGGACCACCTCTATCTTGTAATGATTGCGCTCCGCGAAATCACACAACTTATCTCTGTAATACCAAAGGGTATCCGTATCCCCCGATAATACGGCGATATAAATACAGCTTCTTTTTAACCATGGAAACACGTTTCTCCCCCCGCACTTCTCTACTCTACCAATTACAGAACCAACCTTGTTTCTCACTCATCTCCTATTTCTTATGAAAAGCATAGGGGATGCCACTGATAGCAGCACCCCCAGCTAAAATCTTACATCTGAATCGGATGGTTTTTAATGGTTTTTCCCATCCCAGACTCCATTCTGATCAACAAAGTAATTGTCTGGTGTCATCTCGTTCTGATACATAGAGCCGTAAGGCCTTCTATTATGATTGTCATAATACCAGTAACCATTCTCTCTCTGGAAATAGGTCTGTTCTGGAACCAGAGGCGCTTCCGTGAAGTAGTAGTACTTTCCTGACAGGGAAACCCAGCCATCAAGCATAGCTCCGGTCTTTTCATCCAGGTAATACCACTTTCCATCCATTGGCTCATGGTACCAGCCCTTATGAAGAATACCAAGATTTCCGTCTGATACGGCATGGGTATGATACCACTTTCCATTCTGGCTCTTGATCCAGCCAAACTCCATAATTCCATTGGCATCAAACTTAAACCAGCTGAATCGTCCTTCCTCATCCTTTGCATATGGATTTCCAATGAACATCCAGCCATCTTTCGCCATGACACCGGAGGACGTTGTATAGGTCCATTTATGGTTCTCTGCATCCACCAGCGTCCATGTTCCTCGAAGCGAGCCAGTCGTCACGCTCATGTCAGGGTTCGCATAAATTCTGTCATTGCTCACATTGCTACCCCTGGAACCAGAGCCTCCACCAGAGCCTCCACTCGAATGTCCACCGCTCGAACCACCTGAACTACCTGAACTACCTGAACCACCCGAACCAGACGTTACCGGTTTTACCGTTACCGGAACCTTTACTTTGTCCTCGGAACCATCCGGATACTTCACAACAATAATAGCAGTATAATCCTTTGTTTTGTCAACATTGTCAGGAGTTTCATCACGGTATTCTGTTCCGTTGGGAAGTTCATCTTTATTTTTAATCGCATCTTCCGGCTCAAACGTTCCCCCTTTATCTATCACGATAGGATTTGGCTTTGGATCATACTTGTCGGCATCTGTCTTTTCTGACCCGCCTGGGCGTACCGTAACCGGAACCTTTACCTTATCCTTGGAACCATCCGGATACGTCACAACAATGATAGCTGTATAATCTTTTGATGTATCTACCTTGTCAGGGGTCTCATCGCTGTACTCTGTACCTTCTGGAAGTTCATCCTTGTTTTTAATCCCCTCTTCCGGTTCAAATGTTTCTCCCTGGTCGATAACAATCGGATTTGGCTTGGGTTTATACTTGCTGGCATCTGTCTTTTCTGCCTCACTATCTGTCGCCTTATCCGGTTCGCTAGGAGTAGCTTTACCAGGTTCACTCGGTGTTGCTGTGTCTGTGTCTGCATCTTTCAAAACGCGTATAGGTACGGTTAGTTCTTTTGTAGAGCCGTCTGGATACTCAATTTCAATTCTTCCTTTATATTTACCAGGTCTATCCAGGTTTACCCCATCTTCTCCATACTCTGTAATGTCAGTTACAATCGTACCTTCTGGCAGTTCATCTTCCAGATTTACCACATTATCCGTCAAATCAGCTAGTTCACCTGCGTAGATGATTTCTGGTACAACTTCGGGATCGTATTTTTTCGCATCCGGTGTTCTTTTCTTAACTTTCACCTTAACTTTTACGGTCTCGCTGGAGCCATCCGGATAAATTACTTTTATAGTTCCTGTGTAATTTCCAGGAGTATCCGGATCAATCTCTCCTTCTGGTGTTACATCTTCTACCGTGGTTCCTGTAGGAAGGCTGCCCATATTTTTTACATTGTCCGTTAAGTCGTAGGTCTGCCCTTCCTCAATTAACTCACGTTCTGTCACCGGTCTGTAACGTTCCGCATCAGTCTTATCAACGACTTTCACTGGTACTTCTACAATATCCTTGCTTCCATCAGGATAGGTGATTTCTACCTTTCCTGTATAATCCCCCGGAACAGACGTATCAATAGGCGTATCTGTTACATCCTTTACTGTTGTTCCAGTTGGCAGTTCATCCAGGTTGGTCACATTATCTGTGAGATCAATATCGCTTCCTGTCTTGACTGTCTCATCTTCTACTTCCGGTTCATATTTATCGGAAGCACTTCCATAATTCACCGTTACTTCCGCTTCATCAACACTTCCATCCACATAGGTTACTTTTACTTTTACCTTCTGGCCTTTACCTGTTTCCGGAATGGTTCCCACTACTTCTTTTGATCTCACTTTATTATCAGGAGCCGTTGTGGTTACCTTTTCTATAATTTCATCTTTTGTGGCTTTGTCACCATATTCCTTATTCAGAACGCCTCCGGACACATCATAGGTTTCAGCATCATTTTTGCTATCTTTGATCTGAACCGTCACTTCTACCTCGTCCTTTGTCTGATCCGGATATGTAACGATAATCCTACCCGTTTGCGTTCCCGGATTTGATGTATCAACTGGCTGCTTCCATTCATAGGTGGTTCCGGTCGGAAGATCGTTCTTATTCTTAATTCCTTCAGACGCCTCCGGTGTGTCTCCCTTTCCAACCGACACATCTTGACCTACAGCGGTATACTTCTCAGTTGCAGTTTCATAATTTACCGTTACTTCTGCTTCGTCAATGCTACCGTCCGCATAGGTTACCTTTACCTTTACCTTCTGGCCCTTGCCTTCTGTCGGAATATCTCCCACTACTTCCTTGCTTTTCACTTTATCATCAGGAGCTGTTGTGGTTACCTTTCCTATGATTTCAGCCGCAGTAGCAGTTTCTCCATACTTCTTATTCAGAACATCTCCGGTCGCATCATAGGTTTGGGCATCTGTTTTTGTATCCTTAATCTGGACATTTACCTCTACCTCGTCCTTTGTCTGATCCGGATATGTAACGATAATCGTACCCGGCTGCGTTCCCGGATTTGTTGTATCAACTGGCTGCTTCCATTCATAGGTGGTTCCGGTCGGAAGATCGTTCTTGTTCTTAATTCCTTCGGACGCCTCCGGTGTCTCTCCCTTTCCAACCGACACATCTTGGCCTACAGCGGTATACTTCTCAGTTGCAGTGCCGTAATTCACCGTCACATCCACTTCATCAAAACTATCATCCGCATAGGTTACCTTTACTTTTACCTTCTGGCCCTTGCCTTCTGTCGGAATATCTCCCACTACTTCCTTGCTTTTCACTTTATCATCAGGAGCTGTTGTGGTTACCTTTCCTATGATTTCAGACGCAGTAGCGGTTTCTCCGTATTCCTTATCCAGTACGCCTCCGGTTGCTTCATATTTCTCAGCATCCCCTTGTTTAAACTCAAACGGCGTTCCCATCGCAGGATTCATACCATTCGGGCTGTATGCTACCAGAACCACTTTCGTTCCTTCTGGAACCGTATTGGCTGGAACGCTCATGGTGAATTCGCCATTAACAAGATTGTCAAACGGAATCTTTGCTGTGCCGTATTCATCCTGCGTATAGCTCTTTGATGCATCATCATATCCCTGAAGCTTCACAATCGCATCACCGGCATCTTGACTTGTAATATTAATCAACTTTGTTTCATCTGCCGGATCTTTTTGCAATGGTTTTGGAACAGTACCAGTGATTGTGACAGCTTTTGTCGGGTCAAAAGAGGTTATATTAGTAGTCGGAATAGAAACCAGATAATCCTTGGCATCACTAGGGTTTGTCTTATCCTCCATAAATTCTTTGCCATCTGGGACACCATCTCCATCCGTATCCACCTTTCGAGTATCGGTTCCTATCTGCCACTCAACAAAATCAAACAATCCATCCTTGTCCGTATCGTTTGTATCCAAATAGGCATTCGTATAGGAATCTTGCAATTGCTGCGGAGTTGCTCCTCCATCCCTGGCATTCAGATAATCTGCCTCCATCCAATGTTCAAACAGCACTCGGGCATTTTTAGCAGTAACATAATCATTCATCTCTCTTGCAAACTGATCTAACGTCACATCATCCCGCAGTTTGTAGGAAATAGTATAATTTCTGCTCTGCCCCAATGTTCCCCAAAAGATTTCATTCGTATTCGATCTTGCCGCACTCAATTGTGTACTGGTATCATTTCCCACAATGCTTAATTCCGGAACCTCGCTGGTATCAATATTTCCCGCATCATCAATGGTTACCCTGAATATCTTTCGGTTTTTCTGAGCTTCCCCTTGATAATCGGAACAGTAGATATAAACCTCATCTCTGTCAATATACTGTAACAGTTCTACCGGTATGCGTTCCTTTACATAAACAACCCAGTTGTAATCTGTCTGAAGGTAATTCTCAATCGGCTTAAATGTATGAATCGATTTCAAGGACATCGTTTTTGCATCAAACACCACTCTTTGAGTCACTCGTCCATTGGTAAAATCAGTCTGCTTTTCATTTTTCACATTCGGATTATTCTGTAGGATAAATCCATTGCTAACACTTTCTTCCGCAATCGCTCCATTGCTTTTAATCCACAAGCTATTAAATGATATTTCTTTATCGGCCAACCCAAGTTTTTCTAAAGTCTGTCCATTCTTTAACATAATTTTTATATCGTGATTTGTGTTAACCCCAATCAGACCTGTTTTAAGGTTTCCTACAGCCGGAATCATCCAAAGGGCTCCGTCATCAACCTTTTCCATACTGGTATCATCAACCGTCACACGGTCAATTTGTTTGTAAAACATATCATTAGAAAAACTCAGAATATACTTTCCTGCAAATTGATTGGAGGCATCTGTCGCAAATTCTGACGCTCCGTTTGTCACAATCCACTTATTATGTACTAAACGAATCGTTCCATCTGCATCCACTTTATCAAAAGCAGTTGTCGCATATCGAAGATTTGATTCCTCAATTCCATTTGCCGTGAAATGGCTGGTTGTGTCCATCCCCTTGTCTCCGATGCTGACACCATTACTTCTGTATGGCACAGCAGCGTAAGACGGCAATCCCATAGAGGGCACCATTACCGCAAGACTTAATGCAAATGCACATGCCTGCCGCCCTGTCTTTTTTAATTTTCGTCTTTTTTGTTCCAGACTGTTCTTCATACTTTTTATATCCTCTTTCTTTATTTTAAATGACTGTTTATTATGGGCCTTTTTCTACCCCCCCCCCCCTAAAAATTTTACATGGAGTTCTTTCTATCGCATGCCTTTTCTTTTGCATCATCTATCATCTCCTTCCTTTTTATTTTTCCATGGTTTATCACATCCTGTAGAGTGGCCTGTCCAAAATAACCTTCCAATGTCTCTTGTACTTCTGCATAATAAACATGCATGGGACACGTTTCATATCGTTCACAACACCCTTCCGCTTCCAAACAGCGATTGATTTTCATCGTCTTTTCAAACAGCAGGATAATATCAAGCAATACAATTTCTTCTGGCTTATTCGCCAGCCAGTATCCGCCCGTCCCACCCTTTAAACTGGAAACGAATCCAGCATCGCGCAAAACACGTAATACTTTTTGGACAAATATATTGTTAATCCCCACCGCTTTTCCTATTTCCGGTGAACTGGACACTCCCTCTTTGCCCGCCAGATATAACAGGCAACGCAATGCATAGTCTGTTGTCATTGTTAACTGCATGTAGAACTCCTTCTCACCTCCTCCCATGTACCCTTGCAATGTGAATCCATACCATACTTTTTTAGTATGCGACATAACAATACCTGTTATGTCAGATTCTTTTCTTTACAGGTGCATTATAACGATATTCGCAAAAAAATGATTGTAAATTCATTGCCTTTTTATGTATGTTTCCATATTTTTATTTTTCCTTAACTTGATTTTAGCGAGGGGCCTATGCTAAACTCGAACCACTTCCTACCATATGCTTAGATTTGGTAATCATTTGAAAACGATTTGTAGACCCTTGCAAACCATACATCCATTTCAAACAAACGATATCCATATCAGGGAGTTTTTTATGAAGAACAAATTACTCAAACTAATAAAGTCGATTCATGTTATATCGCATCTGCCCATCTATGTGTTCAATCAGGATTTTCATTTGGAGCATCTGTTTGTGGCCGACCGGGTTCAGGTGCTTCCTTATGATTTTACTCAATATTATGGTTCCGACTCCTCCTCTACGTTTCTCTTTTCAGGGATACTGGATGAGGCTTTTATTACGTATTCCCATTCGGATACCATTCTTATCATTGGACCTTTTACCACCTCTCGCCTTACGGATACAGTGATTCAAAACCGGGTTTATGGCTATACGCAAGACCCAAACCTGCAGGTGTTTCTTTCTCAGTATTTGGAACTTTTACCTTACTTTTCTCTTGGAGATGTTAGGGATTTTCTGATTCATTTGAATTTTTTATTTAGTGGCAGTTCAGAGTGTCCTTATTCGGACGATCTGCATCTACAGGTCCGCAAAAATAAGTTTTTACTAACACAGGAAAAACTAAAAGAACATGATTGGAGGGCATTCCAGCCAGACTACTATACCTATCGGTATGAAGAACAGATTCTTGCTCTCGTTCAAAGCGGCGATACACAACAGCTTCGCGAGAGCCTGGCAGAGTTGAGCAACAGTGTGATTCCAGACAATGCCCAGTCCCCTCTTCGCTCTAAAAAAAACTATACCATCATTATTTTGGAGAAATTATCCTCCTTAGCCATCCAATCCGGATATGATATTTCCGATTCCTATCGTTTAAGAAATTTCTACATACGCCTGATAGAAGAAAAGGAAAAATTAATGGATGTTTTATATGTTCGGGATTGTGCGATTATCCATTTCACGGAACTGATGCATCATTTTGTTAACAAGGATTTCTCTCCTTTGGTCAAATCAGTCATGCAGCATATTGGGTTAAATCTTTATACCGTTTTAAAGGTAAATGACATCAGTAAATCTTTCTTTGTTTCAGAAGCGACTTTAAGTTCCCGATTCAAAAAAGAAACCGGGCTCAGTGTGATGGCATATATCCATAAGCGGAAGGTCTCAGAAGCAAAACTGCTGCTTCGCGCTGGGCTTTCTCCCAGCGAAGTCGCAACCACTCTGTGCTACTATGATTACGCCCATTTTTCTCATACCTTTAAAAAGATAACTGGCGTCACACCAAAAGCCTTCCAGCTCCACCCAAAAGTGCTTTATCCTAATTTTTTACCACCACATCAGCAGACATTGGAAGATAATGAAACACCTCTCATTTAAAGCGGGAATCTTATGTAATCAATCTTTTTTCATAACAAAAACGTTCGACAGCCAATTGAAAAAGCGCTATGCCACTCCTCATAGAGGGGAGACATACCGCTTTTTCAATTATATGTCTCTTTTCCAATCGCCGTCTTTGAATCCGGAGTGGCACAATGTCTTAAAAATCAGATTTGTGCACCTGGTATACCTGAATGCCTTTTTCTCTTATGGCGTTCAGGGCGTCATCGAATGCCTTCTCATCCGTGTCATTGAATATCTCTGTGGTCATTCCTAACTCTGCGCTGATACCAGAGCATCCCACAAACGCTTTCTTTGCATATACATGCTGCAAATTTCTCAGAGTAAAGTCCCCCACCATGGCATCCTTGGTATGGCGCAATTTTCCTCCCGTAAGTACCACATTAACACCCGGACAATATTCCCGCCCTATAGCCTTGCCATTATTGGTAATAACCGTCACCTGGAGTGCATTGCTGCTGGTGTTGATAAATATTGTATCATTTTCTGACACAAAGGCTGCCGCATACCTAGCGATAATCTTGCGGTACAGCTGCACCTCGTCCTTCATATTCTTAGGGGCCATAGTTGACACAACCCCTCCATAATTACGAACAAGGAGCTTCTATTCCTCCAGATACTGAAGATCTCTCCTAATTGTAATCAAGGACACCCCCAGTATTTGCGGAAGTTCATCTACCCGAACTTCCGGTTTCTCCTCCATTATCTCCACAATCCGGTTTCTGTGACTTTCCACAAAAGCTCTTTCTCTTTTCATATGTCACACCTCGCATTTAGGAATATATCACTTTGCGGAGCAATTACTGTTTTGCCTCAAGATCAGCGCCTGCTATTTATTTTTTCCCTCATCCTGTTTTTGCACAAACACTATTTTAATGGTTACTTCCCAGTCACCTCTGAATATGCTGCGTTTTTAAATGGTCTTATTCTTTTTTCTGTTTAATAATCTATCTCGCAATGGGATGTTCCCTTCATGCGTCATTGTGGCATATACCATAAGACACCAAGGAGACAGATTTTCCCCTTGGTGTAATCCCATCATTTCAAAATGGTGTATAGTAAGCTGCTCTTCCCTCCCTTTCTCCGAAAACGCTGTTCTGTTTTAATGAATCCGGCCTTTTCTAAATCTGCAACCGCCCGCTGAATCGTTCTCCTCGAAAGGTTCAGTTCTTCTGCGATGGTGCTCATGGCCGGATAACACTGGCTCTTTTTATCTGCCCGCTCTTTTAAATACATATACACCGAAATCGCACGGTGTGGTAATTCCTCCGAATAGACAGAATCATAATATCCCATATACCTCCCCCCTTAGTCTGTCCGGAGTGATTGTCTGGTTCCTGGGGCTGCCGACCGTTTTGGCATCGGTACATGCGTCAGACCTCCGCCTGAAGTCCCCTCTATTCCTGACGGTTCATTAAAGTCTGCCTCACCATCCTCATCAAATTGTCTCCGGATAATCTCCTGTTCCACTTCCAGCCGATCCGCATAAGACACCGGCCGCGCTACATGCTGTTCCACTTCATATTCTTCCTCAAATTCAATCCCCCATTTAAAAAATAAGCGCAGTTCTACCCGCATCGGATGACAACCGGTCTTCGCCAGGATAAAGTGTCCCTTTGGCAGCGACTTAAGTTCATCCGGGGTCATGAGCGGACGCCCAATCATCTGCAGGCTCTGGCTGGGATCATTTTTCCCCCGGCTGATGGAACCGGACAACACCGTTTTGTTTCCCAATGCCTTTGACAGAATCTCCGCACTTTCCGAGTTGGGTGCAAACCCACCAAATAAAACCCCCTGACAGTTATCCACGATAATTTCACTGCCCTCTTTTCCATAGTTTTTCTGCAGTTGGGCGAAGCTTTGTATGATGGGTACCATACTGATCCGCCTGGAGCGCCCGGCTGAAAAAAGCATCTCCAAGGACTCAATCTTGGGAATGGTACCTATCTCATCTCCAAAAACCACCACACGGTTCGGAAGTTTCCCTCCATGCTCATCTGCAATGGACAGCATTTCCCGGTAGATCTGCTGTAAAAACAGGCTTACCATGAAATACTTTGTGCTGTCTTCCTCCGGAAGCACAATGAAGATAGCTGATTTGGAATTGCAGAACGCCTCCGTATCCATCGTGCTGTCGAAACACAGAATCTGCTCCATCTCGGAATCCAGAAATGCATTCAATCTGGACATAGCGGTGGAGAGGACCGAAGCCATGGCCTGTTCCGCTGTGTTAAGTGCCGCGCCGGCAAACCATTTTGCCTTGTGGTCGGCTGGCAGCTTCTGCATGAGCAGCTGGAACTGGTTCTTCCCTTTTACCGGTGACGGAGCCAACAGATCCTGGATTAATTTGAACACACTTACGATATGACGCTGTTCCTTAGGACAGTATTCGGAGATCAGTAAAATCACACTTGTCAGAAGCCCCTCCGCTGCGTCATAGAAAAATGCGTTCTGTCCATAACTGGAGGAATCTCCGCCTCCGGAACTAATGATGGTCTTGGCTGTGATCTTTGCATATTTCTCTGCCTTGGCTTTCACAGCCAGATTCTCCGGATTCTCTAAGTATAGATCCATGTATTTATTCACCATGCCGAGGATGTTATCGCCATCGGAACAGGTCGGATTGCGCAGATCCAGGATGGAAGTCTGATACCCATAATACTTCTGAGCTATTCCCGCGTAGTTGCGGAACAGATCTCCCTTGGTGTCCGTACACAGCCAGCTCATCCCGCTGGCACAGGCATACTCAATGCAGGGATATAAAAAGTTGGCAGTCTTACCAACACCAGCCGCGCCGATCATCAGGAGATGGATGTCACCGGAGTCAACCAAAGCCGTCACTCTGGTTCTGGAAAACAGCCCTCCGACTACGATCCCCTGTACCTTGGGCAGATGTTTTCCCTGCCGCCACAACACCGGCTCATAGGGAACCTGTGCAAAGGTCCGTTTGATTTCTGCCTCGCTGGCAAATCTGGCCGTGCCATATTGGCCGTCCCCTACCGTCTTTGACTTAATCCCATTCAGAGAATAGTGGTTCGCAAGCAACGGGATCACCCCCATCAGGATAAACATCCCTGCGCCGGCACAAATGAGCAGCACCATCTGAATTGTTTCCATGATACCTCCTTTCTGGAACCGGGTACGATAGATGAAAGTTAGGAACTGACTCATTCCATTTTCAATAATTCCTGTTTCGTTTCCTGCTGATTCCCCGGAAGTTCTTCAGCTGGAATCGCAAGCTGCCCATGAAGGGCTTTTAAATCTTCATTCCAGTCCTTATACTGGGACAAATCCGTTTCCGTATCTCCATATCCCATTTCCAGAAGCTGTTTCTTGATCCGTTCTGCCGCTTTCATTCCTGAGATATCATGATCCAGACACAGCCGTATTTTTTTCATGTTCGGAAAATCCTGCAATAATTGAAAGATCGGCTTAGAGCCTACGCAGCACAGTGCAACATAGCTATGCTGCTTCCAGTCTTCTTTGTGTAGGGAAACATAGGAGAGTAAGTCAATAGGGGCCTCAAACACATAGAGCGTATCGCTGGTTCCTACCCACTGGAAGCTATACTTCGGATCACTGCTCGTTAAGTTTCCCCGGAAGCTCGAACCGTAGGTATAGATTCCTTTTTTGTGCGCGTGCCTGGCCACTCCCTCCTTATCTCTCCCGACAAAGATTGCATTATGGTACTGCCTCGTTCCGTCCTGAGAATCCTCCAGGCTTTCATACAGCAGGTCTGCCTTTGCAAAATCTGTTACAATCTGTTTGTCCAGATACCGCACCTTTAACAAGTAGGCAAAGGTCCGGCGCATATCACGGTTCTTTGGCGGAAGTGAAAATGATGCAGATGGTTCTTTCTCCTGTTTTTGACTCTGGCTGTATGGAATCCCCTGTTCTCCGCCAAGCAGCATCGACACTGCATCCGGATACGTTTTCCCATAGAAGTATTTTACAAAATCAATGGCCAGCCCTCCTTTTTCTATCGCATGGTCATACCAAATGTTCCCTCTGACCGTGATGCTGTGGTCGCTGCTTAAACGTTTGTCCCTCCCGGATGGAAGCATTTTTTCTCCCTGGCGCTGTAAAAAGTCCACCAGGTCGATGGAATTCGCCCGCTCCTTTTGCTCTTCTGTGAAATAAACATATGACATATCCGATACCCCCTCATGATAGATTCTGACGCGGAGTTTCATCATCCGCTTTATGCCCCATTGCTTTCTTTTTCTCCCGGATTCTACTACGGAGTTTTCCTTCCACCTGCATGGAATTACCTCCTGCTTTCCATTTTTCTTCTTCAAACATCTGTGCCAGGCGGTGCATGAGCCTCGTTGTCGCAAGAAAAACAGACGGCTCATAGAACGAATCCAAATGATCTAACAGAAACTGCGCATAGATATTTCCTTGGACTGCCGATGCTTCTAAGTACTGAAGGGCTTTCTCCTTATTCCGCGGCACTTCATGTCCGCACAGGTACAGTTTTCCGAGGGCATATTGAGCATACTGATTTCCCTGTGAAGCAGACTGCTCCAGCCACTGGACGGCCTCTTTTACATCCGCTTCCACGTCCTCCCCCAGCAGGTAAAACCGTCCCAGACGGTATTCTGCAAACGCATTGTTCTGGGCAGCGGATTTTTTCAAGTAGGTGATTGCTGTCCTAATATCCTTTTCCACTTTTTCTCCGTCCAGATATAATTTTCCCAGAGAATACTGGGCGTACTGGTTATTTGCAGCGGCGGATTGCTTCAGCCACTTTATTGCAGCTTCCACATCTTTTTCTGTCTCTTCCCCCTGAAGGAATTGTTTGCCCAACTGGTAGGCTGCGTAGTCATGGCCTTGTTTTGCCGCTCTCGTAAACAGCTCCGTGGCTTTGGTAACATCTTTGGCAACGGCTTCGCCTGCCAGATAAATGTTTGCGAGAGCATACTGTGCTGACGCATGTTCTGCTTCTGCCGCTTTCTCAAGCCAGGCAACCGCCTGTTTCTGATCTCCTGTTCCATGTTCCAGCCAGAGCTTTCCCAATGCATACTGGGCATTCATATTTCCAAGCTGTGCGGCCCGTTCCCAGTATGCTTCCGCTACTCTATCATCCTTTACCGTACCGGTTCCTGTATGCAGCATCTGCCCCAGGCGGTACTGCAGCTTGTCATCATGGCTCTGCGCTTCCAGTCTGCAGAAACCGGAAAATGCCTGTTCAAAGCAACTTTCCGCATTTTCCACGTTAACGGCAACTCCAATTCCGTCCCGGTACATCTTTGCCATTTCATAACTGGCATAGGGATTTCCCTGCTCTGCGGACCTCTGATATAAGTTAAATGCTTGACTGTAGTTCTGTGTGACTCCCTGCCCCCGGTAATAGAGACCTCCAAGTGAATACTGGGCGTATTTGTGATCGGCCGACACTGCACGGGAAAACCACGCAACCGCTTTTTCATAATCCCTTACTGCTTTCCCGTCCCCGCCTTCTTCATCCGGCACTACAGGCAGCTCATATCCCAATCCAGCCGCATACATTTTTCCAATCCGGTACTGTAGATAGGGACGCTGCCTTTCCTCTGCACATTGCTCCGCTGCAACAAATGCAGTCAGCGCTTTCCCATACCATTCATGCGCTTTCGCGGGATCTGCTTCCCTTCCCAGGCCATCTGCATACATACGTCCCAGATCAAACATGGCAAGTGCATTTCCCTCTTCTGCCTCTCCCGAAAACAGACGGAAGGCTTCCTTAAAATCCGGCTCCTTCTCATCGCTTCCATAGAGACATTGACAGGCTACTTTATAGGTATCACTCCACTCTGCATGTAAATCTATATCATTGTCACCTGGAAGTTCATTGTCCTCCGGTTCATCTGCCGCATCTCTTCTTTCTGATTCTCCTCTTCGTTCATCTCCCGCTATGCTACCCATCTCGGTTACCGCTCTATCGATCCATATATCAGTCTCTTCTGCAGATGATTCTTCCAACAAAAAATGGTGACTCCCGATCTTCATTGCCTCGGTAATCACCATATTTTTAATCCGTTTCAGTTCTTTTTGCTGGGAGAGTGGTGCCAGCGGTATTGGCTGATCAGAATAGGTCTGCCAGATTTTCTCCCGGGCGGTTCCCCATGACTGATACAGTTCCTTGATATGGGGTTCCTGTTCCAGCTCATCCACGATTCGGTCCACCATCTGTTTCAAGTCTGCTTTCAGATACCCGTACACCTTTTTTCCATTTGTTCTCTGCAACCGCTTGGACAGCCGATGTATCTGTTTTTCTATTTTCTGATTCTGACAGGTTCCTGACTGGATTTCCTGAATCAGCCGCTTCACGGTCTGTTCTGCTTCTTTCTTGAGTCCTTCGCGGGCTGCATTCTGCACTCCATAGAGATTAGCAAAGTCCTGGCGGAAAATATCGTGAGCCAGCTCGGAGCGCATCGCTTCAATCGCAGGCTCGGTCAGGAATCCGTCATGATCTTTTGCAGAATACACCATCACATGGACGTGCGGGTGGTAGCTCTCATTGTGGAATGCAGCGTACCATCTCAGGTTCTCGCTGTCTATTTTCATCTGCTTACAGAACATCGCCCGCTTCGACCGCAGCAGCTCCATCCATTGCTTTCCGGAATCATAGCCCAACCGCGCCGCGTCCTCTCTTTTTAAACTGACCACATGCGTCCACACCGGCCCCTTATGTGCTTTCACCTCCTCCTGCACTCTGGCAATCACCACCGGCTTCCCTGCATCTGTGAACAGTCCATGCTCTCCGATCCGCTCCACATGGGGACGGTTGGCCAGATAGTCCACATAGTTTTCCCGTTTCGACAACAGATCCAGATTCCATTCCAGGGCCGTGGAAATAAATTCAGAGGCGTTTCGTCTGGTTGGATGAAGCCGGTAATCTTCATATTCCAGCATCGCCCTTGCCTTCGGCAGATCACGAAGCAGCTGTACAATCAGCTTCTTCTGCGCCGCGGTTGCGGGCAAGTGCCCCTTGCTCTCATCAATCTTTTCCACACCCTCTCTGGTTCCGATGTACTTGACATAGTTCCCAAGCTGCTCCGGCGGGGCATCCCGCAGATAGCGGCTGGTAAAAATAATTTTAGGCATGGAGTTCTCCCTCCATCATCCTTCCTCTCTGGGTGGACAATAAAAAATCAGTAACTGAAATCCATGTTTTATAGTGGTTTCATCTTCCGTTTCATAATAATCACAATCCACATAAAAATCATTAGAGATAAATGCTTTCACATTCTCTTCCAGCAACCAGCTCTTCCAGGTCTTAAAGTTTATAACACTAAATGAAGGTACATATCATCATGGTGCTGATTTAACATTCATTCAGATACTCCGTGCAGAGAAATTTCGAGACTTTTCCAGCTCCAATCCTTTTTCATTTCTCATATGAGCTTTCCCAGAGTAATATCCTCTACTGCTGTCCTCACTTTCCCACACGGTCATTCCATCTTCACTCGTACTCAAATAACTTGTACTGGATCCGCGTCTCGTTTTAACATTTTCTGTTCTGCTTCACCGGTCGTCTCCCTGTGCTCCTGCAGGGCCAGTTCCGTCAGGTCACGAACTGCATCTTCCATAATTTGTTCTTTTCCCATGTTATACTCCTTTTTGACACACCATAAATAAAATAAGGGCGGTTGTCCATACGCAAGATTCATAAATCGTTTTGGCTACTCTTGTACTCTATACTTCACGTTTTTGATATTTGTATGCATCTTCAAACTCAACCGCCCCATTGACTCTCTTCACCTCATCCACGCATTTCAGATGTAGCTTTTTCAGGGCATCCTCATCTACCTCATGGGAATAGGCAATCACATGAGCCAGTTTGGAAATCTCCACTGCAAGCTTAAAATCCATACGCGCCAGACGGTTTTCACTGTCATGTACGGTACTGGTGAGCACGGAGGATAAGGACTGGAGCAGATAGTTTTCTGCCTTTTTAGAATTCAAAAATCCAATATAAAATTTAACCGCTTCTGCCACAAACTCATTACGGGAACGAGCTCCTACATAGCTCACCATCTCATCTGCCCGCTCTACCAGCTCTTTCTCCATATAAACGCCTATACGCTGTTTCTTTGCCCTGCCCGCCAATGCCTTCCCTCCTTCGGTATTCATAAAAAAGCCCGCAATCGGCGTTTTCTTTGCATCTTTTGGCTCTACCAGCACCACTTTCTTCTCTCCCTGCCAATAAAGTATTCAAACCAGAATCCCCGGACGGCTTTGCCGGCCGGTGTTTTCCGGGGGTGTGCTGCGAAAGCAGCATAACCCCTTTAACCTGCACCACTTTCGACCCAACCTGACCTGCATCTGCCTGCCCGTATAACGTTCGGTCACAAAGGCCGGGGAAGGCCGTCATTCCTGCCAGGGGTATCCCAGTCCCACTCCGCCTGTCAAAGCGGCACAAACGGCCAAATACAGGCCCACGTTCCCGGAATAGGCGCTCTATCCCATCATGCCAAGCTGCCAGGGGTCCATCTCCGGCTCGCAAATCTCCACTTCCGACAGGTCAAACTCGGAAAGCGGGTATAATTCCTGGGGAAACTCCCCCAAACCGTGAGCTTGCAGATAGGCTTCATTGCTGGCATTAATCCCAAGATTGCTCTCATCTCCTGTCTGCCAGGCATAGACCTGCTCTACACTGCCATCCTCAAACCGGAGATACATTCCCTCGGTAATCTCATTTCCATGCTTATCCTGATACCTCATACACTGCCCGCCTGTCCCATCTCCTGACCCGTCTGGCTTCTCACATGGCTCTCTTCTGCCTGCCGTCTCGGCTTGGCCGGCTTTGCCGCTCCCTCCCTGGCAATCTTATCATCCAGGTACTCCCGGGTGGTCTGCGGCACATATTTTTCATACATCTTCTGTAAGTAATCGCTCAGCTCCTCCTTCAAATCCGCTTCCTTTTTGCCCATGTGATAGGCCAAAGCATCCAGGCGCTCCGTATTAAATGTCAGTGTCAATGTGGTATTTTTCATCCAGCTCTCCCCTTTCATGAATTATTTAGCTGTGGACTGACCGGCTCTCTCTCCGGTTCATTCACCCATGTTTCGTATTCCTGTTCGCTGCAATAACCTCCAAGCATGCCGGAAAATGCCTCCAGACGGCCGGGCTTTACTCCGGACAATTCCATCTGCAATCCATAAAGTCCCTGATACACCCGCTCTACTTTTGCATTCAGAACATCGGCCCAGGCTTTCTTTCCCGCCTCTGTCAACGTCCCTGAATCCAGTTCTGCAATGGTATGCGGCACGTTATCAACCTCTGTATGCACCAGATGGATGTTCTCCCAATGGGTACACAGGATATCTTTTAATCGTGGGGACTTTACATCTGCTCCTGCTTCCTGAACCGCCGCCTCTCCTTCTTCCGGAATATAGTTGGGGCAGAAATCCAGATAATAATAAATATCGAATCCCTCTTCCATACAATCAACGAGAGATACCTCCTGCCGTTCGCGCAGCATATCCTGCAACAGCTTCCACAAACGAGGATTCTCCGACTGCCCTTCTCCCAACAATGTTTCTACCTTGGAGCGGTCTGTCATCCAGTTGCCAGTGGTAGTCTTGTTCGTTCCTTCCTCTACAATCTCTTCCACCGCTTTGGCCAGAATCCCATTTACCTTTGAAAGGGAATCATAGCAAAGTGCTGTCGCATCCGGCACATAGGAGGCATATCTCGCATAGGGATATCCTTCTGCCTCCACAAACACACCGTCCCGATACCCTTCGCCAGTCACCAGCATGCAGTAAAATACACCGTTCTTTTCATCCATAAGCATCGGCTTTGAGTTCTTCTCAATAAACTCATAGCTATCACAGGGACTACTTAAGAACTGCTCATACTCCTCCTTCGGCAGACGTATCACAGTTTCAATCACTACATCCCGCAGCCGGAAATCCGGCTTACGTTCAAATACTGCTTGTATCAACCAATCCCTCCTCTATCCATGTTCGCAATCAGAACAGGCCGCCATGCTGTTACCCATAACGTACCTGTTCCGGTTCATATTCCGTTTTCTAGAGTCCTACCGCCATGATCAGGCGCATGGCATCCCGAAAGCCGTTCATGTATAACTCCCGACATTCCGTCTCAGATATGCAGAACTTGTCAACCAGCTGATTGTCCAGCCATTCCCGGTCCTCCTCTGACAGTGTGTGCAGGATCCGGTCCATCCTGGCCACATACTCTTTCACCTCCAGGTCATAGGTCTTGGACCGGCTCATTCCAAACTCATCCCGGAGTTCCTGAACACGCTTCACCATTAACTCTTCTGCCTGCTCTGCAAGCTCTCTCATTGTCGCTCACCTCCTTACACCAGCCAACATATCCTATGGTCGGCCACAAGTCGATACCTAAAATTACCAAAGATTTTCGTTGAAACCAATCAAACCTAAGCAGCTGGAAGTCGTGCAAATGCATAAAAATGGCTGCGCCAATAGTTGGAATCAATGTTCGCATAACCGATGGGATCCCCACAATGCAGCATCTGGTTTCCACCAATGTACAGCCCGACATGGCTGACCGGAGTGGATGAAGCATAGGTTTTTGTAAAGAATACCAGGTCCCCTGGCTTCGCTTCCTCTCTGGGGATTACAGCACACTGGTCAAAAATTCCCTGAGCAGATGTCCGCGGCAGCTGATAGGTCCCGGACTGGGTATAAATCCAACAGATATAGCCGCTGCAATCAAAGGACGTCTGTGGATTGGAACCGCCCCACCGGTAGGGAAAACCAATGTATTTTGTTGCCTCCGTAAGCAGGGCCTGATAGCTTCCGTCCCCCATGGCGGAGCCGGCTGCCATCCCTCCCGGAACAGCCGGGCCATAGACAGCTACCGTATAAATTCTCTGAGCATTTGCCTCCTGATCCACCCCAATTTCTAGACCTAAACGTTGCCTCATATTGGCATACACGGTGCCAAGGTCCGTGATAGGAATGGCCGCTGTGTAGGAATCACCATCTCCGTCTTCCCGCTCCTCGTATTCCACAAAGCAGTCCACAAACTCTTTTTGAGCCAGAAGTGACGGCTGCGCGCTGCCAAAATACATGGCATAAAATACAGACTTCACCCATTCAATATCCAGTTCCCGATCCTCTACATGGTCAATATCTGCAATCAAATCCTCCAGGGAGGCGAAGCTGGTCTGCATATCCACGATGTATTTCCGGTACTCCTCCGGCACCTGGCTGGAGATCGCTCCTTCCCAAAACACCTGAGCGACCGCAGATACATTATGGGAGCTGGCCCCATCCATGATACTCAACAACATTACAATTACTAAAATAAACGGCAGCAGAACTGCCGCCACCACCGAGGCAATCACCGTTCTGCCTCGCTTATCGGTTGCTACAGCGATTGCCGCTTTGACGGCAAGAATTGCTGCTGGAGCTGCCATATTTCTTCTCTCCTCTCTGTCCGCACCTCTGGTTCTTTGCCTTAAGATAGCAGGGATATGGCCTGTCCTTTACACCATGTGTCGCTATATCTGTTCTCTATTATACATAATATCGGTTTTTATTCAACCGATTGGAACGCTGTATATACACTATAAAGTAGGTTAAACTGTTGATATCGTGTATGAAACGGGGTGAACACATGACTGAACACAACGCAAAGGAAATTGGCCTGCGTATCCGCCGCCAGCGGGAAGCTCTTGGCTATAGCCGGGAACGGCTGGCTGAACTTTCTGAAATATCCAATTCTTTTCTCTCAGATATTGAGCGCGGTGACCGGGGATTTTCCGTTGCCTTGCTTGGAAGACTCTCCCGTGTGCTGGGGCTCTCCGCTGACTATATCCTGTTTGGAACAGAACAGGCCACAGATATCAGCGACATCACAGACATGCTTTCCGGTCTGGATGGGAAGTATATTCCTAAACTCAAGGAACTTCTGGGTGCCTATCTTAAAACGATTACACTTGCTGAAAAACAGAATCATTAATGCAAAAAGCTGCCGCTGTATGAGCAGCTTTTTGTTTAACTTATAAATGAAAACCGTCCATATCATCAAAGCCCTGCTGGTGATACTGGGAGTTCTCCTGCTCCATCATCTCCTCCGTCCGCGCCAGGGCATGTTCCAGCACAGCCGTATCAAATCCAATGCTATGGTATCCCTCCTCAATTATCCTGTAATAAACTTCCGAAGGCATCCCAAGTGAGCGCACGTCATTCATCACGTAAACCATGGCAGAAACAGTTTTTCCTTCCAGTTCCACATCTATCATCTCCTTCCGGTACAGATGAGGCCAGCCCTCATACCGGTCCAATGCCGCCTCATCAAGGGGTTCAATCTTCCATAACAGAACCGGAACAGTCGCCCCTTCCTTTGGTTCCACGGTGGCAACACCGCGGAATAACAATTCATAATTTTTAATCTCACTGGCCCCTACCACTTTTGCATACGGGCAGCGCTGCTCCATCTGCGGAAGATTTAAATTGCTGCCATACGCAATATACAGCCGGTCTTGTGCTGCTTTTTTTCCTGTCCTTCTTGCCATCCCTGTTTCTCCTTTACATTCCTGTCATCATAGAAAAGGCCGGGGACTGTGCCTCGGCTTCCACATACATGGTTTCTTCCTGTTCTCTGGTTTCTGATTCTACTGCGGGGACTCGCCCTTCCTGCATCTGCAGCTCCTTCTCCCGTTTCATACGAAGCCGCTCCTTCTGCGCCTCGGCCTGGGCCGGATCCTTCCAGGCAATACAGCCATCCAAATGTTTCAGCAGGTGAAGCCGCGCCGTCTTAAACTCATCCCCGTTTAATCCCAACCGCAACAGCCAGGTCCGGAACGTATATTTCTCATTGGTTGTCTGCGTTTTCCTCCGGCTGGCACTGGTCTGGTTGAGAGCCTGGGCCCCAATGGCCAGACAAAGTTGGATGTATGCCTTGATTTTACCTGCATGAGTTGTCCCATTAAACAGCCTGAACTCAATGGTTCCTTTCTGAAATACACTATGCAGGTTCAGGCAATGATAACGGCTGTTATTATAATGCTCCCGCTGCCGGCTGGCTCCGTTGTACCAGATCTGCCTCACTTCCTCCAGAGTCCCCGGTTTCTTCTGGTTGAGTTCCTCCAGAAACCGCTCCTCCACTGGCTTACACCAGCGGTTCTGTCTGGCCACCGATACCTGCAAAGCCTTATAGATTAAATCCTCCTTTGCCGCCATGATGTTGGTGATGTTGCGGAGGGTCCTTGCGTCAAACGGCGAAGCATCGATATGCACATGGATCCCGCAGCTGGAATTTGCCAGGGCTCCTGCCTCCCGCAGCTTCCGCACCAATTCCTGTATGGTCTCGATATCCTCATACCGGCAGATGGGACTCACCATTTCAGTTTGGAAGCTGTCACTGGCTCCCACACGGTTCTTTCCTTCTTTTCTCTCCGGTTTAATGCTGGAATCGCTCATGAACTTCCATTCCCTGCCCTGGGGATCCAGCGCAGCATAGATGTCATAATAAGTTCCTGCATAGTAGGACTGGGTGCCAAAATAAGCGGCTACAATCTCTGCCCCACGCTTCCTGGCAATCCCTGTCAGCTCGATCTCAATCCCAAACCGCTGCTGTTTCATATCCATGGAACCACCTCCTGGTTCATCGACCGCCTGCCTTTCCAAACAGCTTCGCCTTATAATCCGGTACCGTCACCATCAGGTTGTAACGCTCGTTCCCGCATTTATAGAGACACACACCGCGCTGTGGATAGCGGATCAGTCTGAATTCACTCGCTTCCAGCTGCAAGGTGTCCGTATAAAACTTCTCATCCACAGCCCCTGCATTGAACAGAAACTGGTGGGTGGGAATAGAAAACAGCGGCTTGGTATATTCTCGAATCCCCTCAATATTAAAATCCTCCAGATTCTGACTGGCAAGAATCACAGAGGAGTTTTTCTTTCTCACACGTTTCATGAAATTTCGGACATACTCCACTGCCGTCAGGTTGGAGAGGAACAGGTAAAATTCATCCAGTCCCGCCACTGTATTGCCCACGGTCAGAAGCCGGTTGCTCATAAAGGAAAGGGTATTAAACAGCAGTGCATCACGTAGGTTCCGGCTGGCCTGCAGAACCCCTTTCACTCCAAAAGTGACGAAACTGGAATCCGTAATATTGGTATGACCGCTGAAAAACTTTGCCTCCGGTCCCCTGCACATGGAGTGGAGCCCCAAAAGGATGTTCTGCAACAGCTCTGCGGTATACAGCTGCCGCTCCCCGCTGTCAAACCCTTTATATTCCGCCTCAATCAGCCCGTACAGTTCAGAAAGGGTAGGATAATCTTTGGATCCCAGCATCTGAAAATCCGTCTCATCCGTAAGACCGCACCTGGCATAGAGGCGTTGGACCATAATCTCAATCACGTCAATCTCCCGGTCCGTGAAGTCCTTATACGAGCGGAAAAAGTCTTTTAAAAAGCTGATATGCTGGCTCAGCCGGCTTCGGATTCGGAAGGTTTCCGGCGCATCCGGATCTTCCAGACCTTCCCCTTCGTCCCACACCTTTGGCTCCAGGGGATTGATCAAAAAACGGCCGCCCATCAGATCAATGAAGCAGCCCCCAAGATTGTTGGTCAGATCCTCATATTCCATTTCCGGATCCAGGCAGATGACATTCAGCCCGGCCTCCCGCAGGTTGCACAGGATCAGCTTTAACAGATAGGATTTTCCCTGTCCGCTGTTGCCCAGGATGAGGATGGAACCGTTGGTCTTATCGTCTGCCCTCTGGTTAAAATCCACCAAGATATTGCTCCCGAACTTATCCCGTCCCACATAGAAACCACGGGGATCCGTTTTCCCGCTGTAATTAAAGGGATAAAGGTTCGCCACACTGCTGGCCGGCAGAACCCGCTCAAACTGATCCCGGAATACATTTCTCCCGCTTGGCATCACACATTGAAAGCCCTGCTGCTGGCGCAGAAGGAGCCGGTCCACGTTCAGTTTTGAACGGATCAGCTCGGTCAGCACCTCCGTCTGTAACAGCTTCAGGCGGTCGTATTCATTTGCAGTCAGTTCCATGTAAACAGCCGTATGCAGGAACGGCTCCCGGTTGCGGTGGGTCCTTGCCACAATCATCGCCACATCCTGGAGATTGCTCTCCGCCTGGACCGTCTGCTGTAAGTCATTGGTGCTGGACTGATTCAGCCGGTTCTTGCTGGCGGCATTGCTGATGATTTTCCGCTCCTCCGCCGCACTGACATGGCGGGTATAAATCTTTAAGGTGACCCCATCCTTTTCCCCCAGCCGTTTTAAGATCGCCTGCTCCTCTGTGGAAGTCGGGTACTCCCTCAGTGCCCACACACATCGGTATGTGTTTCCGCAGATGAAGTAGTCAGTTTCAAACTTCATGACGGAGGGCGCAATCATATCCAGAAATTCCTGGATGCGCACATCCTCCTTTTCCGCCTCCGGGGCGGTTTTTGCATGTTTCAACGTTCTCCCTCCTTGATTTTGGCGCAAAAAAAGCGCCGGACACATCTCTGCATCCGGCGTCATGCCGTTTTCGTTCTTCTGTTGTTACATCCTTGGATTTTGCTGCATGTTCTGCGAAGGTACTATCATGCCCAGGTAACGGTCCATCTGGTGGTCGACCAGGTCTGCAACCATTTCTGCAAATGGGGCCAGATTTCCCTCTACCGCATAGGCTTCCAGGGCATTGAAATAATCCAGCCGGCTCTCTTTTGCGATAGACACGGCAGGGAATCCGTTTGCTAAAAGCTGATAGTTCATAATCAGGCGCGAGGTCCTCCCATTGCCATCCGGGAAAGGATGGATACGCACAAACTCAGCGTGGGTCCATGCCGCCAGCTCAATGGGGTTCATTTCTTTCCCCTTCCATGTGAGGTCGGCATAAAAATCTTTGACCTGCCGGTACATCTCACCAGGTGATGGCGGGGTATGCTGCGCTCCGGAAATGTACACGTCTACGTTCCGGTAAATCCCTCCCACAAAAATATTCTCCATCAACAGTGCATGGATTTCCTTAATGATTTTTTCATCCAAAGGCTGTTCCTTTGCGATACACTCCTTCACATAGCGGTATGCCTTCTGGTGGTTGACAGTCTCATAAATCTCCCTCAGCCTCTTCCCGCCTATGGTAATCCCATCCTCTAAGAGCACCTTTGTCTCCATGAGGGTCAGGGTATTTCCCTCAATAGCGGTAGAGTTATGGGTATATTCTATCTCAAACGCCTGCTCGTAGGACTGCAGCGTCAGCTCCGGGATGGACGCCCTGCCAGACTGGTATAAATCCCTTTTTCTCAATAATTCCGGGTAATTCAAGCAATCCACTCCTTCCTTCTCATAATGATTGCATCTTTTTTACAGTATACCACAGTTTGATTAAATCGTAACCACCAATTTACTGTTCCCATCAAGGCTGGCTTTACAATTCCTATTGAAGTTTCTTCAGCCTCCTGCATTTAATCATCAGGAATGATCCACCGAGCCCCGTCAAAATCCTCGAACTTCTCACTAGTCACGTTCTGCTCATAATACACCGCCAGAATCCGTTTGATATCTTCCTCATCCGCCCGCCTGGAATCAAATCCTTGTTCCTTCAGGGACTTTTCAATGCGGTCCAGATACGAAAACACATCCTTTCCCTTCTGGTTCCGAAGACGGATCAGGATTAAAAATTCACGGGCCGTTGCCATCTGTACCTGAATCCGGTCTAAGAAAATCTGATCCCGCTCCAGCAACTGGCGGATGACCGGATTGCGTTCTTCTTCCGCCCGCCTGCGCAAAAATCCCTTGTTCTCCTCAAAATTCTCCCGGCTGTTTAAGCATAGCATCTCAATCTCCGCCACACCCTTCAGCACATTCATCAGAGCATACACCCTCGCTCCTACACTGGATTCTGAAAGAACTGACAGATTGGTAGGCCGGATCATAAAGTACACCAGCTCATCGCCGTCATAGGTCTCCAGGCTGTACTCCGTAATCCTCCTGGTGTTCATCAGCTGCCTGGTGGAGAGCCTTTGTTTGGCTGTTGTCTTTCCTTCCCGTTTCCCTTTTCTGCTCATCTGGTCATCCTCCATTCAAAAAATTGCTGCCTGAAAAAATAAGCGCAGGCATAGCTGATAAAATCCAGGATACTGGTATCCTCAAAACGGATGGTCAAAAAGGCATAGGCAGCCGTAATAAGCGCCGGGATAATCACCCCAGTCTGGACCGCCGCAAGCACAGAAAACAAAACTCCTACCCCAATCACGGTCAGATCCCGAAGCTGCCACAGCCACATGACAGCCCTTGCCTTCAAATGTTCCGGGTAAATATACATCCTCCACCTCCTACAGTTCCATGGACATACCGGACGTCTGGTCCTGTCCACACTCCTTTTCATTTGTAAATTCCTGCTGCATGGCCGCCAGTTCCGCCTTAATCTGCCCCAGCTTGTCAAGGACCTCACGGCCTGCTTTCTGGGCCTCGATGGATGTTTTCAAGTCCATTCCCTGATCCAGATTTACATAGAAACTGCCGGCCAGCTCCCGCTCCGCCCTGCTTACAATCCGAATGGCCCGTTCATAAAGGGACGGCGTCTCCCTCATAGTTTTCTTTGGGTCTCCCATCTGATACACGCCTCTTCTCAGACGGCAGTAACCGCTTCCGTCCGTATTCGCCAGCCGCCAGAGGGCCGAAGATATGACCGTTGCGCGCATCGGCTCCCCCATCACGGCATGGCCTTTACAGTTTTCCATCACATAATCATAGATTTCCGACATGGGATGCTCATCCCCATCCCGCAATAACGCCTTAATGTAATACAGTGCCATCTCTGTGTTGGTATGAAAATATAAGTGCAAGAACTCCACCTCCTTCCCGCGGTTACATCCCAAGCTGAACATTCTTCTGGTACGATTGGCTGGTTTCCGGCCCTTCCCTTATGCCTTTCCCCAGCTCCTGAACCGTTTGATTCCCCATGATCTCACATACAGGGATCCGGCGCACCGGAATCCCCCTGGCTTTGGCATACGCTGTTTCCCGCTTCATTCCTGCCGACATCCGGTCACCGCATATCCAAAGTTCCTCACACCGCTCCAATATATCCAGCCCAAGACGGATTCCTATTTCCCGTTCTTCCGGCACGGAATCATTTAGTATCTGGGGATATAACAGGTGCGGAGCCAGAGGAACCGCTCCCTGCCGGATGGCATAACCGCATGCCTGTCTTGCAAATGCTGTATTTTCTTCTGTATTCCCCGCATAGGGGGAACAGATATAAATCATCCTGGTCTCCAATCCGTCCCTCCTATTTCACCGCTGCCTGTACAATGGTCCTGGTCAGGTTTACCGCGCTCTGGGCTGCATACACACTGCTCATCAGGTTCGCCCTGGTACTGGTATCCAGCCCAAACTGTCCGGCAATCCTCGGCACCTCCCCTGCCGCCAGCATGATCCCCAGTCCCAGAAGGGCGTTCTTGCTCAGCACCATCAGGCCGGCAATCAGCATCGTGGCCTGTAAAAAGGCAGTCAGACAGATACCGATTACCTGCTTGCACCAGTTCGTAAAGCCATCCATATATCCTCTTGGAACACTGAACAGGTACAGACTTCCCACCGCAATCTGAATCAGCAGGATCCCGCCCCGTTTCAGGTTGGCAAAAAACACTTTGATGGTGGAATACCCCATCATAAACAGGATAAAAATCATCAGGATCGGATTCGTGATTGTATTGATTCCACCGAACACCCCGCTGACCATTGCATCCTGCAGGGTTCCTGAATTCTTCAGGCTGTCAATGATGTTCCCTGCCATGGAACCAAAATCACCACCCAGCCCGGTGATTCCTCTGGTAATCTCTCCCTGGAGGGACACACTGAATTTGTAAAGTTCTACCGGCACAACGGAGAAAAGGCTGGCCGCCATAAAACCTTTTAATGCATTCAGCGCCGTATCACGGACGCTTCCCCTGCCGCTCTGGCATTCAATCGCACATTCAAATACCGCCACTACAAGTCCCACCACATAGAGCACCCAGGCAAGCTGTGAGAAAAACAGGACGATCGCCTGGATCCATTCCAGCTCGAACAGCTCTGCCCCCATCTGCCCCATGAGCGAGAAAAAATTTCCCAGAAACCCAATCATCTGGCCATAGATCCAGTCCACGATCTGGCCAAGGACCGTATCCGCTACAAAGTCCCAGATAAACATCGAACCATCACCTCTTTCTTACTCTTAATCCTATTTCCTCAGACTCCCTTTTGCAGGCTGGGCATCCGTCATTCTTCCCACAAGCAGATATGCCTGATAGACACCACCTTCAAATCCAGCGCTCCCATGCAGAATAGCGTGAACTCACCTCCGACCAGTCCCCGACTTTCTCCCTCTCCACCGTGTTCATAACACTCAATCCTGACTTTCAGCTTCCTTGCGTATTGATAATCCCGGCAGAGCTGTCGCATAAACGGTGTTTCTAAAAATGCCAGATCCAATACGTGATCCGGATAGAGGGAGGCTCCTATTACTTTTCCATCTGCAATAACAGATACCCGGGAGTACCGGAGCGTTGCCTGATCCTCCGGCAGATAGCGCTCATTGGACTCCCTCATTGGGTCATAATACGCCAAGTATTCGCTTAATGATTTCATAAGCATCCCCCTCCCTGCCTGTGTTACATCTGAAGTCCATCCTGCATTTGCAGGTTTTCTTCTCTGCCCTTCCATGCTTCGATCGCATCCATCAGTTTGAATACTTCTGGATAGGGGTGGTACAATAGACTTCCGCTCTCATCGACCTGCGCCACACGGCTCCCCTCCAGATACAGCTGCAGCAATCCATTCTTTACTCCTTTTACCTCAAATCCCATTTTCTCAGCAACGGTTGAAATGTCTTTAAAAAAGCGGCTCTCTTCCCTGGTTTCCGATGGCTGCTGTTCCTTATTTCCTACCATAGTCCCAATGATAGAACAAAGATGCGCCGCCTATTCTTTATCCATGCCCCATCCATCTGCCAGTTCCCGGATAACCGATTGGACCTCTTTAATCCGGTCTGCTGCCTCCGCACCTTGTGCGGAAATCATTTCGCTCGCATAACGGTATAATCCATTCACAGCTGCAATTTTCTGTTCCTCTGATACCCCGTTCGTCCTTCCCGTCTGAACTGCACGCCGCAGCGTTTTATCAAACTGCTCTACGCGACCCTTTCTGTCGCTTAAATTCCAATATGCCTCCATCTCCCCGATTATTTTCCTCAACCGTCCGATGCTCTCATCTCCTTGTGCTCCCCGGCTAATTTTGATCGTGGCGGCGTATTGGATCAAATGCTTAATGCACGTTTCCATCAGTAACTTATCCTGTCTGTCGTTTGAAGCCATCGTTTTCTCCTGATTTTCTACCATCGACATTCCGTATTATGTCTCACAGTCCAAATTGATTCTGTAAAGGATGTTCCGCCTCTCTGTTATTTTCCATCTCCTGATACTTTGGCCTTTGTAATGTTATCAGCTCTATTTCTGCTTCTGAAGATTCAAGAAGTGTATCCAGACGGCTGACCAATTCTGTCATATGCTCCTGCCAGCCAATCCAGTTCTTTTCCTCAAACCAGCCACCCCATTTCCCGCCATCTTCAGTCTGAGATCCGGCATGTTTCTTTACATGATGGAGCGTGTCAAATAGATAGTTCCGAATCCAATGGACCGTTTCCTTGGATGCGGTGAAAGAAGTGACTGAACAAAATTTATGCTCCTCCCTATTCCAGTCCTCCTCAGAGTCCAGGCTCTTCACATCTCCGTCCACAAACTTTAGCATAAGTTCTGCCAGCACCATCACACTGGTGTGGGACCCTGCCGTTTCTACCTCAGGGGGTGCGTTCCATGAATCCCGCTTCAAAGTTTCCACCAGTGTTTCAAGTTCCAGTTTACCATCCTCCGGAATACTCTCCCTAATAAACTCTACCGCATCCAGACCTTCATCCGACTCAAATGCCGTGATTCCCCAACATCCCATTCATCTTCCTCCCGTATTCTTATTCCAAAAAAATCTTATTTCACTTCTTAGATTCCAACAATCTGCCACACATACATTGGCGCGAACAGACTGAAAACCAACCCTGCAAACAAAATGGCAGCCGGTGCCCACTCAATCTGACCATGCTTCCGGTAATCCATATAGGCAGTGGCCACCTTGACGAAAAACAGCACCGCCAATACCAGATCGATTGCCGGGAACACTACATTGTTAACCACCGTCTTGATCTGGGACGAGGCCGCTTTCCAGGTGCCTTCCACTGCGCCTGCTACATTTCCAGTGTTGGTTGCAAAGGCAGTCATGCTAAACATGGCGGTCAGAAGTAATACAACAATCAGTGCAATCATCCATTTAAACTTTTTCATATGGCTCTCCTTTCATATGGCGAAAGCCACAGAAATCCTGCGGCCCTCACTTTATTTACCTTTTTTCTGTTCTAAAACAACCGTTACCCTACCTCGGTTTCTGAGGCGAAATATGCCAATCCTGCCAAAGATTCCCTTGCACCCGGACCGAATCTGTCAGATTCATGGACAACATCCCGGCCGGCGTCCAGCAGTCAATCAGCCATGTATAGGGCGTATAGCTGCCATCGGGATACCAGATTGGCAAAAAATGTGTCCTTCGTTCATAGGTGCTGAATGGGTTCTCCTCAAACTCAAACCGGGTCTGATATCCCCGCCCCATCCGTTCCAGTACACGCCAGTAGCTCTGATAATCAAATTCTGGAAAGTAGGTGATGGCGTTCTGGGCTTCTGTCACCGCATGGCTTTGATTGGTGCTCACCCCTGCTGTCACGATTTCCTGGATGCCATATCCGGACTTCAGTGTATTTCCGGAAGCGGTCGGGGATTTCTCATCCGGATGGATTTCCATCTCAGCAGTTAGTCTGGCATGGTAACGGTCATAATCAAATTCCCACCAGCCGTGATCGCACCAATATCCATCGTCATCATCATCTCCACTGTGCCAGACCCAGTAGGAATACCACCATGGCCTCCACACCCCCCAATCGGCTCTCGTCACCTGTTCCCTGCCTGGAACTGTCGGGATGGTAAAACCGTCATTCCGATCATCCGCATTGGGATCTGGAGGAGGATTCTTACTCAAGTCTACGATATTAGCTGTAATCGTATTTTTGTCGGTCCTTCCCCCGCCGGAAACCGTGACATGTATGGTCATGGTCTGCGGTGTGGAAGGTGTGGTCCAGCGAATCCAGGCAATCTGACTGTCCCCCTCCGGATAATATACGTGATCCACGCGCATCGTCTTTCCGGCCACCCGAAAGGTTACTGAGACCGGGTGGTCCGGATCCGACTGGCCTCCCCTTACAGTCACAGCGGTGATAACTTCCGTATTCACCCGGTACTCATAGTCAAAAGCATCCACGGCTGGCGGCGTGGTTATCTCATTAAAACGCACAATTCCCAGACCAAGGGACGTGATGATTTCCTGGTTGGAACGCACACCAGACTTTGGTCCGCTCCAGGCAGGATATCCTAAATCTGCAGTCTCCAAAAACATGGATAGCGGCAGATTTTGAAATGCAACCGTAGGAAGCATTGCCCGCATAGCGCCGTTTATCGTCTGATCATACAGGGCAGCTTCCGTGGCAGTCATTGCCACGTTCACCCCCTGAAACACAACATAAGCAATCGGTTCCAGCATCAGCTTATACTTGCCGTTTGTCAGCACTTCAAAGTCCATTCCTGTCAGGTTCGCAATGCTGCGGATGACCTGCTCGTCAGTAAAATAGCTTTTTATTGCCTCAATACTGGCCGCGCCAAGACTCTGGGAGCTGATGATCCGCGGCAGGGACTGTCCCGGATTTATGAACGTATAAGCCTCACCGCTTGCACTCAGCGCAGTCCCTTTGTTATAGGACAGCTTGCTAACCTTCCCAAAATGCAGCTGGATATTGGTCGGCCTTTTATTGGTAAAGTCAATGGGCTGTGTTACCGGGGTCCTGGTATCCGCCAGGATGACCGTCACCCTCACGCCCTCCATGCCGGGCGTCCACTTGTTCTGTGAGGTTCCCTGTCCCATGGACCCGCCGCCTCCATCCAGATTCCCTTCCCCGACTGCGTATGCAGTGAGAGGAGACATAAGCATCAAGGCCATTGCCAGCACAGCCAGTATCTTTGCCCTATCCCTGCACATCCTCAAAGAAAAAACACCGCCGAAGCGGTGTCTCGTCACAATCCTTTTAATCCATAATGCCAATCTTATTTCCATTTTCATACATATCCTCAGCTACCGTTCCCTGCCCTTCCCCAATCTCATCAATCCAGCCAAATCCCGGCACATAAATCTTTCCGTTTTGTGTGTCTCCATACTGCGGCTCCCCTGCTTGCGTGGGCGCCTCGCTGGGCTGTACTACCTCCTCATGGGGTATGGCCTCCGGCGTTCCTTCCACTGTCTCTCCATCCGGCTTTTGTGTAGGATTCTTCAACACCTCTTCTGGGGGAGCAGTCGGTTTTTCTGGAGCCGGCTGCACGGCCTGTTCCGTCCGGTCCGTCTGTGCCGGCAGAGCCTCTGTTGGCTCCGTTGTCCCTGTCCTGGAAGGTTCCGTTGCCGGTTCGGTTCTCACCACGATATCCGGTTTGGTTGGCTCTGTTTCTTCCTCTGTTGTTGCTGCTTCTGTTGTCTCAGTCGGTATTTCCGCTACTGTCACTTCTTCCGTCTGTTCTGTCCGCGCCTCCGCATGATTGCTTCCCTGTGCCTCTCCTCTGAATTGGCTGCCGATTGCTGCAATCAATACAGCTCCCACGACCACGCAACCAAGGACAGCCAGCCGCCGCTTCATCCGCTCATTCAGTTTCATTGATTACGCCTCCTCATGCTTTTATCTTTGTACGACATAACATACCGTAACCCTCCCTAAAAGTCCAGCGACTTTTCTCATTTCCCCCTCTTTCTCCCCTATTTTTCAGAATACTTCAATATAACCGGCCTGAACTTTAAGTTTCATCTTCATCGAAGGAAATGTCTTCCCTGCAAACCGTACCGGAACCTCCAGCCAGACCACGGCATCTGCTTCAAACCGCTGGGCATTTGCAGGGTCGGAGGGTGCCAGAGGCGCATTGCGTATTTCAACGTCCAGCCCGGTGATTTTATACTCCAGAACGCCTCCTGTATATTTCACCCGGTTTCCTCCCTCCCGCCGTGTTCCCAGCGTTTCATCCAGGTGGTAATAAATATCTCCGGTATCCACCGCTTCCTCAAAGCCGTATCCTTCCGTATAATATCCACCCGAGTATCCTTCCCGTACTCCGTGGTAGACATTGGCGTAGTTGTCATTTACCACCACAACCACTGCATCCTGCAGGGCTTCCTTCACCCCGGAGGCAATCAGGCTCAGACGGAAAAATTCCATGATTCCGCACAGAATCAAAAGGCAGGCCAGCGTCACAGCGATTACCAAAGGGAACGCAGTCCCGCGTTGATCTTTTAAACATGCCAGCCATTTTTTCATTTCCAATACACCTCAGACTTTCCGGTTGCCGCAGCACGGAGGGTGATGGGGAAGGAACCAAATCCTCCAAACAATCCCAGATTATAGCGGTAGGTCAGCTGCACCGTTACTTCCTCATTGAGTTGAATCCGACCGCTGGCTGACCAATGGATTTCGGGATCAAGTCCTGTCTTTTCTCTGAGGACAGCCGCCCTTCGGTTCGTCTCACTCCCGATCCGGCCAGTAATCTCCGCCTCCCGGCAAAGCTCTGTCGCAAAGGTATCCAGCTGCTGTTTTGCGATAAACACAGGCAGAATCTTTACGGACAGAGCCAGTACCAGCATCACACACAGGATTAAAATCGCCACATCGATGTATCCTTCCCCTCTTCGTCCGGCAAGAATCTTCCTTAAACGTGACACACCATTCCCTCCTCACTGGTTCTGGCAGGAATCACTTCCGGCTCATTTAACCGCGTCAACACATACCAAGTGCCATCTGCATGATTCATTGACTCCACCTTCTGCTGTAGAAGCTCCTCCGCCTTGATCTGGACACATTCCCTCCAACTGTACGGGCTTCCAGAGACGGCTTCACCCGCCAAAAGATTCCCAACCTGCTCCGGGACCAGATACACATATCCGCCGGGCGTCATCATAAACACCGGTTCTTTGGGATGTCTCTCCAAAAACTCCCGCACTGTCCCCGATAATTTTTGTCCACTCCCGTATTTAACTTCTTTTTCTTTCGCTCCTGTCTCATTCTCCACACTGCTCATGTCCTCGCGCCTCCATCTTTTTCTTTTCTAAAACATACTTCCCATGGACTTTAGAATCTCAAATACGATAATCGCCAGGTAAGTGACAATAAAACACACCAGCATGAGGAAGCTAAACACCCGGATCTTGGGCGGGATCTTCTGGGCTTCTTTTTTTAGATGCTGCAACTCCATCTGTTTGAAATCATGGGACAGCATCTGAAAATACATGGCCCCGTCATCACCGCGAAGCACGCCAATCAGCCCCCTCACCACATCGGAGAGCATGGGAGAGTTAATTCTGGCTTCAAACCGGGTGAGCGCTGCCTCATAGCTGGAGGAGCGCATATCCGCTGCCAGGATTTCCAATTCATTGGCAAACTCTTTCCCGGCGTTCTTTTTATAGTTCTCCACAATGGACAACACATCCCGGCTGTTCTTCAGTTCCTGCTCAATGGTTGACACAAACCGGGGTAGCTCGCCTTCCAACTCTCCCCTCTTCTTCGCCAGCAGCTCATCCGCCCGCTCCTGTTCCTTGAAATACACCATCACCGCCAAAACCACGACAATCACGGCCAGCAGCGGGAATACCAGCAAGCAGGGAATGACCCCCAGCAACACAAGCCCCGCCTTGGAAATAACATAGGCCTGATACACCTCCGGCTCCATATTCAGCCCACTGGCCTTCAGGATATTCTTCTGCCGCCCCCTTTTGTACTCATCCATATGGATATAAGGTGCCAGCTTCACCGCCAGGGAAAGAAGGTACGTTTCCAGGCTCTTTGCTGCCTTTCGGTTCTCTCTCCCTGTGTTAATCATCGCCTTTGATGTCTTTAAATACGGCAACCGCAGCAAATCCGCTGCCAGGAAAAATAATCCGGCCGCCAGCAGTCCGCCAAAACAGACCAGTAATCCAATCATTCCCGTCACCTCCTGTATTCCAGCGGTTTAGTCAGCCGGATCACACATGCCGTGCTGACAAAGATAAGAGCCGCTGTTCCTGCCAGAATGAGCTGCCCCATATAGGAAAACATCAGCGTCTCGTACCAGCTGCGGTTTAAGAAATACATCAATGGGATATTTCCAATGACAAGGATCATCATGGTAATAAATTCCTTCCTGGGTTCCGTCACCAACAGCTCCAGTTCCGCATTTACAATCCGCATATCCGACAGCTTACTTACAATCGGCGTCAGCGTGGTCTTTAAGCTGCGGTCATACTGACAGTCGCACAGTGCATTACACCACTCCTCGAACACATCGTTCTCAATCCGCCCTCTCAGTGCCTGCAGCCCGGCTTCCACATCAGGATTCACCATCCGCACCTGGGTCGAAAATTCCTGGAACACGTTGCGGACCGGCGGATTTAAGTAGTGCAGGTTTTCCTCCACCGCGGTCAGGATATCCTCATTCCTCAAATACGCTGTGGTAATGATGGACAGGGCTGTCTCCAGCTCCGCCGCCACGTTCTTCTTGTAATGGCCGGCCGTCAGGCGCACATACCAGAAAGGGAAGAACAGGAAGCCCACCGCCAAAACCGGGGCCAGAAAATAGTTCCCCATCAGGATTGCCAGGGAGCCGCCAACACAGAACAAGGACAGGCTGGCTGCGCAGATCATGGAAAAATGGCTTTCCCGGCCCGTCATGGCCAGGATTTCCTGGGCTGTACGGATTTCCCTGCGAAACACCCTCGGTTTCTTCCGGCTGGTGGCCTCGTTGATTTCCTCCTTTAACGTTCTGGGCTTTTGCATCAAAAAGCCAAACAGACCGTCTGTAAATTCCATCGGTTTTAATCCCAGAATTAAAAAAGCACCGGTTATCATACCGGCACAGGCTAAAAGCTGCATCAATGTCATACATTCACACCTCCCCTCAACTTCTTCAGCGTCTCACCCGGCATCCCGTTCTCCAACAGCCGTTTTGCCAGCCCGTCCGATATGGCATGCACCTGCTCATGGTAACCTTCAATGATGAATTTCCCGTCTTCCACCCGGTTTTCCGTGATCTTGTACTGGAACAGCGGCCGGTAGCTTCTGGCTCCATCTGGTCGGATTTCGCACTCCTGGATTTCCATCAGACGCCGTTCCCGGTTTTCCAGCTGCTTACAGAATGCCACGATTGGATAGGCCTCTGTCACATAGGATAGGAGAGTCTCATCGCTCATGTCCACCGCCCGTTTGCACAGGGACACCATACGCCGGTATGTGGCTTCACAACTGTTGGAATGGATGGTGGTTACCACCGCCACTCCGGTCCTGGCCGCCTCCTGAGCCGCATTGGCCTCCGGCCCGCGCATTTCCCCCACCACAATGATATCCGGGTTAAACCGCAGCGCCATGTCCAGTAAGGCAATCTGATCCACTCTCTGGCGCTCATTCTCACTGTCCCGTGTCAGGGTATGGATGACAGAATTCGTTACCGCACCTTCCTTCTCGCGCACCAGCGCCAGCTCCCTGGAACCACTCTCAATGGTGTAAATTCGCTTGTTATCCGGTATGGTTGTCAAAAGCCATCCAAGCAGTGTTGTCTTTCCTGAGCTTGTCGCCCCTGCCACACAGATGGAGATCCCATACCGCAGACACTCGGTCAAAAAGTCCATCATCGGCTGGGTGGCCGTTCCCCCGTTTATAAAATCCTCCTGCTTCATGGATTGTGGATTCACAATACGAATCGAGGCTGCAATCCCTACGTCCTCATCCACCAACGGCGTTTTCATGGCTGCAATTCGGATGTTCTTGGACAGATGCCCAAGCACAGCCGGGCTGGCATTGTCCAGAACCATACCGGACGTGTGAAGCATACGGCGGATTACATTGATTGCGTGCTGAGGACTCTCAAATCGTTCGGTCAGTTTCTTCGTGACGCCCCCGGAATACTGGACTTCGATATCCCGCCAGCTGTTGATGTCGATCTCCTCAATCCCTGTCCCAAACACGTACTTTGTGAGGAAGGAGAACTCCGCCATCTCAGTATAAATGGTATCCACCAGTTCCTGGCGGTCCATCCCCTTAACTGCAATCCGGTAGTCTTGCACATACTTGGTGATATAACGCTTAATCTGATCCTTCACATCCCCACTTTCCTGGTCAATGATCAGCGTGGAATATTTGCTGGAAATGTACTCCTGCACTTCTTTTAAAACATCCGTAAACTCCCGGCCTTCTCCCTGTGGGGAAAAGAACAGATTGTGGGCGCGGGGAACCTGCGATTCCTGAAAGAGCAGCCGTTCTCCGGCCTCTTCTTCAGCCCTGTCGATTTCTACTAAACTCATCCCATCCGAATCTGGCTGCCTTTCGGGTATTACGACCTGTTCTTTTTTCTGCCTTAATTCGTGCTCATTCTGCGGTTCCACTTTTGGGGAATTAACAGCCTCTCCTGCCATTGCCTCCTGTCCGCCAGTCTCCCGCTTCGGTCCCGGCCCAAATATATCCCCGGAGCGCTTTTCCCCTAACATCCAAACACCTCCCTGCTGATTGCTTCAATCGCCTTACGAAACCCTCTGCTCTCCCGCAAAGACAAATCCGCCAAGAGGTCACCGGCCAGACTCTGCGCCGCCAGTTCTGCAGAGTAAGGCAGCTTAAACGTCACGCTTCCAAGCACCTGCTCCACATGTTCGCTGGCCTCATTGGGCTTGATGTTGCTGGCTATCTTGTACTGTTTATCCGCATCCCATTTGTTATCCCGCAGCAGGGGCAGCTGGCTGGAAAGATAGCTAATGCTCTTCAGATCGCAGTTTACCAATCGAAGGACTGCATCGGATTCCATCAGTGCAATGGCTGACAGGATATCATTGGCAATGTAGCTTCCACAGTCGATAATCACATAAGGGGTCATTTCCCGAAGACACGTGATCAGCTCCGTTGCCTGTTTCGCGTTGTATGGGGGATAGGTATATTCATTCTCTCCCCGCAACATCCCCATCAGGGTCAGATAGTCATACTTTTTATGGGTAATCAGATTATGGCGAACCAAGGATTGTGTCACCTGGGCGGCTGCCAGCACACTTCCCAGGGAATGTTCACCTTCCAGGTCCGCCGGCGGGCAGATACAGGGCAGCATGGGGGCAGTCATATCGCAGGTCAGGAGAATGACGTTTCGCTTCTTCCCGGCCAGGTACTTTGCCAGCTTCACAGCCACCGTAGATTTACCGCTGCCCGGACTCCCCCAGACCGCCAAAACCTGATTCCCCGGCTCATCCATGAAATCCTCCTGCGCCTTTTCCGAGCGGTCGAAAATACTTCCTTTTTTGAAATTCAGCATTTATTCCACCCCGCTCTCGCTTCCTGCAGTTGCCTCCGTCTCCTCTCCTTGTACTGTTTCTTCACCGGCTTCTTCTACTGTTTCTGTTTCTTCGGTTCCGCTTTCCTTCTCCGTATTCTCTTCCGTTCCCTCACCCTCTGGCGGATATAGTTCTTCCAGCATGATTTCCTGGGCTTCCACAAACTTCCGGGCATTTTCCTTTGTTCCCCGGTACACCAGGGATAAATGCAGCTTCCCGTCCGCCTCCAGTTCTGCAAGGACCCTTCCCTGATCCGGCGTAACCAGAAGTGTCACGGTTCCCGGCAGTTCTTTCTCCGTCTCCTCATCGCCCCGTTCCCCGGTATTGGCGTCATATCCGCTGTTTGCCGTTACTGCAATGACCTCCACATACTGGAGTTCCGGCGGTATCACCGTAGAACCCTGTTTCCTATAATCCGGTGCAATCACAGAAACAATGTCACCGCTGACCAATTTTCCGGATAACCCATTGGCAAAGGCTTTCACGCTGACGGAAATGGCCTGTTTTTCCCCATTCAGGTTATAAAGATAGGCATTCTCCGCAGCCGGTTCCTCCGCCACCTTGGAACGGATGATATAGTCACCCGGCGCCATATCCGCCGATGCATACTTACCAATCACTTCATCTATGTTTCTCACAACAGACTCCGGCAGGTTGTAAGCGCCCACCTCCACCGGTTTCACCATATCCTTTGTGATCTCATCCCCAATCCGGATGTTTTTGGTAACCCGGACAATCTCTGTTTTCTCACTGATCGTCCGGTTAAACATCGGCGTGATTGCAAAGCAGATTACCAGGGACAGTACAATGCACAGCAAACCAATCACTGTTCTGTTCTTAAAAAAGTTCATATCCGTCTCCCTTCTACTCTATCCTTGGACCATACAAAATTCAGCTGTCTCGGCTGCTACAGGACCATCTGCCTTCTGCTCCAGAAGCCGCTCTAAAGAAACCAACGGCTCATCATCCAAAAACTGAATTCCTTTCATCGACATCTGATTTTCACCATGAAAGTCAATCGATTCGTCTGAAATGACAGCACCGCTTATATTTTCTGACAAAGGATTCCGGCTGATGAAGATATGTTCCTCACTATCTTCTATCCCGTCATTCCATACATCGTAGCAATATAAACCTGCCGGGACCGTATCATGATCCACGGTGTATCCGGTTCCGTATAGCCGCTTTCCCTCCAGCTCAAACGGTTCATAATACATGGTAAATGCATTTGCTCTCTCAACTGCCATATTAATTCCCCTTACCGCACTGCAGATAGCCTGCCTTTTTCCTGAACCGAAGACAGAAAACACTCACACAGCCAATCAGCACTAACAAACTAAGAATCTTTTTCTTCATTTCCTTACTCCTTCTAAACATAATAAGCGACAGCGTATCCAATGGCCAGGAACGGAGCCATTGGATATGCAGACCACACCTGCCTTTTAAAAAGTGGCAGCACACACAACGCGCCCAAATGAAACAGAAGCTGGAGCAACAGTCCCAGTATGGTTCCCATCAAGGCAGCCGGCAGCCCCAGCACAAGGCCGCAGGCTGCCGCCAGCTTCACATCTCCACCGCCAAATCCTCCTCTTACTGCCGCTGCCAGAAAAAACAACGCCGGGATAAGCCCCAGCAGATATTCCGGCCGGAAATGCAGGAGGGTGAGGGCGGCGATACTGCCGCTCACCCAGTCCGGAATCTCCCGCCGCTTTAGATCCACAAAGGAGGAGGCCAGCAGCAGAAAGAAAAACAGGACTCCCTGCACCTACATCTGCAGGCCGGGTTCTTCCCCCGCCTGTTCCGGCGCTTCCGGCTGAGGCGCGGTCTGCTGAGCCACAGACTGCTCCAGCGCCTGCTGGTAGGACGATAACACTACATTGTGAAGCTGCTCCCGAAACTCCGCCGTTACCGGAAAACACACTTCCTTATATCCTTCCGTTGTCTTCCGGCTGGGCATGGAAACAAAGAGCCCACGCTCTCCTCCCTCCACTACTTTGATTCCCCGGATTGCAAGACAGCTGTCGATGGTGGCGGATGCATACCCCCGGATACTTCCCACCTCGCCGGGCGGGTACATGGATGTAATTCTTACGTCTACAGTAGGCATATAAAGTTCCTCCTTCTTTCTTTTTCTTTCTGCGTTTTCTGTCAGCCTGCATAGTTGAACATCTCGGTAATGCGGCGGGACAACGTGGGTAACACATTTTCAGAGAATAATGCGTATAGACCCGCCAGCAGCAAAGCGCCGATCACCACAGCCATCAAGATCTTGATAGCACTATCGATGAAATTTTCACCAGAACGGTCTACAAGAACTGCCCGTACCTTCCACATTTTCTGCTCCGCTGCATGTTTCACATGTTCCATTTTCTCTCTCATGAATTACTCCTCCTCACATGATAAAAGGCAGCCATTCGCTGCCTGATTTCCATTGCTACAACTGAAGCACCTGGGATTGGACCGGTTCCGGTCCCCCAAATACAACTGGTTTAAAATCCCTATAATCCACGTAATAGAATTCACTGGCTTCCTCATCATATAGCTCAATCACATCTGACATCGAGAGGGAGTGCCCCGTATAACCCGGAACCTCCTGCCCGCCATCGAATTTATCATAGATCCGTTCCAATTCATTGGTCTCTATTTCCCCGTCATAAACCATGTGGTAATTCTGTGGGTCCGGTTCCCCGAATCTCGTGACCAGCGTATCATAACCAATGAATTTCATATGGATATTGACATCGGGCTTTAACTGCCAAATCCGGCAGTTCTTCAAGGGTTCACAGCCCTGAGTCTCCGCCTGTCCATTCATCAGCCGGTCGTATACGCCGCCCTTCCATACCACGGCTTCAATCCCGCCCTGCCGTTCCAGATAGGCTTCCAGTTCCTTTCCCTTAAAGATCGGGTCCACCACCGCCTGGCTCCCGGCAATATATCCGGCCGGGTTTCCAAAGTATACAATTCTCCCGTTTTCCACCCGAATCCCACGCATGGGCGTTCACTCCCTTCTTGTTGTTTCATCCACTTCTTTACAGCCAGCAGCGTCTTTCCCAAACGTTATTACTCCCCTTTGGAGCGTCCCTGGCCCAAAATCCGTGCCACATCTCAAATTCCTCCTCATACCAGTTACAAACTCATGCCCTGTAAAAAGGCGGCTTCCCCCGCCTCCTGTTCCAGCCTGTTTTTCCCTCCTGACTGGTTCATCCGATGAGCTGACTGGATCCCTTCATATTTCTCCTTGTGGATGATAGCTGCTTTCACATAGACGGTTTTCTCGTTCTTGTATTTCCGGTAATGTCCTCTCCTGGTGTGAGGCAGCATTTCATACCCCGTCCTCCTAAATCCGCCTCTTCCGCTATTCTTCTTGCTAAAAAAATAGACAGCTCCGATGGAATCCGGGGCTGCTCCTTCCTGCTTCATATCAAACACCTTGATACTGTTTTTATCTACAAACCGCTGACTTTGAATCGCCTTTCCTGCATACTCTGACTTTCTCGGATGTTCTTCCAGATACTTGCGCCGTCTCTGTTCCGCCAGTTCCATCTCCTGCAAATAGTCCAGGAGACTTAAGAACACCGCTGTCACACCGTCCGTCTTTCCGACCAGGTTTTCAATGGGAATTTTCCCGCTTCCCTTCAACCGGTCCAGGAGCTTAATGCATAGGTCCTCATCCTTCTCTACCAGATAGGCACAATCTACGCCACTGCTTCCCTGAATGTTGATAATGTAATGCACATCATCTGCCACCAGTCGGTCCAGGTTCTCCTGGTCCGTTTCAGTCATCTCATAGCAACCGTACTCTTCATAGAGCCGCTCATTGATCAGCAGCAGCTTGGGAACACAGTCATATTCGGTATAATATTTTCCCTTCTCCCTATCGTATAGAAAGCGGCGGCTTCTCTGCTCTGGAGGAATGGATGAGATGGACTTTTCATCCACATACCGCCGTTTCTTCTCGGACTGTCCTTGAAAGAATGGAATCATGAGCAGAATATCCAGATAATGGTCCAGACGTTTCCGAAACTGCTTCATGTCCCGCCCTGTCAGATCCTTCAGGCAGCGTTTCCGGTCCTCTTCCTGACTGTAAATGAAATCTGCCAGACGTTTTTTCTTGGTTGCCAGCGTTATTAACGCCTGGCTGCGCTCCTTCTTGCTTCCCCTCTCCAGTATCATTTCCGCCGTCAACAGGTCGCTGATCAGTTCTTTTCGCTCCTCCCCATCCCCCACCATGTGGTTGTAAAACCGGTACTGGGGAAGGTTCATTTTGTCCACGTATTTAGACATCCGCTACCCTCACTTTCCTTTTTTATCTACTGTGTCAGTTCAACACCATACCACACTGCACGCTGGAAAGCGATTCATAGAAACCAACAAACATCGGGGCAGAACATACAGCAAACACGACAAAATGGAGGACCTGTCTCTCAACCACCAATGCATACATCCCCCTATAATTGCATGGGGCCAGGATTTTCCACCAATCCTTCACGCATCTCATCCAGTTTCTCCTGCGGAGGATAGACCTGCATGCCGCACCGCACCTCCCAGACACAGAAATCATTCCGGTCACAGAGCATGATCCGGTGCTGATAGGGCTTCTGCATTTCCACATATTCCATGGCTTCCTTTTCATTGCAGAGCCACACCCCGGCCGCATACCTTCCATCCTCCAGGAAACTGTATCCGCTGTACTGGGGTTCATGGTTCTCCAACGGCAAGGCCCCGGGCGGACGGATCTGGGAGAGCTGTAGCTTCTCCTCATCCGGCAGAAGTTCCGGCTTTAATACTCCAAGCACATGATCCCGGGTACAGCGTTCAAATTCTCCGTTCTTTAAGTTCACCAAAAACACAGACTTTCCCAAGGCATTCCCATTGGCTCCATTCCCGCCCGTACAGTAATAAAGCTGCCGGCCAAAGCCAGCCTCCAAGGCAGATTCTTTCAGGACAACTACCTTCCCTTTCAGAGAACAGCCACTGCCTGTCTCCACGCAATCCCTGTCTGTATAAATCCGATTATCCGACATGGCTCCCCTCCTTCTCCCGGACCAGCCCGGACAGGTCTGAAATCAGGCTTAACCTGACTGCATCCGGCATGGTTTTAATGGCGGCTCGGACATAGGCTTCTACCGCTTCCGGTGACTGATCCCCCACCTCCACAATTTCCACCTTACGCACGGATACCTTCCCTTCCTGGAGCTGAAGGGCCAGGATATCCCCGCCGCACATACCGGCCGCCAGACGCAGTTCCCTCGGAATCAACACCCTTCCCTTACTGTCCATCACCTTATATACCGGCTTACTCATCGTAGTACCCTCCTTCTTCGATTGCCTTGTACGCTTCCTCCTCAGATATCCCAAACAGGGACAGGATCTCCAGAAGCGGCGCCTGGACCGCCGCCATAGGATCCGTATCACCGATTAAGATCGCCCCCGGAATCGTCTGCACCACCAGCCCGGTATCCATTGGGATATGGGCATCGTTCAGCAAATCATGAGGGACTACTAACGCTGCTTCCTCCTCATCGGCAATGATATCCGTCTCACAGCCCCCCGTTTCCACCTGAAACCGTGGCCCATAACCGTTAGCCTCTTTTACCGGACTGGTTGGGGCAAACTCCAGCGTTACCAGATTCCCCGGGTTCAGGCACATACTTTCCAATACACCTGGCGGCAGGATGATGCTTCCATCCTCCGCCACTCTCCCATTGATTTTCACGTTTCTCATCACGCCTTCCTTTCTGCTCCTTCTACTGTCTCATCCTGCTGTTCTAACTCCCGGATGAATTCCTGAAGTTCCTCTTCACTCACGCTAAGCTGTGCGGCCTCCAGTTCCCTCACAAGCGCCGACAGCCCGCTTATCTCCTCCGACAGCTGCTCCAGCCGTGTTCCATTGCAGTATCCGCTGAACGTCCGCAGATAGCCCTTTACGTCCGCATGATACTGTCCGGTTTTCTGATTCCTGACCATGGCAAAATAACAGGCCGCCAGACAGCTGTCATCCACCTTCACAAAGAGATGTCCCCCGGTCCTGGTGATCAGGCGCTGTTTTCCTTCTGTCTGTTCCTCCAGCTGGCGCTTTGCCCACCAGAGTTTCTCAATCCCCTCCATCTTCCGTCTCACCTCCCAACAGCCCGGCAGAAAACAGATCCATCTGCTGTGGGCCCCATTTCTTCCGCTCCTGGGGATCATAGTTGGTAATGATCACCTCCGGGAATTCACACCCACGGTCATAGCGCTGGGCCAGGTTATTGATCCGACTGACCGCCGTAATGTGGCAGCCCTCGTATAATCCCCGGATATAGTCACAATCGTTATAGCTGACCATCCATTTTCCCTGACAGCCTGCCAGGGTTTCCCGAAGCCTCACATGGTCCTGCCTTGGAAACTCCACTTCATAATGATCCTCCGTCATAAAATAAGGCGGATCGCAATAAAGAAAGGCGTTCTCCCGGTCATACTGCCGGATGAGCGCCTCAAAGTCTTTATTCTCGATGACCGTATTCGCCAGACGGTCCGCCGCCTGCCAGATCAGATGGAAGGTCTTTCTCACATCAAAGGGCTGGCAGCCAAAGGATGTGCAGCCGCTTCCATAGCTGTACCGGATTACTTTGTAAAATGCAGCCGCCCTCTGGACATCCCCCGGCGCTGCACGTTCCAGAAGGAGGGAACGCAGTTCCTCGAACTCCAGGGGCGGCAGGTTATGCATTGCCAGCTCCAGTTCCTGTGCAAGGAAAGTTCCTGCAAACTCCTGTCCCTCTAAAAACCTTCGCAGCACAAGAAATTCATCCCTTCCGTTTAAAGGCAGGAATCCCAGCTGGCGTAAAAACTCCATGGTGTGGTTCTTCACACAGGCATATAAATTGGTCAGGTTGGAATTGAAATCATTATAAACCTCCATCACCTTCGGATCCGGTGGTCTCCCGAACAGCACCCAGCCTCCGCCTCCGAATACCTCAATATAGCGTTCAAAACTGGCCGGGGACAATTCATACACCGTGTTCCGCAGCGCCTTTTTGCCTCCCACCCAGGAAATAAAACTATTGATACTTCCTCGCCTCCTCTATCCCATTCCCTGCGTCATCATGGCATGGTCCTCCGATTGAACTTCCTCCAGGACGGGCTCCTTTGAGACTGCTCCATAGGCCGTGAGCTTCCTCCCGGTCTGGGCATACAGCTCTTTCCCATAGCCTTCAAAGTCAAATCTCCGAAATGCCTGTGCTTCCAGGTCCGCTCCCATCTGTTCCAGACATTCCCTGCCGTAGGTGGCATAAGTCACCTGTACCGGGTCAAACGTATACTGTTCCAGCATATCAGTCAGCTCGGCAGCCTGCTCTATGCTGGAACAGCCTTCAAACTCCGACACGGCTTTGTATTTCAGCAGCTCCTTTTCTGTCATAGACGCTAGCTTCTTAGCCAGGTGGTTCCACCGATCTATGTCATGATCTTGCCCTGCTAACTGCTCAAACAGCGGGGCCGCAGCGTGTATTTTGGCGATCCCGCAATGGCTGAATAATTCCAGTCCAAGCCTCTCTAATACCTGATTTTTTGCCGCTTCATCATATGGAAGTTCCAGCCAGGCTCCCACCCCTAAATCTTCCGTATTCGTTCCCGCAGGGACAAGATACAGAGAAAACAGGGCGCGATGAATCTCCACCTGTTCCGGAAGCTGCTTTCCGTCATAGACTTCCTGCCACTGGTCTGAAACACGGTAACAGTAGCCCTTGGATGTAAACACGCCATTTTCCTTTTCCCTTATATACGCTCCAACCTTTTCGGTATCCAAAAGCGGGTAAATGTCTCCCGGCAAATCCTTCAAAATCGGATCCAGATCATTGTCAATGGTCATTTCCCCGATTTCATTGTCGCATTGAATTCCCGGAAGGAATTCAAACCGCTCCAGGTTATACAGGCCATTGATAACCTGTTTCATGTTTCGTTCCGGAAGGGCCTTTAGAACACCTTCATAAACCTCGATCTGCTTCTCAGTCATCTGTGCCAACTTATAGACTAACAGATTCAATTCTTCCAGCGTATGATTGTAGCGGTCCAGAACCGATTCGATAAATCCCGGCCAGCCCCGGCCGCGCTCTAAATGATAAGGCTCCCCTTCCTTTAACCTTGCCCTCTGAAACGCATCCCTCACCGCCTCCCGGTGAGCCGGTAGAGATAGGGCACTTCCCTGATAGGCAGGATCATCTATAAACTGGCAGGCATAAATCCATACCTGCATAGATTGATTCACATCTCTCAACCTCCTTTTTCACCGTCCTTCTGAATGACTCATTCCCTGTGAAAATATTTTCCGGACGGACTCAGCCTGCGCCAAGCGGCATTTTTCCGCTGCCTCCTGTACCAGATTGAGCGCTTCCTCCAGCGCTCTCTTTTCTGTCTCTGAAACTATATTTGATCGCAATGCCATGCTGATCGTTCTTTCTGCCTGCTGCAAATCGCTGCGGACACGTCCATAATGCATCATCCCCCCGCCTCCTCTTTCAGATTTCTAGTTTCACAGCTGTTGGATGGCTCCCTCCCTTCTTTTTATGAGATGCCGCCCATCCCCTCCATGCCTGTCAGTTCCTGCTCTTTTACAATCCCCTTCAGTTCCTGTTCCGTCTGTACGCGGAATTTAGAATGGCCAAAATAGACATACAGATCACAGTCCGAATCACACTCGATGCCTTCCTGTGAAAAACATTCTCCCCAGCCATCACAAGCTTGTCCGGCCCATTCCCGTTTGAGGACCTCTAACTCCTCCTGGTTCAGCTCCCCATGGCTCTTGATTTCCAGCACTCCCCAGAGATTATACTGATAGCGTTCCACGGTTGGGCACATACTGATTACCCTTTGCTTTAAAAGCTGATTGTCCAGGTAATCTGCAAGTCCTTTTTCTGTTTTTAAGATATCATCTGCAGCAATCGCGTCCCGGATATCCTCCTCATAAGAAATCAATCCAACGGAAGAGAGCGAGGAGGAATACCCATCTTCATCCACCAGTTCTGCCAACAGCGGACTGTACAGTCTGATAACGGAAGCGTTCTCGCTCAGTTCATTGCAATGCCACTCATCACGCAGCACGGTTCCCTGTTCCGACCATCTGGTTCCATCCCGCTTCATCAGCGCCTTACCCAGACTGTTCCAGTCCAGGTATGCTTCACAAAACCGTGAAACATAAAGCGAACCGTCATCCTTCATCCGCCACCTGGCATAGTCTTCTGGTGTCCGAAATTCTGAAAGAACCTGATAATGATCCAGGTCATTTAAAATACCAATGGCCTCATCCAGGCTGCGGGGGCATTCCGCAGTTAACACCGCTTTCAGCTTCTCCACGATTTGCTCCGTGCCGTCCAGCACCTTTTCTTTTAAAAACCAGGCAAACCGGTTCAGTTCGTCTACCTTACCCCCTACCGGAAGATAATGACGCAGCTCATCAAGCGGTCCGCCGTACTGATTCCATTGACATTCGGAAAACTCCTGTATCCCCAGTTCCTTTTTTGCCAGCTCCATTTGTTCTTTATCTGTCGGGATTGCCAGGGAAACGTTTACCATTCCATTTTGCGAGGGGCGGCGCAGATGAAGCAGAAATAGCGAATTTTTATCATATCCCGGATCCGGAAAGTGGTTCTGATACACTTCTGTATAAACAGTATCCTCACGCTTTAAGACAAGGCCACTTGGGCAGTAATCACCTTTGTGGTCTGCAAAATAGGAATCCCGGATGCGTTCAAAATCCAGCATGGGGTACAGTACCTCTGGTATCTCAATCTGTTTTCCCCTGCGTAACAACTCTGCCGCAGTTCGCCCCGGGTCACTGATATCCTCCAACAGATCGTAGGAGTCCAAGTTAAAGGAAAGATTGATGATCTCCTTCAGCGTTCCGGGCGCTTCCAATTTAAGCGCCACGGAAAAAATATCCTGCTCTCTCCTTGTCATATGCCGCAGCCGCGAATCCAGGAAGTCCAGTTCCTTCCGCCTCGTCTCATCTCCGTAATCCAGCCCTGTAATCATCTCCGACAGCGGCTGAACCGGTGAAACCAGAGAACGGACCGTCACTGTCTGATTCCCGGTTTTCCCCTCGTCCAGTATCTTTTTGACAGCCTCAGAGTCCGAAGCCGACATAGGAATTCTCATCAGTTCTGAAACCATATCCCCATAGCCAATCCGGATTTCTAACATTCCACTTCCTCCTCATTTAAGACAGTCCCTATTCCATGCCGGCTGATTAAGATCGCATGGATAATCAGACGCAACAGCCCGTCATGGAACAACTCCGGATCCCCTAACTCTGATAAAGACACATAAGGTTTTCCAGTACATAATTCCTTTGCCACACAGAACGTTGCATAGCTGTCCAAATCAGCCCCGCGAAGGCGGAATCGGCTGTAGTCAATCGTGCGCTCCTGCACAAATGGCCCGGCCTTTTCCCAAAGCCTCTCCTCGCTGCTCAATAGAAACACGGCGGCAGCGAATCCCGGTTCCGTCACAAGCCCCGGATATAAACCGCAGCGCATGAGCGCCCGAAACCGCCGCCTGTGTTCCTCACTTTTAAAAAGCATAATCCCTTTCTCCCCTTCCTCCCGGAGCTTCCCTACCCGGACCGTCAGGGCTGATCCCGGCAGCTCCTCTGTCAACAGTCTGAGTAAAATCTGATAGAATGCAGAAGGCATTTCCTCATCCGCTGCGGTATACAGATGGCCGTCCCTACCCTGTTCTTTTTCTGCTCTCCACACATTGACATACCGGCAGCTTCCAATCCCCGCTGTCTCTCCAGCCTGCCGGCTCCGGATGATTCCGCTTTTACGCGGCCTGAACCCTGGCACCTGCTGCATTTCCCGCTCCAGCTCCGCGATTGACGTCCCTTTCATAAATCTTACAGTCATGATTCTCAGTCCTTTCTTTCAAATCAGTGGGATTTTGACATAAAAAAAGCAGCTATGCCCTTATTTAAAAAGACATAACTGCGGTTCCACGGTCTCACCAGCCATCAACACGTTCCTATAAAAGTCCGGCTGATTAAATTTCCAGCTCTTCTCTCTAACGGAATACCATGGATTCCAATTCATCGAGCCACCCCATACCCATCTCTTCTGCTTTTGAACTGATACTCTCTATACGGTACCCCAGTTCTTCCAGTCTGCTCTGGACTCCTTTTACACAGTAGTTGGAAAATCCTTCTGCCTCCTGCTTATTTTCATCGTAACAGGAAAACTCATACTCCACCCGTACCTTGTAGCCATCCAAGAACCGAAGCGTCAGATCGCTGGTGATATAACCCTTAAGGCTTTCATCACTTAAGAATGCGGTCTGGATATCATGTTTAATCTTTTCCTTCATCCCTTCATACATCAGGCAGTTACACTCCCTGTCATCAAATCCGGTATGAAAGGTTATGGCTGTGTTCACTGTATAATCTTTCAATTCATGATTCACCATCTTTTTTTGATGTATTGACCTTACGAAAACCAATTAATTGGTAATCCCCCTACCCATTTACTGCTTCATCGACATCCCGCCCAGACCAGCTTCCTCGCCTTCCCATGCAGAATGAGACGGGTGTTCACCCGGCTGTTGAATCTCCTCTGTCTTTTGTGCAGGCGCCTCGTCCAGAAAACCTCCCAACCGGTTCGGAACATAATCAGACAGCCAAGTACCCCCAAACGTCTCATGGCTCTTAATTCTCCATATCGCCAGCTTTCCAAGATCGAGTTTCACATCCTCAAACGGAAACAGCAGGTTGGTCAATCCCTCATGACAAAATGACTTCACATGCTTAAACTCTGTCCCCTCCAATAAAATGCCTTCCTGTGTTAACAGTTCGTTGATTCCGTCTATCCACTCCTGCGCATCCCCTCCGCAACCCTGGAGAATCAGTCCTTCCTGATTTGTCATTCTGCGTAACTCATCGGTTGTGATCTGCATGAAATTCCTCCTTCATTTTTTATAATCTATTTAAAAAGGCCAGCCATTTTCTAATCTGGCTGACCTGGATTTTTTATTCTATGACCTTTTCATTTACATCTCCAATACTGGCGCCTGCTGATTCTCCATGCTCTGACAATGCTCAGTCACCAAATCATTCAACTCCTCTATGGAACCATACTCCGGCAGCCCATCCCACAGCGTTGGCACTCTGCACTGGATGGCTAACTGTTTACATTCGCTCCAGTTTGAAATTCCCATAGCGCTCTTGAGCGCATCCATTTTGCTTTCGGTTGCCGGAAGGCTCAATGTATAGTTATCATAAGGATTCCCTTTATAAATCCATACTTTAAAACTACAAGTCTGTTTGAAATCCGGATCTGGTAACTCCTCCCCTCTATAGATGGGCTCCAGTTCTTCTTGAATCCCGCTGGTATAACCAAATGCATGAAACATACCACCGTGTTTTTTTATATAATCTTTTCCAATCCCTTCATAATTAGATCTGGCTGCCTGCTCCTCCATAGCCATATCAGCGTTTCCCTTCAGCAGATATTCTCCTAATTTTACTTCTGTAGTTGCGCTCGGCAGATATCTGAATTTATCCATGTTGCAGGAAAGATTGATCATATCTTGGAGTGTCTCCGGTTTCATCATCTCAATCACGGTTCCGAATACCGCCTCATCCTGGCTGTCCATCCATTTCACACGATAGGCCAGATAGTTCAGTTCCTCCAATCTTTTTTCTGACACAGGGACCTCATACAGGTACTGGCGCAGATTTGGAATGGACGATTCCACATAGGCGGTAGCTGTTTCCAATGGAACTGTATCCGTTCCATTCAGAAGAGAATAGGCTTCTCTCATTTCTTCGATCGTAGCCGGCAGACTGATACCTACACCAGGGCTTACTGTCCGGCTCAAATAAATCTTAAACATCTAAATTCCCCTCTCTGTCTCTTCACATATAGCCGTTTCTATTTTTGATACTCTATTAAAAAGGCCCGCCATTTTTTGATCTGGCTGACCTGAAATTTTACCCCATATCCTCTTTTACCCGTCTCACATCTATGAAAAGGCCAAAAAATCGAGGTCAAAAACGGCCATTTTTTGCCCGATTTTTTCCTCGATTTTTCGCCAAAAACCACTATATCTTGTGGTAAACCCCCTCTATTTTCCTTCCAAACCACAATTCCGCATCATTATCACCACCTCGACATTCCCTGTCCCCGGAAACATATCCACTCCACAAACTTTCTCCACCCTATACCCTCTATCCTGCAGCACCACCAAATCCCTGACCAAACTGGTTGGTTTACAGGATATATATACAATCCGGTCCACTCCGAAATCAATGATTTTTCCCAATGCCTTTGGATGTATCCCATCCCTGGGCGGATCCACTACAATCAAATCCGGCTTATCCTGAAGCTCATCAATCACTTTGAGCACATCGCCGGCCAGGAACTCGCAGTTCTCCAGTCCGTTGAGCCTGGCGTTTACCTGGGCTGACCTGACTGCTTCCTCTACAATCTCAACGCCTACCACCTTTTTAGCCACAGGCGCCAGTATCTGTGCAATGGTCCCGGTACCGCTGTATAGGTCGAATACCACCCTGTCTTTTGTATCGCCTACGAATCCCCGTGCCGTATCGTACAACACCTCCGCACCAAGGGAATTGGTCTGAAAGAAGGAAAAGGGCGAGATGCGAAAACGCAGCCCCAGCAGTTCTTCGTAAAAGTAATCCTGTCCATAAAGGATGTGGGTAGCATCGCTCTGAACCACATCTGCCAGGGAGTCATTTTCTGTGTGGAGGATGCCCGCCAGCCTGCCGTCCAAAGGAAGGCCCACCAGCTTTTTCGTCCACTCTGCCAGTACCTCTTCCTCCGTCCTTTCACCCAGATAATCCCTCTGTGTGCTGGTCACCAGGTCTACCAGAATTTCCCCTGTCTTTACCGCTCTCCGGACCAGCAGATGGCGAAGATACCCCTGATGCTGTAATTTTTTATAGAATGCAACCCCCAGCTCCTCAAAATATTCTTTTGTGGCTACCAGTATTCTGCAAAAATCCGGATGTACAATCCGGCACTCCGGAGTGGTTACGATATCGTAAAAGCTTCCCCTCTTGTGCATTCCCAATGCCAGCGGACCATCCTTTACCTCATCCCCAAAGGAGAACTCCATTTTGTTGCGGTATCCTGATGAGATGGGACTGGCCTTGATTCCCTGGAACTCATAGGTACCGTCCTCTACCACGGTGTCCAGCAGGGATTTTACCTGCTCCTTTTTAATGTTTAACTGTTCTTCATAGGGCAGGCTCTGGTAAATACAGCCGCCGCATATCCCAAAATGGGGACATGCCTCCTCTGGCTTTTCTGCCGGGGAATGCGCCAGTATCTCCAGGGTTCTGGCTTCCGACTTCCCTTTTCTCCGCTTGGTAATCACACACTGAATTTTCTGGCCTGGTATAGCATTCTTTACCACTACTCTCTCGCCATCTATATGAAGGATCCCCTTATTGGGGAATTCGATTTTTTCTACTGTTCCTTCGTAAATATCGCCTTTTTTCATAAAATATCTCCGTTCTGCCCGCTGCTTAGGCATTTTTTTATGGTCCTCTTTTGCCGTATCATTATATCATGCAATAGGGTCCGCATCAAGCCAGACCCAAAAAGGACCGCCACTTCCGCGGCGGTCCCAACAACTATCCTGTTCTATCATCCTACTGTATATCTTACTGTGTATCTTATGATGGTCTTAAGGCAGCCTCTGCTATTCAGCCTTTTCTGTCTTCTTTTCCTCAGGCTCCTCATCCTCAAAGAAGTCATCGTCAAAATCATCATCGAAATCATCTTCAAAATCTTCCAGATAATCAGGAGTAAAGAAACGGTATACAGCGTATGCAATTCCTGCAACTGCTGCAACTGCTCCAATGATGGCCAGTACCCAGAGAATACAGTTCTTTTTCTTCTCGTCCTCTTCTCTCTTGTGAAGCAGTTCATTGATCCTGCTGGAATTCATCAGTTCTTCTACACGGCTTAATGCCTCTTTGCCCATCTGATCAAACCTGTCTCTGTCAAATCTGTTCATTCTACCCACGTCCTTTCTTATATATAAGCACTGCTGCCCTCTTGCTTGTTTTTAATTATTATATCATGGAAGCTCTTGATTTACTATCCCAATTTATTCAAATTTTATCCAATTGTTTCAATCCAATTTTAATTAAATCCCAGTCCTGGCAGAAATCTGCTGGGCAGATGCCTGTTTCGGCCAGACAGATACCTGTTTCAGCCAGGCAGGCGCCCGATTCCGCTCAGCAAATGCCGCTTACCGCCAGGCATCCCAGATGCCAGCACACCCATCAGACCTTTTTCAGCTTGGCAAAGGATGCAAACATTTTCTTCTGGCCCGCACCGTCAAATACCACCGTGACTTCGTAATCCTTACCTCCGTCCCTGATGGACTTCACCGTTCCCTCTCCGAATTTGATATGCCTGACCCTGTCTCCCTCGCTGTAATCCAGGGTTGCTGCCTTCTGCACTGTAAATGCCTTGCCAAATCCCGGATTTCCCGCTGTGCTGCCGGTGCCCCGGCCTGACAAGGGCTGGGATGATCCGGATGCATATGCGTTATATCCCTTTCCAAAGGTGCTTGTACGCGTATTCCCCGCTGCCGGCTGGTTCCACGGCAGGCCTGCCTCGCCGGAAATACCGGTCTTGCCAAATCCGCCTGCACCGGCACCATTGTTCCGGCTGCCATAGCTTCCCAGCACTGGTTCCAGACGCTCCTCTTCCAGCAACTCACCCGGCACCTCCTCCATAAAACGGCTGGGCTTACAGTATCTGGTTTCGCCGTTGACCATCCGCTGTCTGGCGCTGGTAATCACCAGCTCATTTTTGGCCCTTGTGATACCCACATAGCAGAGACGGCGCTCCTCCTCCATGTCCGTCTTGTCATCGGAATTTATGGACATCATACTGGGAAACAGCCCATCCTCCAGGCCTACCAGGTACACCTTCGGGAACTCCAGTCCCTTGGCGCTGTGCAAGGTCATGAGGGTGACCCGGTTCTCGGATTCATCCATATTATCTATATCAGCCACCAGGGCTACCTGCTCCAGGAATTCATCCAGAGATGGATGCTCGCTGTCTTCCTCGTAACTCACGGCCTTGTTGACCAGCTCCTCTATATTCTCCAGCCTGGTCTGGGACTCCACCTCTCCCTCTGCCTCCAGCTCCTGCTGGTAGCCGGTCTCGTCCATGATGCCCTCTATCAAGTCCTGGATGGTGTAATCATCTGACTGTGCCCTGGCCCGGAAGCTTTCCATCTGTCCTATAAAGGCTCCGATTTTTTCAGCAGCCTTACCCAAGCCCGGAATCTGCCTGGCCTCCCTGAGAGCATCGTACAGGCTCATGCCATGTTCAGAGGCAAAGATGGTAACCTTCCCCATGGTGGTGGCGCCGATTCCCCGCTTGGGCACATTGATGATGCGCAGCACCGACAAATCATCCACTCCGTTGGCTATGGTCTTTAAGTAGGCCAGAATATCCTTGATTTCCTTTCTCTGATAGAAATTCACGCCTCCCACCAGACGGTAGGGTACGTTGTAAAAGATACACCGCTCTTCCAGAAGACGGGACTGGGCATTGGTGCGGTAGAGCACAGCCTGCTCCTGATAGGCATAGCCGCTGTCCCTTATCTCCCTGGCCACAAAGTCCGCTTCCTCTCTGGCTGTGTCAAACTGTTTAAAACGAATCAAATCCCCTTCGCCATTGGCAGTCCACAGGGTCTTATCCTTACGCCCGCGGTTGTGGCGTATAACGCCGTTGGCCGCATTCAGTATGTTCTGGGTGGACCGGTAATTCTGCTCCAGTTTAATGACCTTTGCCCCGGGAAACATCTCCTCAAAGCTCAGAATATTCCCTATATCCGCCCCCCTGAACCGGTAAATGGACTGGTCGTCATCCCCCACCACACACAGGTTCCTGTACTTGGAAGCCAGCAGGCTGACCAGCTTGAACTGGGCCAGGTTGGTGTCCTGGTACTCATCCACCATGATATACTTAAACCGCTCCTGATAATAATTCAGGATCTCGCTGTTATTCTGGAATAATTCCACTGTCTTTACAATGAGATCGTCGAAATCCAGTGCATTATTCTTCTTAAGACGCTTCTGATACTCCTTATATATCTCCCCAATCCTGCGCTGTCTGAAGTCCTGCCCTGCATTTAACAGGAATTCCTCAGGACCGATGAGCTTGTCCTTCGCAGAGGATATAGTGCCTAACACGGAACGCTCCTTGAACTGCTTGGTATCCACATCCATGGCCTTGAACACCTGTTTCATCAGGGTTTTCTGGTCGTCGCTGTCATAGATGGAAAAATTCGTGGTGTAACCCAGATACTCTATATGCCTGCGCAGGATGCGCACACAGGTGGAGTGGAAGGTGCTGACCCAGATGCTCTCAGCCCCAAAGCCTACCAGCTGGTCCACCCTTTCCCTCATCTCCCCGGCCGCCTTGTTGGTAAATGTGATGGCCAGTATATTCCACGGGTTCACCTGCTTCTCCTCAATCAGGTATGCCACCCTGTGGGTCAGCACCCTGGTCTTTCCGGAACCGGCCCCAGCTAAAATAAGGAGAGGCCCTTCCGTTTGAAGGACTGCCTCCTTCTGCATGGGATTCAATGTATCGTAAATACTCATAAATTATGTACCGCCTTTTTAACTGCAATTATGTTTATTAAGTATACCATTCTGAACCCCATCCTGCAAGACCTGCCTTTCGGACGATTGCAGCCGCATTACAGGCAGCTGTCTCTCCATTGCCATATCTCCTGTTTCCTGTCTTACAGGCATTCCCCCATAAACCCGCATAGATTTTCATTTCCCCCTTGTCATCTAGTATTCAATACTATATAATAGATATAGCAATGTGATAAGAATGACAGAGGTGACACATAGATGAAGACAAATGAAGAACGTCTGCAGGACCTGTTTTCCTATCTGGGGAACCTGTCCCATGTCAAGGCGGACGAGATTCCTGATATTGATTTGTACATGGACCAGGTTACCACCTTCATGGACAGCCATTTAAAAGATATGAGACGCCATCCGGGTGATAAAGTCCTGACCAAGACCATGATTAACAATTATGCCAAGAATAATCTTCTGCCTCCCCCGGTGAAGAAGAAGTATTCCAAGGACCACATGCTGATGCTTGTGTTCATATATTATTTTAAAAACCTTCTGTCCTTTAGTGATATTGAAGAGCTTTTCCGTCCTATTACATCAAAGCATTTCTCAGGCCAGACATCCCAACTGTCCCTGGAAGATATCTACAACGAAGTATTTACTTTGGAAAAGGGCGAGATGAATAATCTGAAGTCTGATGTGGCGGCTAAGTTTGCCCGTGCCCAGGATACATTTTCAGATGCTCCTGTGGATGACAAGGACAGGGAATATCTGAAGCTGTTTGCTTTTATCTGCGAGCTGTCCTTTGACGTGTATCTGAAGACACAGATGATTGAAATGATCGCGGATCAGCTCAGGGAGGATGCGCCTGCCCCCCGCAAGAAATAGGCTCCATAACCTGTCAGCCCCGCCTTGACGTACAAAAAATGGATTGCCGGGGCTGCCGGCATACCTATAGAAAACAAAACGGATATCGCAGCAATCCTGCCGCAATATCCGTTTTTTAATACACCCTTTATCATACTCAGCTTTCATTATCCCCTTTGTCTGCCTGCGTTCCCCCTGTGAGCCTGGCGAACACCATGTCGTATCCGTCACTTCCATAATTCAGCGAACGGTTTACTCGGCTGATGGTAGCGGTGGATGCGCCTGTTTTCTCCGCAATCTCCAGGTAGGTCTTGCCTTCCCGCAGCATCTTGGCCACTTCATAGCGCTGGGACAGGGACAGCAGTTCATTGATGGTGCACACATCCTCGAAAAACTTATAACATTCATCCGGAGTCTTTAAAGTTAGTATGGCATCAAATAGATGGTCCACTGCTTCTGTTTTAATTTTCTTGTTCATGTCCTGGTTATCTCTCCTTATAATTCATACGGCCTTCCCCCTCCGCATGTGTATTGTAAAATGATTACAGGTCATATAAGCCCCATACTTGTTCATTTTAGCATATTAAAGTCTGAAAGTCCATACGTGACGGGAGATTTTATAAGGGCATTTTTTCCGGCGCTTTCTCCGCACTTTTTCCAGGTATGTTTTCTGCTATTTTCCCTGTCCCTTTCAGGGCAGCATGAACTTCTCAACCACAAGTCCCACGCCGTCGTGATTATTGGATGCGGTGATATAATCAGCGGCCTGCCTCACCGGGAGAACAGCATTTTCCATAGCCACGCCCAGACCGGCATACTTAATCATAGTCAGGTCATTGTAACCGTCGCCGCAGGCTATCATCTGCTCCCGGTCAAGCCCCAGCACTTCCAGCAGACGGGCCAGCGACCGGGCCTTATCAATTCCCTTTGGCATGATTTCCAGGAAATACGGCTCGGAACGGTACACGCTGAAATCGCGGCCCATGGCAGCCTTTACCTTAGGCTCCACAGTCACCAGGTAATCGCCGTCATCCAGCATCAGGAACTTGGGTACTTTAAAATCCACATAGGACTTCATGTCTTCCACCTGACGCAGGGGCAGGTGGTTGATGTTGGACTCGGCAATGGCATAGGGGCATTCCACATTGTTAGTAATAATTTCCTCACCCTCATAAGTAAGGATATCTACCCTGTGCTCCTCTGCCAGCCCGATAATCTTCTGATTGGACTCCCTGGGCAGCAGTGAAGAAAACACGGTTTCACCTGTCTTGCAGTTTGTGATCATTCCGCCGTTATAGGACAGGATATAGCTGCCGAAACGTGACAGCTCCAGCTCCCTTGCCAACGGCTCCACGCCGGCCGTGGGCCGCCCGGATGCCAGCACCACCACGTTTCCCGCTTCCTGGGCATTCATCAGGGCCTCTTTTGTCCTGGGTGTGATGATTTTGTCACGGTTGGTCAGTGTACCGTCCAAATCCAGTACGATAATCTTGTAGTCCATCGCCTTTTCTCTCCTGTATCCGATTCTTTATTTCCGCTTATCTGCTTATGCGTTTCCATGGAACCATTTTATCAGAAATACAGCGCAGTGACAACCGGAACAGGTATTCATCCTTATCAGCTAATCCTTATGAGTCTTATCCCGGAGACCGAAATTCAGCTCCACCAAAGCCCTGGGACGGCCGCCCTTGGCAGCGCTTTCCCTGGCACAGACCGTCCCCAGTCCGGCTGCCTGAATCTTACTGAGAATACGCCTGGCGCTCCTGACCGTGATGCCCAGACATTCCGCCAGCTCCGAAGCGTCAAACACATAGCTCTTCCTCACATCCGCAATAGCCTGAATTTTCAAAATGGATTCCATACTGAGTCCGGTCTTTTCGGAAATCGTCTGTATTTTGGGGTCAAAGGATATCATGCTGTACTGAAGCTGCTGCTCCAGGCCCAGGGGGCCCTGGATCTTCTCTTCCTCATCAATCTGGAAGATCCCTCCCTCCCCCTTGCCAAGAGAATATTCCAGGGCTTTCCTGGCATGCATCTCTGCCTGGTAAGCCGTCAGGCCCATGCCCAGGCCTGCATTTACCACCAATCCCAGGTTCTTTCCCTCCCTCTGAAGAATCCTCAGGTCCTTGTGGTTCTTTTTTCCCTTCACCACCCCGGAGTTGGCGTAAATCACGTATTCATCACGCCCAAAGGGGAATACAGATCCCTGGATTCCCCTTACGTAGCGTATCAGTTCCACTTCAAATTCAGCCTTGCTTGCCATGGCACTGTAATACTGGTCCTCCTTCTCCGGGAAGTTGGACATCTGTATCAATTCCACCGCAATCTGCGAATACTCTGCCTGGGCCAGGGCCCAGCCCTTTTCCAGATCGGCCAGGGCATCCCTGACCTGGGAGCGTTTGGGTTCCAGATAAAAAACCCTGCCGCCCTTTTCTTCTATCATATGATAGACTGCCACATAAGCAGTGACCGCCACATCGGTCATCTTCTTCTCCAGCAGCTCCATATGCCATGCAACATACTCTTCCTCCGCCACGCCTGCAAGCAGCGGGCAGGTATATATATTCCTGGGCTGTATGTGAAAGGCATCCAGGATATCCTCAATAATCTGCTTCTCCACCACGTCAATACTGAAGGTGTCGATTTCCCGCCCTTCCCTGACCATTTTCAGAAATACTTCCGCAATACTGCTGGCGGACCGTCTGATGTATGTGTAAGGTTTCTGCATCTGGTGATGCCCCAGCACATAGTCGCAGATACCGCTTCCGGTAAATATCACGCCGTCGCACTCCTGCTCGCAGGTATCAATGACATCCACGGCCTCCCTTACCAGCTCTCTTGTATATAAACGCACCTCATGACTCTGGTCAATCTGCTGTATTGCTTTCCTGATGATTACGCAGGATTCCCTTGGCCCCACTACTCCCACTATCATTTATACTGTCAACCTCCCGATTCTTTGCGCACAGCGCGCCTTATACCGATTATAAATCAGAAGCATCGTATAAATCAACCACCTGATGGTCTTTTAAGAGATTTAGATATTCTTCCTTTGTCAGTGCGGGCCGGAAATCCCTTATGATTTCCTTTCCTTTAGCGCCCTCATCCCACAGCAGATCAATGATGGTAAGGGCCATCATCTTGGCTGGCACAATGTAGGCGGTGTACGGGTCGTCCATCCGGTAATTCTCCGTGTGTAGACCGCCCTTTATGCCACCTGCCCAGATATGCATACAGGGCATGATCTGGGAAATGTCCCCCAGGTCCGTGGAGCCGGCTGTCTCCCAGTCCTCCACAAACGCATCTTCCCCGGCATGTTCGTAAGCCATCATGTTGTCACGGTACAATCGTGCAATCTGACGTTCCGTGTTCAGAGGCAGATAGCCGATACAGTCGTGAATCTCCACCTTGCCCCCCAACGCCATGGCAGCTGCCTTCATGCTCCGGTTCACCTTATGGGAGGCATCCTCCATGGCGTCAATGGTAAAGGCACGGACCATGATTTCCATGGTAACGCGCTCCGGCACCACATTTACCAGGCCTCCGCCCTCCTTGATTACAATGCTTACCCGCACCTTGTCCTCGTCTCTGAAGGTTTCCCTCAGTGCATGAATATTGTTCATGGCCAGCTCCGCCATGTTCAGGGCATTGATTCCCTGTTCCGGGGCAAACCCGGCGTGAGCCGCCTTTCCCAGGAAATGCACGGTCTTACTGATGAATCCATTGCCCTTAGTGTCCAGGATACAGCATTTTCCCGGCTCCATCTCCATCATATGGCACTGAAGAACCATATCCGTATCGTCCAGGCCACCGCGGTACATAAGCTCCTGTTTTCCTCCCAGATAGTGGATGGTTCCCTGACTCATGAGGCGGTTTCTGTACTCATAATCCACACATTCCTCTGCTGGTATGGCTATAAAGTCAGCGGCGCCCCCCAGGTGCTCCATGACGCCTGACGTAAGGATACCTATTGCTGCCCCGTACATGTTTGCCAGCTGCACATTATGCCCGCAGGCATGAACCATTCCGCCCTCAGCTGCATCCGGGTGGGAGTCGCACATGATGCAGTCCAGCTCTCCCATCACCGCCACCCTGGGCCCGTTTCCCTTGGGACCGGAGGACACACGGCAGCCTGTATAGGATACACCTGTCTCCGGCTCCAGCCCAAGCTTGCAAAAAGCTTCCTCCATAAGTTTTCCCGTCCTGAACTCCTTAAAGCCCAGCTCCGGCGTTTTATAAGCTTCCTTTCCCAGGGCAATGATTTCGTCCCGGTGTTCCTCAATCACATTAAGGCATCTCTGTTTCAGTTCTTCTTTGTCCATATCATCATTCCTTGTCATCTATACTTACAGTTCTGTCATCCGGCTCATGACCCTGGTGGCCTTCCACAGTTCATCCATATCCAATGCTTCCTGCACAGTATGTACGTCCATCATGCCAACGCTTAATATAAGGCTGCTGCAGCCGTATCCGGCCAATATATTGCCGTCGCTGCCGCCGCCGATAACCATGGGCCTGGGTTCGATTCCCTCCTTCTCCATGGCCTGGGCTGTCATGCGGTACAAATCACTGTCAAGACTTACCTCCAGGGAAGGATATGCCAGTTCATGTTCCATTTCATAGGTGGCCCCCATCTCCAGGCAGGCTGCCTTCAGGCATTCCTCCATGTGAGCCACTTCATCCCTCAGCTTATCCATGCTGTGGGAACGTATCTCGGCGGTAAATGTCACCTCATCGGTCACGATATTGGTGGCTGCCCCTCCCTCGATCCGCCCGATATTGGATGTGGTCTCCTGGTCAATCCGCCCAATATGCATCCGGCTGATTGCCCTGGACGCTGCCACGACAGCATTGATTCCCTTCTCAGGTTCAATACCCGCATGGGCCTTACGGCCTTTCACCGTGCACCTTATGGCCTCCATGGCCGGGGCCTTATAGGCAATGATTCCTGCCGGGCCTGTTGCGTCTGCTATGACCATGTTCTTGCACGGCAGGCGGGACGGGTCCATGTGTTTGGTCCCCTGCATGCTTGTCTCCTCAGAAACGGTAAACATGATATAAAACTCCTTGTGTGGCCTGTTGGTCTCCACAATATCCTCCACGATTTCCAGTATGGAGGCCACAGCCCCCTTATCATCGCCTCCCAGGGTGGTGGTGCCGTCCGTGCGGATGATATGGCCATCCACCACCGGCCTCACATCCTTACACGGCTCAATCTGGTCCAGATGGGCCACAAAGCAGAAGGGAGGATTACATGGCTCGCCCTTGACATGAGCGATAATATTTCCGCCGTTTCCTCCATATGCTTTCCCGGCTTCATCTATGGAAGCCTCTATTCCTCTCTCCTTAAAATAGTTCATAAGCCACCGGCACTGCTCCATCTCCCCGCCGGAAGGACTGTAAATCTGAACCAATTCCAAAAAACGTTCCTGCATCCGTTCGCGTGACAGCATAGTTATCCTCCTCATTATATAAGCCTTCATATGCACTTAGCGCCCATGTCCCGGGCGCTTGTGCAAAGTATCCTATCCCTTTTTCTTGTCTATCTCTTTTTCTTATCTGTCTCTGCCTATTATTCTCTGTCTATCAGTTTATGCCTTTCAGTTTATGCCTTTCAGTTTCTGTCTGTCAGTTTCTGCCTGTCAGTCCCTGCTTATCAGTCAACCTGAAGCTCTTTCTTGTAAAGAAGCTTGCCGGCGTAGATGGAGCCAAATACAGCTACCAGAATAACCACATAGGATGGGTTGCCCGGTATGAAGCTTAAGAAGCCCAGCTTCATGAGCCAGTTCATTCCGATGGCGATGATGGCAGCCACCACGCCCAGTTTGGGACGTGTTGCGGCAAACTGTCCAAATACAGCGCCGAAAAGCGCGGGAAGCAGGAAATTAAGCGCCTCCTTCACAGGTGCAGGAAGAATGTTCAGGATAACGCTTCCCGCAACAGCTCCCACGGTAAGAATTACCACATTGACGAGAATGGATGTGGCAATACCGATGGTGGAAATAATGGATCCTTCCTCTGTACCCATCTCCACTCCGGCCGCCTCCTGGGCCACGGAAGAACACGGCACACGCATGTTGGAGGTATTGCCTGAAAGGAAGGTCAGGTAGGTACCCGGAATGCCCAGAATCGGGAAATAGGAAATGGGCTCAACAATGTAAAATGCTCCGCTTACGCTGATCTGCATCAGAGTGCCGGCGATAATGGCGGACACCGGAGGCATGTAGCCCCGGAAGGCCATCACAAGAGCAGGAAGGAATCCTGCGAAAATGCCCAGCAGCAGTGTAATCTTTCCCCATTTCACGATTCCGGGGATATATGTACCAGAATAATAATCGTTTTTCATCTTCTAACCCTCCTTAGATTGCGCTGACAGCATATCCGATGAACATGCCGCTGAACATGGCAATTGCAAATGCCCACTCCCTGAGCCAAGCGATATCCCTGGCCCTTGACAGCTTCACCAGTACCATCATGATAACACAGCCAGCTATGGTAGCGATTGCCGGTGCGTTGGTGAAGGTAAGGGAACCCTCTGCCGTAAAGAAGTTGCCGGAAGCCAGGTTGGCAAACGCACCCAGCATGGCGCCTGCGGAAATGATGGGAACCATCTTGGCATTGCCCTTTGACATTAAGTGGTTAACCTTGTCCATCTTATCGCAGAACAGGAAGGTAAAAATCAGCCAGCCCAGGGAGCCGCATACCATGGTCCACACGCCGCAGGCAAATGCCATGGTATCCATGGTCTGAAGTGTCTTTCCCATGGCCTGAGCGCCGAATCCGGCCGCCATGGCCTCATAGTTGACAGAACCGATAAATGACAGACGCATCCACGCCACCGGCGCACCCATGGTAACCAGCAGGGATATCATGGTGACCAGTATTACTACGGATGGGCCAATGGATGATATCACGCTGCTCTTGATTGCCTTATGTACCTGGTCCGTGGTAAGGGCCGACTCGCTGGCTGCCTTTATAGACCTTTTCATAAACAGAATTGACTGAAATACTACCACCGCTACTGCCAAAGCCGCTGCTGCCCACATCAGAGGGCTGTTGGCATAATCCAAATAATTAACACTTTCGTTCATTCTGACCTCCTTGGTTATTCCCCTTTCCAAAAGCTGCAGTCTTTTGGATTTTCTAGTTTCGGTCATGTCCATAACATGTCCTTATATTTATATTTACTACATTTCATCGGTATTGTCAAGGGTTTTTGTTGAATATTTGTTTGGATGATGGAATGGGATTTGGCATAGGTAGTGCAGAATATCTTAAAGGACGGGGCGGGAGTTGGCTGCGGGCAGCTATCTGCACGGGCGGGAAGGAACAGTGTAAAAGCGCCGGTATTGTTACCGCAAAGGAATATTGCAGTAATAATACCGGCGCTTTACATCAACCGATTCATCTGTCTAATGCTTATTCTGTTTTCCCTTCATACCGCTTCCGGTAATAATCCATGGTCCGGTAGTCAATCACATCCTTCATCTGTTGGGAAAACCCGTCCATTTCCACCGCCTCATATAACTGCGGATTCAGAGCCAGTACATAGCCCTCTTTACGCACAAAAAAACCTTTTCCGGACTGCAGCAAAAAGCGGACCGGGTTTTTTAAGGCTTCTCTGGTACAGCGTTTCTTATCCCATGTACGGAAGTCACTTGTACTCTTATCTTTCGCTAAATCCTTCCAGTTATTTGCCGTATAATAAAACTCCTTATGGCCCCGGTATATATCATCCTCATCAATCTGAGTTTTGACATTGCCATTGTTATAAAATGCCAAAAGGACCGGCATCTTATAGGACTTGGTCATTTGCGTGGTCTCCAGCATCTCCAGAAAATCATTGCCAATACTATTAAATATGGCACGGTTTCTGTCTCCCAGCTCACCCAGGCTATTCAAATACCTCAGATAATGTTTAAACGGACTGTTCTGCAAACCATTACATATCTGGAGTATTTCTTCCTCCATGTAGGTAAACAAATCCATACGGGCCGGCACTCTGCCGCCCAGCATCTCCTTAATACGGAAGTATTCACTGCGGATCCGCTCTTCCTTTTTCGCCCTCTTCTTTGCCATTTCATGGAATAAATCAATCAGACGCAGGTCGAAATCAACCAGACAGTCATCCGGATACTCAAAATCCTGTTGCTGCATTCTTCCGGCTTCCGTACTTGAATAACTTCTTCCGCTTAAAAAGAACGGTGCCGAGCCTGCTTTTTCATAATTACCGATAAAATCCAGTACATTCAGGTATTCCTTATCCCTGCTTTTACGCAGCCCCCGCCCAAGCTGCTGGAGAAATACCACCGGGGATTCTGTGGGTCTCAAAAACATAACCATATCAATTTCGCTGATATCTAACCCTTCATTGAACATATCCACAGAAAAAATAACCTTTAACTCACCACGCTTAAGCTTCTCTATCGCTTCACTTCTCTCAACAGCATACTCGCCGTCTGAATCGCTGTATACAGCTGCCGCCGGAATATTGCGACGGCAGAATTCCTTTGCCATCTGCTCCGCATGTGTGCGTGAACAGCAAAATCCCAACGCCCTTTTTGAGCGGTATTTCATATAGTATTTATAAATCAGTTCGTACTGCCTGCCCTTTATGAATTCCTTTGTCAGTTCTTCCTCATCGTATTTTCCTTTTACAATGCGAATCTTGGAATAGTCCACTGTCTCGTCCAGAATTCCATAATAATGAAATGGTACCAGCATACCTTTGTTAATGGCATCTTTCAGGCCAATCTCATAAGGTACGTTATAATCGCATAGCGCGTATATATTTCTTCCATCCATTCTTTCCGGTGTGGCTGTCAGCCCTAACAGGAACCGGGGCTTAAAATATTCCATGATTTTTTTATACTGGTCTGTAACAGCATGATGGAATTCGTCAATAACAATATAATCAAAATAATCCCTGGCAAAGTATGATTCATTGAGATAATCTGTTTTACCCAAACTGGAAACAGAAGCGAAAATCACGGATTTATCCCTTGTTTTCTCTTTACCATAAAAAAAGCCATAATCATCGGAATGTCTCACATTCCTGAAGCTTTCTGCTGCCTGCTTCAGTATTTCTTCCCGGTGGGCCACAAACAGGACTCTTTCATAAGGCTGAGAATCAAACGCAGCCAGATATGTTTTTCCAATACCTGTGGCGGCGCAGATCAATGCCTTCTCCGATCCTTCCAATCGGCTGTTTTTCAGCGCGTACAGAGCTTCTATCTGTGCTCCTCTTGGCTGAAATACCACTTCCCCGTCCGTCTCGTCGTCAAGGCTGTCATACCGTTCCATATCCCGGATAACCGCCGGTCTTTTCCATTCTTTGGAATATTGTTTCAGAACCTCATCATTTATGACGATGGAGTGGTTATAAAACAGATCCTCAAAAGTGCCGCAAAACTGATGAAAATTCCGGCTGTCCCGCCTTTCATCAAAATGATAGTTCCATTCTATACCGGATGTAAGGGCGCTGCGTGATACATTGGATGAACCAATGTATATTTCCCCAAAATCCTTTCTTCGGAATATGTAGGCTTTAGGGTGAAACGACCGTCCCTTTTCGTTGTAAAACCGGAGGTCCACCCGGTCCCCCAACCGTTCCTTTATCAGACACAATGCCCCCGGCTGTGTAATTCCCAGATAATTTCCGGTCAGGATTCTGATTTTTACTCCGCGATTCAGCGCCTGCTCCAAATCATCCAGAATCATACGCACTCCGGACTCCATGAGAAACGACACAATCATATCAATCCGCTCAGCCTTTAGCATGCTGAGCTCCAGCTGGTATAACAGAAATCTTTTTTTATCCCTTCCCCCGGTAATGACCTCACAGGGCCCGATTTCCATTTGAATCTGCCTCAGCGATTCTATTTTTTCCTCAATATCATGTTCAGCCATTTTTCTTCTGCTCTCCCCGGACGGACATCACTCGTTACCCACATCTCCAATATGTCAAACGAATTTACATCTTTTAACAGCTTATCCATCTTTTCTTCCGTCATATCCGTAAAATAACGGCCATTGCGCTCACCCTCAGCGGTACCATACTTGAAGGATGTATACAGTATTCCATGTGATGTCAAAGCACGGGCCATTTTGATAAACACATCCTCCAGTTCTCTATAAGCCAGATGCAGGATGGAAGAACATGCCCAGATTCCATCATAGGCTTCCTTTTCATCTAAATCCTGAAAATACATCAGCCTCACTTCAATTCCTGTATATCCAGAAGCTATCCTGACCAGTTCTTCCGAACCATCTGCGGCATCCGCCTCAAATCCCCTGTCCAGGAAATACTTCGTATCTCTGCCGGAGCCGCATCCGAAATCCAGGATTCTGGCTCCCGGCTTCAGATACGCCAGGAAACGCTCCTGCATCTCCTTAAACTCCACATCCCTTGTGCTGTCAGAAAATTCTTTTGCATGTTGGTTGTAATATTGTAATGAATCATTCATGAATACAAATGCATCCTTTCCTAAATAATCCGGCCGCTGTCCTCTATTTACATGACTACTGTCAATCATATCATTTTTTGACATCACAGGCAATTAAAACTAATTTCTCAGTTCCCAATGTTTTATTCACCGATTCCCTCCAGCCCTAATAGACTATACTATACCAAATCATATAAGGAGCATATTGATGAAAAAAGCAATTAGCATTCTTCTGGCAGCAGCTATGGGCGCCGCTGCCCTAACCGGCTGTTCAAAATCATCCGGCAGTTCATCCTCAGGCAACACCCCGCTGGTCCTCAACGAGGTAGCCCATTCCATCTTCTACGCCCCCCAATACGCAGCCATCGAACTGGGCTACTTTGAGGACGAAGGCATCGACCTGACCCTTGTCAACGGTGCCGGTGCTGATAAGGTTATGACCGCCCTTATCTCCGGTGACGCCCAGATTGGCTTCATGGGCTCCGAGGCCAGCATCTACGTATACCAGGAAGGTTCCCAGGACTATGCGGTGAACTTCGCCCAGCTGACCCAGCGTGCAGGCAACTTCCTGGTGGGACGCCAGCCTGAGGATAATTTTAAGTGGGAAAGCCTGAAAGGCAAGAAGGTTCTCGGCGGACGCGCAGGAGGCATGCCTCAGATGGTCTTTGAGTATATCTTAAAGAAACACGGTATGGACCCCAAAACAGACCTTTCTATTGACCAGAGCATTAACTTCGGGCTGACCGCAGCTGCATTTACCAGCGATGATGCGGACTATACCGTGGAATTTGAGCCTTTTGCAACCACTCTGGAGAGCGAAGGAAGCGGATATGTGGTGGCTTCTCTTGGAACAGAATCCGGATATGTACCTTACACTGCTTACTGTGCCAGGAAGAGTTACGTGGAACAGAACCCGGAAATCATTCAGAAGTTTACCAATGCAATTCAAAAAGGCATGGACTACGTAAACTCCCATTCAGCCGAAGAAATAGCCAAAACCATACAGCCCCAGTTTAAAGAAACACCGGTGGATAAACTCGCGGTTATCGTAGGCCGTTATAAGGACCAGGATACATGGAAGGATGACACCGTATTTGAAAAAGAAAGCTTTGAGCTTCTGGAAAACATTCTGGAAGAGGCAGGCGAACTGTCGGCACGTGTTCCCTATGAAGACCTTGTGACCACACAATTTTCTGAGCAGGCGGCAAAATAGACGGCAAAACAGACAGCAGAACAGACAGCAGAACAAACAGTAGAACAAACAGCAGGCCAAACAAATAAAAGCAATCAATCGACAATACGGCAGACAACAAGCCCGACAACAAAACCAGCTAACAAAGTTATGCCCTTTAGCTGGTTTTGTTGTCATTTTCCTTGCTGTCTTTTATTTTTCGCTGCTTTTTACCTTTTCTGTCATTGATTTAGTTTATATCTGTTTTCTGCTTCTTTACTCACCATGTTTTGCCAGCAAAAGCGCTCCACGCCAATCAACCATTACGCTGCCCAAAATACAAGCTTCTCATCCATCCCCATATCCCCAATCCGTTACTCCACAGAGCCTCATATATTTTGCCGAAGGTCATAGAATGCGATGGAATATATAGAAGTTGATAGGGGCACATAGAAACAGTTAACAAAAACATTTGCGGCATTTTAATCCCCGTTAAAAAGGCTGCCATCCATCAGGATGACAGCGAAATTAATACCCCTTATTTCATTACCCTGAATATCAGCCCCTGCAAATAATCCTCTGCACATAAAGCTATTAGCTACTGCCGGTTCAGCTTCCAGGCCCCCACAAGCTTCTTCAGATAATCCATATAACCTGCCTCCCGTATGCTCCCGTTGGTCAGCACATTAACCTCTCCCAGTTTTTTGCCTCCCAGGGAGTACTCCAGCACACCTGCCTTCTGCCCCGGTTCCACCGGAGCGGGTACGGATTCCAAAAGCACCAGCTTTTTCTCAATAGCTCCCAAATCCTCCCCTTTAAGGCTCAGATAGGAAAATGTTCCCTCATAGGTAAGCCCTACCTCATCCTCCACGCCGCCGGTAACCGGCATCTGGGGAAGCGGCAGATGTTCCTTGTCTTCATAGAGCTTGCAGTTTGCATATCCATAGTTGAGAAGGGTCTGGGCGTCTGCAAACCTGGCCTTAAAATCCGGCGCAGCCATGATGGCGGCAATCAGGCGCACCCCGTCCTTTTCCGCTGTGGCAGACAGGCAGTATTTTGCAATGGAGGTGGAACCTGTCTTAAGGCCTGTGACCGTAAAATTAGTTGCCATCTTGAGCAGCTTATTTGTATTGGACAGGCCGAATTCCTTGGTTCCCTGCTTTGTGACATGCGTTATATTCTCCATCCATATGGTGGAATAATTATGTATCTGAGGATATTTATTAATCAGCTCGCGGCTCATGATGGCGATGTCCCTGGCCGTAGTGTAATGGTCCGGGGATTCCGTAAGTCCGCAGCAATCCACGAAATGGGTGTTGGACATGCCAAGGCCGGCTGCCCTTTCATTCATCATCCGTACAAACTCATCCTCGCTGCCTGCTATGTACTCCGCCATGGCCACAGACGCGTCATTGCCGGATGCAATGACAATGCATTTAATCAAGGTTTCCACGGTCTGTTTCTCGCCTTCCTCCAGGAACACCTGGGAACCTCCCATGGATTTGGCGTGGGCGCTGGTAACTACCTCGTCCGTCAGCTGGATCTTTCCGGACTGAAGGGCATCAAAAATCAATATCAGCGTCATAACCTTGGTAACACTGGCCGGGCTTCGCTTTTCATCTGCATCCTTTTCATAGATTACCTGTCCGGTAGATGCTTCCATGAGAATGGCCGATGGAGCGGCTATCTGGACAGCTGCCTGACTCTGGTCCGCAGGCGCTGCCTGGGCATCTCCCGCCGTCTGAACATCTCCCGCGGCCCGCGCGTCCCCCGCCGTCTGCACATCTACCGCCTGCGCGTTTCCCGACACCCGAACATCTCCTGCGGCCCGCGCGTCTCCCGCCGTCTGCACATCTACCGCCTGCGCGTCCCCCGACGCCCGAACATCTCCCGCGGCCCGCGCATCTCCCGCCGTCTGCACATCTACCGTCTGCGCACTTTCCGCCGCCTGTACATCCTCCCCTGTCCATCCATCTTCCTGTCCATAGAGGCTGCTCCCTGATACCCCCGCTCCCACGGGGATGGCGATTGCCGGTTCCTGGCCCAGGGCGGCAATCCCGGGATAGGAGGCCAGTATTGCCGCCGAGCATAATATCGCTGCAATCCGTCTCATATTTTCCTCCAATAAAATCATCTGCTACTAATTGTATGGGAGTGGACAGACAGCTTATGCCCGCAAAGCCTTGATTTTTACCGCAAAAAAATGCAGCAGGCCGTGATTGTCTCCCGGCTCCTGCTGCATATACCCCTTTATCTTCTTACCTTATTATATTTATACTTCCTTCAGGGCCTGTCTTAAGTCCTCTGCCATCTTCTCGTACTCAGCGTCTGTGAGCATGGTCCTTCCGCTGTTCATCTCAAAGGTGCCGCCCCATTCTTCACCGCCTTTATATTTGGGGACAATGTGGAAATGCAGGTGATGTCCTGTATCGCCGTAAGCGCCGTAGTTTACCTTGTCCGGCTGGAATACCTTATGTACGGCGCGGGCCACCTGGGCTACCTCTGCAAAGAAATCATTCCTCTCCTCGTCGGTCAGGTCAATGAGCTCGCTGACATGCTTCCTATGCGCCAGAACAACCCTTCCCTTCTTGCTCTGCTCCTTAAATACATAGAGAAAGCCTGTCTTCATCTCACACACAGGATAACCGAACTTAGCCACCAGTTCGCCCTGCATACAATATGCGCAATTAGGATCCTTTACCATATCTTCCATGTTCCTGTTCTCCTTTATGTTTATTCATACCAACTTAAACATACCACGGAACAAGTTGAATTTCAATTCCAATATTTGTTTTTTCTTTCATAGTACCCACTTCATGGAATCTATGCTATAATAGGTAGGCAAGTACCAGTTACAGGAGAAATTTTATGAGCAGAGCAGATTTCAGACGCCGGCAGTCCCGCAGGCGCAGGCAGAAGCTTGCACGGATGTCACGGCATCTTCCTACATTTATTTTATTATTAGCAATCACTGTACTGGTAGGGGGCGGCATTTTCGCCCTCTACCGGTTTGTTTTAGCGAAACAGCCGGACGGAACGGTCCAGGTCATAGCCTCATCAGGGAACGGCTCCCCTAATCCGGACGGGGGCAGCAATTCCGACCGCTATCCCGACAGCGGTTCCGGCCCCGCTTCCGGCGGCGACTCATCAAACCAGCCTTTTGCCGAAGTTCCCCAGGACGACATTTCCCGGCTCATAGCCCAGGCTGACCGTATCGCCATGGGGTATGATTATGATAAGGCGGCAGAGCTTATCAACTCCAGCGGCCTGGACCTTAAGGACTCCCGCATGAAGGAGGCGCTGGCACGGTATGAATCACAGAAGGCCGCCCTGGTTCCAGCCGATATGAACGCTGTCACCCACATTTTTTTCCACTCCCTTATCATGGATACCTCCAAGGCTTTTGACGGGGACTCGGACAGCGCCAACTATAATTCAGTCATGACCACCAAGGACGAATTTCTTAAGATACTGGAGGATATGTACCAGAAGGGCTATGTGCTGGTCCGCATCCACGATGTGGCCTATGAGGAACCTGATGAAAATGGAAACGTGCGTTTTGTAAAGGGAAGCGTCATGCTCCCGGAGGGAAAGAAGCCTTTTGTCATGTCCCAGGACGATGTCTGCTACTATCCCTACATGGACGGGGACGGGTTTGCCAAACGGGTCGTGATTGGCGAGGACGGAAAGCCCACCTGTGAGATGGTCATGGACGACGGTACCACCTCCACGGGTTCCTATGATTTGATTCCGCTTTTGGAGGATTTTATACAGGAACACCCTGACTTTTCCTACAAAGGGGCAAGGGCCATTATCGCGTTTACCGGCTATGAAGGCATACTGGGGTACAGAACCGCCTCCTCTTACCAGGACAGCCCCACCTATGAGGCTGACCGTGAGCAGGCAGCCAGAGTGGCCCAGTGTCTGAAGGATAACGGCTGGGAGCTGGCATCCCACAGCTGGGGCCATCTCCACCTGGGGGTGGCGGATGATCCGGAGGCCGGATTTGCCATTGACGAGGAACGGTTCCGGGCTGATACGGACAAATGGGAGGCTGAGGTGGAATCCCTCATCGGGCCCACTGATATCATCCTTTATCCTTACGGCAACGACATTGCAGACTGGCGCCCCTACCATCAGGACAATCCCCGCTTTGCCTATCTGGAATCCAAGGGATTCCGCTATTTCTGCAATGTGGATGCCAGCAAGCCCTACTGGACGCAGATGGGAACAAACTACTTCCGCATGGCCAGAAGGAACCTGGACGGCTACCGGCTGTATGAGGACCTCATCCAGACAGATCCGTCCAAGAAACGACTGACTGATCTGTTTGACGCAGCCCAGGTATTTGATTCGGCCAGACCCACGCCAGTAAGCTGGAGTTACCAGAAGTAGGGAGGGGGGCACGCTCATATTGTTATCATGCAGGCTTCCTGCCGCTATCATGCGGCAGGGGCCTGTTTTCTTTTTCCTGCTCCGGGCGAACGGTTTCCCGTTGTCTACATATAATAAATCAAGGAATTGATTTCTAATTGAAAGGAGCTTCTTCATGATTCCCAAACTGGAAGTAAACGGGGTCAGCTATTCCTACCATTCGTTAGATGGTGAGACGCTGGCCCTTGACCATATATCATTTGATGTGTCACCCGGGGAATTCCTGGCTATCGTGGGACCTTCCGGATGCGGCAAGTCCACCCTTCTGTCCATGCTGTGCGGACTGACAAAGCCTGAGGGCGGCACCATCACCATAGACGGCGTCCCCCTGACCAAATCTCCTTCTGCCATTGGATACATGCTGCAGAAGGATCATTTATTTGAATGGAGAAATATTTTCTCCAATATATCCCTTGGCCTTGAAATTCAAAAGCGGTTGGACGAACCTGCCAGGCAGGAACTGCTGGAAATGATGGCAGCCTACGGTCTGGCAGGCTTTGAATATGCCAAACCTTCGGAGCTGTCCGGCGGTATGCGCCAGAGAGCGGCCCTTATACGGACCCTGGCCCTTAAGCCGGACCTTCTTCTCCTGGACGAACCATTTTCAGCCCTGGATTACCAGACCCGGCTGTCTGTGTGCGACGACATCAGCTCCATCATACGCCAGACACACAAGACCGCCATACTGGTAACCCATGACCTGTCTGAGGCCATCAGTGTGGCTGACCGCATTCTGGTTCTGTCTCCCCGTCCCGGCCGGGTCAAAAAAATCCTGTCCATTGATTTTCCGGAAAATTGCACCCGCTCCCTGGACCGCAGGAACTGCCCGGAATTTTCCACTTACTTTAATATGGTATGGAAGGAGCTGAAGACTTATGAATAGAGATAAACAGCCTGTATCAGCCTGCAATATGTCCGTGGCCCAGCAGGAATATGTGGCCCGTGAAATACGGCGCCACCGCCAGGTGACCATATGCCGCGTCATGCTGCTGGTCCTTCTCCTGGCTCTGTGGGAGCTGGCGGCCGACATGCACTGGATTGACAGCTTTATTTTCAGCTCCCCTGTGATGATTGCCAAATGCCTGGTTTCCATGGCAAAGGACGGAAGCCTGTTCCTCCACACAGGGGTCACCCTTATGGAAACCCTTATCAGCTTTGCCGTTTGCACCATCTTCGGCCTGGCATGCGCCCTGCTTCTGTGGTCCAGCAAAAGCGTGGCCCAGGTGCTGGAGCCCTTTCTTGTCCTGTTAAACAGCCTCCCTAAATCCGCCCTGGCCCCCCTTTTGATTGTTTGGCTGGGCAATAACATGCGGACCATTGTGGTGGCTGCCGTGTCCGTGGCTGTATTTGGATCCATTCTAACCTTATACACCGGATTTTCCCAGATGGATACGGAGCAAATCAAGTTGATTTATTCCCTGGGAGGCGGAAGGAAGGATGTGCTCTTAAAGGTTCTGCTGCCCGGTTCCCTGCCCCTGGTCATCAGCAATATGAAAGTAAACATCGGGCTGTGTCTGGTGGGTGTGATTATAGGCGAATTCCTGAGCGCAAAAGCAGGCCTGGGATATCTGATCACCTATGGCTCCCAGACCTTTGCCATGACCATGGTGGTGACCTCCATTGTGATCCTCTGCATTGTGTCAGGGGTGCTGTACCAGATTATCGCCTATGCGGAGCTGAAGATTAAAAAGAGACAGTGAGTTAAAACTGTCTCTGGCCTGACAATATAAGGGACAGGAGGAATGACAAACCCTCCTGTCCCTTATATCCTGATTTTATCACAGGCACACTATCCTTTGTTCCAAACAGCCTATCCAGCGTTCTCTGCTGCAAACTGGCTGTTATACAGGGCTGCATAGTAACCGCCCTTTGCCAAAAGCTCCCTGTGGTTTCCCACTTCCTTGATATCCCCATGTTCCATGTACACAATCAGTTCCGCATCCTTTATCGTGGATAAGCGGTGGGCGATGACAAAGCTGGTCCGGCCCTCCATCAGTTTATTCATGGCCTTCTGGATTGCCACCTCGGTTCTTGTATCCACGGATGAGGTTGCCTCGTCCAGAATCAGGATTTCCGGGTCTGACAGGAAGGCCCTGGCAATGGTCAGGAGCTGGCGCTGGCCCTGGGCGATATTGGAAGCCCCCTCATGAAGCTCCATGTCGTAGCCTCCCGGCATAGACATGATGAATCCATTGGCGTGGGCTGCCCTGGCAGCGTCTGTCACCTCCTGGTCAGTGGCATCCAGCCTTCCGTAGCGGATGTTCTCTTTTATGGTACCTGCGAACAGCCATGTATCCTGCAGCACCATGCCTATCATGGAGCGCAGGGCCTCCCGTTTCATATCCCGCACATCCACGCCGTCAATGGTAATGCTCCCTCCGTTTACATCGTAAAAACGCAGAATCAGATTGACCAGCGTTGTCTTTCCAGCTCCGGTGGGTCCCACAATGGCAATCTTGTCGCCTGCGTGTACATGCAGGTCCAAATCATGAATCAGGGTCCGATCCTCTGTGTAACCGAACCGCACATGGCTGAAATCCACATTTCCTTCCCGGCTTTCGGGGAATTGCGGCTTCTCTGCTTCCGGCACCTCCTCCTCGGCATCCAGGAACTCAAATACCCTTTGGGCCGCAGCCATGGTGGCCTGCATGATGTTGGCAATGTTGGATACCTGGTTGATGGGCTGGGAGAACTGGCGCAGATACTGGATAAAGGACTGTATCATACCGATGCTCAGCCTGCCGTTGATGCAGAGCCATCCGCTGACAACCGCCACCCCCACATAACCGATGTTGGTCAGTGCCTGTGTTAAGGGCATGATGATGCTGGAAGAAAACTGCGCTCTCCAGCCATTGTTGTAGAGACGGTTGTTTATGTCCTCAAAATTCCCGATGACGTCCTCCTCCTTTCCGAAGGCGGCAATCACGTTCTGTCCGTTGTACATCTCCTCCACATACCCGGTAAGATCCCCCAGCGCGGACTGCTGCCCCTGGAAATACCGCTGGGAATGTTTTACCACCTTCATGCTCACCAGGCCGCAAACCGGGATAACACAAATGCCGATCAGTGTCAGCACCGGGCTGACCACCAGCATCATTACGAATATAAATACCATGGTACAGACGGCTGTGATAACCTGGCTGATGCTCTGCTGAAGGGAGGTATCTATGGTGTCCACATCATTGGTGACGCGGCTCAGCACATCTCCGAATGTATTGCTGTCAAAATAGGCCAGAGGCAGACGGCGGATTTTCTTGTCTACTGCCATGCGCAGATCATGCATTGTGCGCTCCGCCACTCCTGCCACAATGTACTGGCCGGAATAGTTGAACAGAAAGGCCAGTACATACACACAGCCCAATTGTATCAGAACAGTGATGAACGTTCTAAATCCCTGGAGGACCCCGGCGCTGTCCACGGCCACGGCCACCAGCGCATCCATGGCCCTGCCAAGGGTATATGGCCCCTGGGTGGTAAACACGGCTCCCATCACAAGGCAGGCCACCATGAGAATGATTCTGATTCGGTATGGTTTCATAAAACGGAACAGACGGCCCATGGTGCCCTTGGTATTGATTTTCTTATCTGCTGCCCTCACATTCATTTGCTTCATGCACTCATCTCCTCCTCTGACAACTGGCTCCGGACGATTTCCTGGTAGGTGCCGCAGGTATTTAAAAGCTCCCTGTGGGTACCAATTCCCATGACCTTCCCTTCATCCATCACTATAATCCGGTCCGCATTCATGATAGTGCTGACACGCTGTGCTACGATTACCACAGTGGCATTCCCCGTCTCTTTGGACAATGCCTGGCGCAGAGCGGAATCCGTTTTGAAATCCAGGGCGGAAAAACTGTCGTCAAACACATATATCTCCGGCTTCCTGACAATGGCCCTGGCAATTGCCAGGCGCTGCCTCTGACCGCCTGAGACATTGCTTCCGCCCTGGGAAATGGATGAGTCAAATCCGTCCGGTTTATCTTCGATGAAATCCGTGGATTGTGCAATGGCGGCCGCTTCCTTCACCCGCTCATCGCTGGCCGAATCATCCCCAAAACGGATATTTTCCATGATGGTGCCCTTAAACAGCAGGGCTTTCTGGGGCACATAACCGATTTTCCGGCGCAGGGTCCTCCTGTCATAATCCTTTACATTGACTCCGTCCACCAGGACCTCGCCCTCCTGGACATCATAAAAGCGGGGAATCAATCCCACCAGCGCCGTCTTTCCGCTTCCTGTACTTCCGATGATAGCCGTGGTCTCTCCCGGCTTAGCCTCAAAGCTGACATGGCTGACAGCGGGCTCTTTTGCCCCCGGAAAATAGAAGCTTACATCGCGGAAGGTGAGATATCCCCTCTGCCCGTCTGACAGCTTGGGAACCGCCGGATCCCCGATGGAATTTTCAGTATCCAGCACCTCACATATACGGTCCGCTGAAGCAGCACATCTGGGATACATGACGAAAATCATGGAAAGCATGGTGACAGACATCATGATCTGCATGACATACTGGATGATTGCCAGGATATCTCCCGGCATCACAGGCTCCGTGCCGATTCCCTGGCCCGCGCGCCAGAGAAGCCCCACCACGGTCAGGTTTAATATCAGTATCAGGGACGGTCCCAACAGCGACATGGCATGCATCATTTTCATGGCATTGTTCATCAGGTCCTTGTTGGCGCCGTCAAACCGCTTTTCTTCGTAATCCTCTGTCCCAAATGCCCGGATAACCCGGATGCCGGAAAGCTTTTCCCGCATAATCAGGTTGATTCGGTCAATTCTTGTCTGCATCTTTCTGGAAAGCGGCATGGCTCTCCTGCCAATCAGGCTGATAATCAGCACCATCACCGGCATGGACACCACAAGTATGCTTGACATTTTCGGATTTTTGCTGTAAGCCAGCATGATGCCCACCACGCACATGATAGGCGCTGTCAGAATAACGCGCAGAAACATGACCATGAAATTCTGTACCTGGGTAATGTCGTTGTTGGTGCGCGTAATCAAAGACGCGGTTGAAAATGTGTCGATCTCGGCCTGGGAGAAATATTCCACCTTTGTAAAAATCCTGCTCCTCACATTCCGTCCTAAACCCAACGCGATTCTGGAGGCAAAAAAGCCTGTGGTAATATTACATACCATTCCCAGAATAGCGATTCCCAGCATAATAACGCCGGTGTGAAGAATGTAATTCATATCCTTATCCGCGATTCCCCTGTTGATAATATCTGACAGATAGGTGGGAAGCCCCAGCGTGGCTCCTACTCCGGCCGCCACACTGACCAGCACGCATAGAAGTTCCGGCCGGAACGCGTTCAGCTCCGCAAATATTTTTTTCATGTTGTGCCTCCTTGTTCTTGCAAAATAAAAACATCCGGAAAAGCTGTTCAGCTCTGCAAATACTTTTCCAGACATTTTAACCCTTTTAAAATAGTCTCCAAATCTTCTTTGCTCATAGTATCCTTCTCAGAATGACTGCCCATCTGCTCTATCATGCCCTGCACCAACGACCGCCCTTTTTCCGTAAGGGCCACATTTATAAAACGGGCGTCTTTGTCATTCTTTACCATTGTAATATGACCAGCCCGTTCCAGACGCCGGCAGAACATGGAGCAGTTTCCTTTTGTAACATGGAGACTCCTGCTCAGCTGAGTCAGGTTTACCTGTCCGTCCGCCAGAAAGAGATGGTTGAGCACCCTTCCCTGTTCCGGGGTAATGCCGAAGGGCCTGCACTTTTCCTCCACACATTCCCGGACTAGCCAGTTCACCTTGCGAAGCTCCTGAAACCACTGGTCCTTAAAATTAATAAACGCCATAAGGAACCTTCCTCCCGATTCTCTTAATTTTTGTACTTCCCCAGATAGTTTACATATAAACTATTATAGGATATCATTACAGCCGTTAAAAATAAAGAGCATTTTTATTAAATAAATATAAAAATTCAATAAATTGACGGGACTTACCTTACATTTTTTGAAGTTGACTGCATAATTATTCTCCCGGCAGAGAAACATTTTAGAGGAAAAAATTCAAGAGGAAACTCCAAAAAAATTTCAGGCCGCCGATACCTCTCATCAAGATATCAGCGGCCTGTTTTCCGGCTCTTATTCCATCTGTTTTGTTATCTGTTTTTTTATCTGCTTTATTATCTGTTTTGTTATATGTTTTGTTATCTGTTTTACTATTTACTTTATTATCTGCTTCACGGTCTGCTTTGCTTGTCTGTTCTGTTATTTTTTCTGCCTGCATCACACTTTGATCCGCTCCGCAACCTCATTTCCGATTGCAAGGCGCATATTGTTCATTCCGATTATCATGCTGTCCCTTCCGTGCTGGAACACATTGATGGTACTTCCCTCCCTGATGTCATGCTGATGCATAAACTCCATGACCTGGGGATTGCCGAACATCCATTTAATCGTACAGACAGCTCCTGCCTTAACCTCTGATAATGACTGCATAACCACACCTCCGTTGCCTTTTCGTTCATACCCGGTATGAGCAGGGGGTCCCTTTTTCATGCCGGCCCTTCTGTTTAATTATATTGTAAACATCCTTAAGGCTGTTAGTCAACGGCAATGTGGGTTAGGCATTTTTAATCTTTTTTATTTTTTGATGTTTAGTCCTCCGGGTCCGTAAATCCCATCAGCCTGCACACGATGAAGCCGGCTGCATAGGATGCGAACAGACCTACGAAATACAGCGGGAATCTGGTGGTAATGAACGCCAGGGGGATTCCTGACAGCTCAGGAACCTTGGCCGCCACCTTCATCACAGCCATAATACTTCCTCCGATTCCTCCTCCGATACAGGAAGCTATAAACGGCTTTCCAAGGGGAATGGTACAGCCCCACATCAGAGGTTCCCCTATGCCCAGCATACCCACGGGAAGCGCATTCTTAATGGTCTTTTTCAGTCTCTGGTTCTTTGTCTTTAAATATACGTAAAACGCAGCTCCCACCTGTCCCGCTCCGGCCATACAGGTAACAGGCAGCAGATAGGTGACGCCGAAATCCGCTATAAGCTGGGTGTTGACTGCTATCAGCCCATGGTGCATTCCCGTCATTACCAGAGGCAGATAGATGGCTGAGGCCAGACCGGCCAGCACAGGCACCTTATAGATGATAAAGCTGACAAAGGCTCCTATGGTCTCCGATATGAAACCGCCTATGGGCTGGAATACCATCAGGCCCACAAAGGTCATGACACAGACCGTAATCAGCGGCCGCAGGAACATGTCCAGGAAATCCGGTATGACTTTTTGAAGCTGTTTCTCCAGCAGCACTGCCACATAGGCAATGATCAGTACAGATATCACGCCGCCCCGCCCGGGTGTAATGGACACATGGAACAGTTGTACCCCTGCCAGGGATGAACTGTTCAGTATGGAGGCCAGAACAGCACCGATAATGGGACTTCCGCCGAATTCCTTGGATGTATTATAGCCTACGATGATGGGCAGGATGGTAAAGACTGAGTAGGCCAGCGCGCTCATGATCTTGCCGAAATCCGTATCCTGAAAGCCCGGGAAAAATACATAGGATGATTCATAGACAGCAACCACCAGTCCGCAGGCTATGAATGCGGGGATAATGGGAATGAAAATATTAGCTATCTTTTTCAGCATGTTCTTGTAGGGGACATTGTTCTTAGCCCTGTTTTCCTCTTTCAGGAGAACGGCCTCGTCCACCTCTTCACTTTTAATTTGGGTCATATCGCTCATAAGCTGGGCCACTGCCGCCGCAGTGCCGGGCCCCAGCACCACCTGGACATGGCTGCCCTCCTCAATGACCCCCAGTACGCCCTCCAGCTTCTTAAGCTCCTCCCGTTTTATATTTCCCGGATCCTTTACAGTCAGCCTGACCCGGGTATAGCAGTTTGCTATGGTCCTGATATTGGATTCGCCCACCAAATTACAGATTGATTGTGCCAGCTCTTTCTTTGTCATAAGATACCTTCCCCTTTCTTATCTCTTGCCTGTCATACCGTCTTTTTTAGTATCGCCCACTCCTGTACCGCTGAAAAACCTGCCTTCTCATAAATCCTTCTGGCAAAATTGGTTTCCGTCACAAAAATCGTCATGTACTCCGCCCCCATGTTCTTAAGCTCCTGACACAGGCTGAAGAACAGTACATTGCCGATTCCCCTTCCCCCGTCAGCCGGGTCCACTGCCAGTGCCGAAAAGAAACCCCGCCCGTTTTTCTCCGGATACACGGTTCCGGCTGTGCCCATCACCCTGCCGTCCCTGTCCTCCACTATGAGAATCTTCTTATGTTCCCGGATTCCGTCCCGGAATTTTTTCAGGAACGACTGGTCCTTCAGACGTTCAAACATTTCCTCATATCCGAAATTCCCGGCACTGTCAAACCAGGCAACTCTGATTCCCTCCGACTCCAGCTCCATGATGTGTTTCTGTACATCTGCCGGAATGTAAAATTTTTCCAATTCCAGGTAATAAGAAATCTCTTTTTGAACCAGCTCATACCCCCTTCTCTGAAAAAATATATATCCCGGGGAATCTGTCCTGATTCCCGGCGCCTTATTGTGCTCATGGCCCTCCCGGTCTATGTACCAGGACATTTTAATAGGGCATTTGTGGCTGATTCTTATTTCATGTTTTCCCTGGCCCTTCAGAAATGCTTCCGCTTTTTCCAAAAGGCTGCTCCCCACACCTCTGCCTTCATATTCCTCTTTTACCACCAGAAGGAATATATAGCCCGGCGTATTGTCCCGGTTTTGTCCCGGCAGGAATTCCTTCTGGCTGATTGCCGCTGCAAACCCTGCCAGGCTGCCGGAATCCGTAAAGGCCAGAATGCATCCCTCGGGGTCAAAATCCGCTTTATCCAAAAGCTCTGCCTTCCATTCTTCCGGTGAATCATAGGCCTTATACCGGATACGCACTGCTTCCTCTTTCCACAGCTGCACCATCTGCGGCAGCATGGTTTCCTTATACGTCCTGTATTGCATTACGAACATACCCCCCAGCTCGATTTAATCTTGTCTTTGCGGATTTTGCGCTGCACTGCAGCAGAATCATGGTGATTGCCAGCTTTACGCTTCCCTCCGCCTCCTCCAGACTGTCCCTGGCTTCTTCCCTGGTGCATCCCGTGGCTGTCATGACAATATTTTCCGCCCTAGTTATCAGCTTCATATTTGTCTGCACAACATCCACCATCAGGTTCTGGTAAACCTTGCCGATACCCACCATGCTTCCTGTGGATATCATATTCAGAACCATCTTCTGGACAGTTCCGGCCTTCAGCCTGGTGGAACCCGTAAGGACCTCGGGTCCCGGTACCGGTTCAATGGCAAGGTCTGCCTCCTTTCCTATCTCAGAATCACGGTTGCAGGACACGGCCACTGTTCTGCATCCAATCTTTTTGGCATACCTGAGGCCGTATATCACATAAGGCGTCCTTCCGCTGGCAGCCAGCCCGATGACGATATCTGCCGGGGACAGATGAATCTCTTTCAGGTCTTCCTCCCCCATGGTCTGACTGTCCTCTGCTCCCTCCACTGCCCTGACAAAGGCAGGGGTGCCGCCCGCCATCAGGCCCACCACCACGTCCGGCGACACCCCGAAGGTGGGAGGACATTCCACCGCATCCAGCACTCCCAGCCTTCCGCTGGTACCTGCTCCTATATAGATGATCCTTCCCTTTTGTTTCAGACTGTCCGTACACCAGGCAATGGCCTGGGCAATCTGGGGCAGAACCTCCCCTATTGCCTCCACTGCCTTCCCGTCCTCCCGGTTCATAACGGTAACAATTTCCAGGGGCGTCATCTGGTCCAGCCCCATGGTCTCCTTATTCCTGCTTTCTGTTACCAACACTGACAAATCTATCATGGTGTTTCCTCCCCTTACAATGCGTTTTGGTTTTCCTCCGGTCCCTCGGATTTAGCTATATGGGTCTTTCTGAACTGCTCCATACACTCGTCATACCGCTTGTGCACATAGGCCGTATACAAAATATCTATCATGTTCAGCTGGGATATTCTGGATGACATGGCCCCGCTCCTGAATATCAGTTCCGTTGCAGCCACTGCCAGGTTATAATCAGCCAGACGGACCAGGGGCGACTGCTCAAACCTGGATATGGTGATGACCGGCGCCTCCCTCAGCCTGGCCTCCCTGGCACATGTTATCATTTCCTCAGTAAGACCGGAATAGCTGACGATCAGGGCCAGGTCGCAGCTTCGGATGTTTCTGGCCTGCAGGAGCTGGGCATGCCAGTCATCGCAAATCACACATGCCTTGTTGACCCTGAGAAGCTTCAGATACATGTCCCTGGCCACCAGCAGGGAAGAACCAATTCCGAACAGATACACGGTCTGGCTCCTGTCCAGCAGCTCCACACATTGATTCAGGATATCCAGGTCCACAAGCTTCCTGGTATTGTCAAGAGACACTATGTTCTTATAGGTCACCTTGTTCACCAGTTCCTCCAGGCTGTCGTCCTTTTTTATCTCCTGCTCCATGGGCCGCGTACTCTCCCTGCGCAGGGCTGACTCATATAACAGGGATTTCTGCAGCTCCTTATAACCGTCAAACCCCATCTTCCTGCACAGGCGGACAATGGTTGCCGCTGAGGAAAATGTTTTATCTGCCAGCTGCTTTATACTGTATCCTGCGGCTTCCTCTGGATTTTCCCTTAAAAATCTGAGGACCCCCTTCTCAGCCCCGCTGGCCTGCGCTGAATATTCCTGTATCCTGACAAGTACACTTTTCATATTGGTTCCTTCCTATGACTTTATATTACTCTTTTAAACACTTTTGTCAATATTATCTGATTTTAATGAAAAAATGTTTCATATTTTGATTTTTTCGCCTTTTATTGCGCGTAAATACTGAAAAGCCGCCGCTTTTTTACTGAGCGGCGGCCTTACCGGACCATAACTATGCAGCATTACCTGGTATGATTTCCTGAAAGCATTGACTGGAAGAATGAACTGGAAGCATTGACTGGAAGCATTAACTGAAAGCATTGACTGGAAGCATTAACCGGAAGCATTATTCCCCCTCCGGCCCGGCCTCCTTAGGCAGCCAGTCCGCTTTGACATAGTACAGGAACATACCGGCCGCGCAGATGACCCAGGTAATGGGCCATCCCGCCATGACCACCATCAAACTGTGAGTCATGGGCACTGCCACAAGCAGGTAAATCTGTCTCAGAACCACGAAGCTGCCCAGCATAAAGAACATGGGGACCTTGGAAAGTCCCGCGCCGCGCAGGGCGCCGTTTAGTACCTGGATCACGGGCATCACAATATATGCTCTGGAGAAAATGCGAAGCATACTGCTTCCGTTCCCAATTACCTGGGGATCATTGGTAAACACGCTGATTAACAAGGGCGCTCCGAAATACATTCCCACTGAACCTGCCAGAATAATCAGGGAACTCATAACCCAGGCGGCAAATATTCCCTTCTTCACCCGTTTATACTTGCGTGCTCCGATGTTCTGTCCCACAAAAGTGGTGATAGCCATATTAAAGCTCTGAAGGGGCAGCTGGAGAAATCCGTCAATCCTCAGGGTAGCGGAATATCCGGCCATGGCAGCCGTTCCGAACCGGTTGATATAGGACTGCACCACCACGTTGGAAAATGAGGTGATGCTCTGCTGACAGGCAGCCGGAAAGCCAAAGGCAATGATTTTGCGGATCATTTTCTTGTGGAACCGTATCTTGCGGATTTCCACCTTGTAATCCTCACGGGTATGCATCAGCTTGTGCATGACCATGAATGAGCTCACTGCCTGGGCCATGATGGTGGCAATGGCCACGCCTGCAATGCCCATGTGAAACCCGCACACAAAGGTGAAATCCAGGATGATATTCACGATACTGGCCACTGCCAGATAGAGCAGTGGATGCCTGGAGTCCCCCACCGCGCGCAGTATGCCTGAGCCCATATTGTAAAAAAGTGAAAATGTGATTCCACAGAAATAAATCATCAGATATAGAGAAGAATGGGGAAGGACGTCCTCCGGCACCCCGATTGCCCTGAGAAGGGGCCCTGTATACAGCAGTCCCAGCCCGGTAAACACTATGCTCAACAGCCCCGTAAGGGCCATAGCGCTGTGAACCGCCCGGCTCATAGCCTCACCCTGTCTGGCCCCGAAGTATTGGGAAATCACCACTCCCGCGCCGGTGGACAGGCCCATGAAGAACCCCACCAGCATATTGATGACCGGGGTCGAAGCCCCCACCGCCGCCAGGGCGTTGGTATTGACAAAATTTCCTACCACATAGGAATCCACTGTATTGTACAACTGCTGGAAAAAATTCCCTATCAAAAGAGGGATTGAAAACCAGAAAATAGACTGAAAGATACTGCCGTCAATCATATCCGTATTAGCGCTTTGCAAGACACCACCCCATTCCCCAATCATTGGTGACCGCCCCTCCCTGTGCCTTGGAATATAAGACCATTACAAAAAAGAGAAAGCAGTCCATACCGAAGCCGCTCTCTCTATCATACATGATTTTCGTGGATTTTTCTATCTGTTTCTCTTTAATTCCTTCTGCTTTATACCTTTTGTTTTATATCTTCTGTTTCATACCCCTTGTTTCATACTCTCTGTTTCATACCCTCTGTTTCATACCCCCTGTTTCATACCTTCTGCTTTATACCTTCTGCTTTATACCTTCTGTTTTATATCTTCTATTTTATTCATATTACTGCCACACATTTCACTGCCGCCCCTTTTTCTCCGTCTCTTATTCCGTCTCTTACTCCATCCCCTACTCCATCTCTCACTCCATCTCCTACTCCATTCCCTTGCCTCATCTCTTACTCCGCCGCCCCTGCAAGCCTCCGCTCCTTTTTAATGCTCCAAGCGTACATGGCGCCTCCTGCCGCCAGCCAGAACACGGTATACAGGGCGGTTCCCGCCAGCTGGGGCCAGGCAGCGTCCCAGCCGATTCCCTTCAGGTTCACAGCCTTCAGTTCCACGGCAATATTGGCAATGGGCGAAAATATCCTGGATGCAATGCTGAGCCATTTGGGCATCAGATAGTACGGGAAAATAAGCCCTGAGGTAAATATAATCAGGTTGCTGCACATCATATACAGCTGCGCAAAGCAGGCCAGCCTTTTGGTAAATGACCCCAGCATCACGCCAAAGGCCACGGCCGCCAGCATGAAAAGCACGGTGCTGAACAGATAGAGCCCGATTTCCCCCCGCAGGGGAATATTCTTATACAGTCCCACCACACACAGCACCACGAACTGGGCCGCCACCGCGCCGCCCGCCACCACGGCCGTCCTGATGATTCCGTCTTTTAATTCCTCCCTCCGCTTTTCCGGGGTAGCCGCTGCCAGAGCTTTCCTTTTTCGTATCATGAGCGGAATAAAAAATGAGATGAGAAAGGTCTGCATGGTGATGGCGGGAACCAGCAGATAGCTCATTTTCCTGATGTAATCGCCCTGTGGTTCATACAAGGTCCTGTCCACGTAAGAAAATGTACCCAGACTGGTCTGGGCCGCCGAGGGGTAAAAGTTGTTTCCCTCCAGCATCTTAAGCTGCATTCCCGCGCTCATGGTACCCAGCACGGATGATGCAGCCCCCACTGCCCCGCCGCCGGTGATGATGTTGGAACAGTCCGCAAATATCACTGCCTGGGGTGATTTCTTCAGGGACATATCCCGGCTGAAATTTTCAGGTATCATGACGCCGGCCTCAATCTTCTTATCCAGGATGGCCTGTTTCAGATCCTGCTCCGAATCCGCATAATATACAATATCCAGAGAGGGATTGATGCCAAACTGCTTCACAATGGACTGGGACAAGGAGGACCGGTCCTCATCCAGGATTCCAAAGGGAATATCCTCTGTGTAATCATTTTTCCAGATGGTAGTAATCAGGAGCATACCGGCCAGCACGGAAATAAACAGACCGATGACCGTGTTTTTTTCTTCCTTCCATATCCTGCTTATCATATGCCGGCCACCCCGTTTTCCGTCCGGGGACCATCTGCGGGCGTTTTTCCCGGCTCTGCCCCGGCATCCCTGAATTTCTTTGCCACTGCAAGCACCATCACCGCGCAGAAGCCCATAAGCCACAGAACATGGTGGGCCTCACTCAGAAAGCTGCGCTCCACCAGGGCCATGTCCCTGAACGGCACAATATAATGGGTATTGGGCATGAACCAGGTAAGAAACTTACAGGGCCATGGCATGGAGATAACCGGAAATGTGTAACCGGCCAACAGCATGGTAAAACTTATGATGCTGCATTTCTGCACTGCCTCCTCGCAGTTTCCTCCGGTACCCAGGTTCTGGAGTATTCCAAAAAGGGTAATGCCGAAGCAGGTGAAAACCGTCATCAGTATGCCGGCCCAGGGAGAACTCTTGTAGGGAAATCCAAAACACAGGGTCTGGGTCACTATACAGCCCAGTGCCGAGACACAGGCAATACCGGTGATAAATCCGGCCTTTTTCATCAGCCTTCCAAAGCTTCTCCTCTCGCACACGCAGGCCCCCACGCATCCGGCTCCAATCTGCACAATGGTAAGGAGGATGCCCTCCATCATCATGTATGCCACATTCTTGGAGGGATTGCTGATGGCCTTTGTCACATATCCCATAGGTGCAATCAGGTTCATGGCTGCCTGGGGCGGTATGCCCTTTCCCTCTGCCAGCTTCAGCATATATCCGCTCTTAATGGTCCCCAGGGCTTCGGCTATGGTACCCCTCATGCCGCTGGCAACTGTTGACAGGGCGCCGTCGTTAAAAATCATGATTTTGGCTTCCCTGCCATTTAACAGATCCTCTGAAAAATGCTCCGGAATCACAATGCCTGCCAGTGCCTTATTATAGTAAAATGCTTCCTTCAGGTCATCCTCCTCATCCGTACACGCAATGACGTCAAATGTCCTGTTAGCCGAAATCATCTGAATCAGGCTCTGGACTGTTTCAGAGTGATCATGGTTCACAATAATCGTGGGGACCTTCTGAAAAGGCAGATGCACGAACTCCGCGCCCATAAGCAGACTCAGGATGGTGGGTGCCAGAAGAAGAATCAGCATGGGAATCGTTATGTACCGTTTTTTCATAGAAGATGCCAGGCTCCCAGCCTGTTTCATCCATTCTCTCATATACCATCACATCACTTTCCAAAGTCAACATAGGCTGTCATACCGGAACGCAGTTCATCCTGCAGTCCAGTCAGGTCCTCAAAGGTTACCTTGATTCCGTAGGTCAGGATATCCCAGTCAGCTTCATTGGACGCTTTCTTGGTGGCAAAATCCGCTTCCTTATTGATTCTCACCACTTTCCCCTTATATGTATCCTTTCCCAGGGCTGCCAGGGAGATATCCACCTCCTGGTCCAGTTTTACCCGCGGAAGCTTCATTTCATCCACATCACAAGTGATATACGGGGTATAAATGTCAGCAACCACCACGGAGGGAAGTCCGGAAGACACCACATCACCGGACTTGACATTAACCGTTGTCACCAGACCGTCCACAGGTGAGGTAAGGACACATTTATCCAGGGTGGTGTCTATCTGTTTCAGGGCCGCCTTGGCCTGGTCCACTCCGGCCTGGGCCTGGGCAATCTGTTCCGGCGTTGCTCCGTTTTGGGCTTCGGAAAGCTTGCTCTGGGAAATCTCCAGATTGGAGCGCGAGCTGTCCAGGGCTGCCTTGGCAGAAGCCAGGGCTGCCTTCTGGGCATCCACAGAGGACTGGGACACGGCTCCTGCGGGAACCAGCGCCAAGGTCCTCTGATAATCCGCGTCCATTCTTGTGTAGGCAGCCTGGGCATTTTCCAGGTTTGCCTGGGCAATCTGGACCGCCAGCTGCAGCTGTTTCATCTGTTCCTCTGTGGCGCCGTTTAACAGGCTCTGGTAAGCTGCCTGGGCCTGGGCCAGAGCTGCCTGGGCCTGTTCTCTCTGGGCCATCAGGGTATCACTGTCCAGACGGACCAGCTCCTGGCCTTTGGTCACCAGGTCCCCTTCCTCCACCAGGACATCCTTAATCTGTCCCCCGGTCAGAGCGTTAATATTGCTCTCATCCATGGTCACATAAGACTGTACCACCAGATTTTTCTTATTCTTAAATAACAGGTCATCCCCTGTCACATGACCAAAGATGAGCACCAGGACAATGGCGCACAAAATAACGGCTGCCGCCGCCCCTATGATTTTTTTCTTAGATTTTGCCAGTTTCATTGTTATTACAGTTTCTCCCTTCCAATATTTCTTTCATACTCCCTTACATTTCCGACGATTTTGCCCATAATCTGTTCCAGAACCTGTTCCTCCTGGGGCGTGATTCCGGCAAAGATGATTTTCTCCCACTGGTCCATGATGTCCTTCAGTGAATTAGCTGCCTCTTTTCCCTTTTCCGACAGGCAAACCAGCTTTTCTCGTTTATTCTCAGGATTAATCTCCCTTCTGATGTAGCCCCGCTCCTCCATGGCAGCCAATACCTTGGCTGTCTGGTATTTATCAATTCCGGACAGGCTGGAAATGGTCTCCTGATTGCTGTATCTGCTGTAGCCTATGACCAGAAGCACGATTCCCTCGGAAAAGGAAAGGCCGCAGGCCCTGAATTTAATGCACAGAAACCTTCGTTTGCTCTTTTCTATCATGGTGGCTATTTCCTGTATGGTACTCACCTCCTTGCAGGGGCTGCCGCAGATACTGTAAAGAAATACCTTCTGCGGCTATCATATGTATTTAACAACTGTTGTGTTTGACAAATATTATATGCATTTTGCAAATGAAAATCAACCCGTTTTTTTTTCACAAAATTACGGCCCAACTTTTAATATTTCTCCGTTTATTTGACGAGATGGTTCATCCCGCCGGCAGCAGGAAAGAAAAATGCCGTGAGAAAGCCGGTTTCCTGGTTGGGAATCCGGCTGATTCACGGCATTGTCACCATGTTTTCACGGCATTGTCACAGCGTTGTCACGGTGTTGTCATATTTTGTTTTATACCTTCGTTGATGACATTCAGCCATCTCATTCCATCATTTTTATAATCAGGTCCCCGCAGCCCTCATATCCTAATACAGAGGTATTCAGACAGGCATCATAATTTTCCATATCCCCCCAGTTTTTTCCGGTAAAATAGTGATAATAGTCGCTTCTCTGGCTGTCCCTTTTCTGTATTTCTTCCTCCGCCTTCTCAAAGGCTATGTCATCCACCTCGCATATACGGCGTTTGCGCTTCTCCATGGATGAAGCGTAGATAAACAGTTTAAGTACATCGCATTCTCCGTCCAGGGCGAAATCAGCGCATCTTCCGATAAAGATGCACGGTCCCTTCCGGGCCAGTCTGCGGATGGTGTCAGATACCTCCTTATTGATATCAAAGGGCTCCTGCATCTTATTGTAATTCTGGAACCGGAAGGCATACAGCACCAAATCATGAAGCAGGCTTCCCGTCCGCTTTTCATCCAGCTTTTTCAGTTCCTCGATGCTGATTCCATTGTCTGCCGCCGTCACTGCCAGAAGCTCCCGCCCATAGCAGGGAATCCCCAGGCGCTCCGACAGGATACGGGCCACCTCCCTTCCTCCGCTTCCGTACTGACGCTCAATGGTGATACAACAGTTCCTGCCCATACTCATTCCTTCTTTCTTATATGTCTTTCCTGTATGTATGCAAATGTCCTATCATTATGCAGGACGTCCATATGCCTTATGATACCTCAATTGCATACTTTATCACATGGTCCTTCTTATTCTCAAACACATCATAGGCTTCCATAATGTGTTCAAGCTTTGTTCTGTGGGTAATCAGGCAGCTGGTATCCAGTTTTCCGGCCTTTATCAGCTTCATGATTTCCTCACAGCAGGAAGCGTCCACTCCTCCTGTTTTAAAAACCAGATTCTTCCCGTACATGTCCGGCAGGGGGAGTATCTGCGGTTCTTCATATAAAGCCACTACACAGACCACTGCATTGGGCCTGGCAATCTTCCATGCCATCCGAAAGGTATCCCTGCCTCCTGCCACTTCCAATACGGCATCCGCACCCCGTCCAAGGGTCAGCTTCTTTACCTCCTGTTCCACATCCTGCTTTAACGGGTTGATAATGACATCCGCCAGTCCCTGTTCCTTAGCCAGCTCCAGCCGTTCATCCGACGTATCAATGGCTATGACCATGCCGGGGCCGTAAAGCCTTGCGCACATCAGGGTACACAGCCCGGTAGGACCTGCGCCAATAACAGCTACCGTATCCGCGGGTTTGATTTCCGCCAGGGAAGCCCCCCAGTAACCGGTGGAAAGGATGTCTCCTGTAAACAGCGCCGCCTCATCTGCCACTTCATCGGGTATCTTCGTAAGTCCGTTGTCGGCAAACGGCACCCTGACATATTCGGCCTGACCGCCGTCAATCCTGCACCCCAGCGCCCATCCCCCGTGTTCATGGGTACAGTTGTTGACATAACCCCGCCTGCAGAAATAACACTCACCGCAGAAAGTTTCTACATTTACGGCAACACGGTCTCCCTGTTTAAACTTTTTTACCGCTTCCCCGGTTTGCTCCACTATGCCCACAAACTCATGTCCCAGTATGGTTCCCGGCACAGCCCTTGGGACAGCTCCGTGCTTTATATGGATATCACTGGAACAGATGGTGGTAAGGGTTACCCTTATGATGGCATCCTGCGGATCCGCCAGCGCAGGAACCGGCCGGTGTTCCAGGGTTATGATGCCATTTTCTTTGTAGACCGCGGCTTTCATTGTCCCGGGCTTGGAATTGCGGGTATGGGGCGCCTGAGACCCGGGCATCTGGGACTGAGACATCTGGGACTGGGACATCTGAGATTGGGACATCTGAGATTGGGACATCTGAGATTGTATATCGCTTTGCATCTTTATTATACCTCCAATGTACTGCTGTTTTCTCTAATATCATCTAATCATATAATGATTAAAAATATTATAGCATATATTACCTGTTCCTAAAAGGACGTCCGTCCTCCTTCTGTCTGCTCCTGTTCCGACCCCCACACCCTCAGGCAGACCGGACTTGGTGGGGTTATTATATCCCAAATCCAAATCTATTTCCACCACGTCAGATTATGAAAAGATTATTAAATTTTATAAAAACACAGCAGTACAGAATCTCTCCGCACTGCTGTGTCCCTTCACTTTATAGTTAATAACATGTTTTACTTAATATGCCTTCTTCTGTCAAATACCGATAAGGTAAGTACGATTCCAGAAAGAAGGAACGTCAGGCTCATCCTGTCCATTATATTACCAGTTTTTGGAAGGGGAGCTAACGGTATCTCACCGTCATCAATAACTGTCATATCTGTCATAGGTGCTTCGGCCAGCGGAACCTGAGTTTCCTCCAGGGTAACTGCTCCGGGGCCTCCATTTGCGGATACATACCTTCTGCCTGATCCGCTTCCTGAGCTGCTGCTTCCGCCGGAACTGCCCGAACTGCTGTTTCCTCCGGTATCAGGGGTGTTACCGCCTGCTGCGGACCACTGGGCTGCAAACACTACGTCATGCTCATACTTATTGCTCCTGATTTCATTTAAATCATCAAACGAAATATTCATATCGTCCATAAGCGCAGTCCATCCGGAAAGTACATAGCCGGAATTGGCTTCAGCCGTAACGGCCCCCTCAGGGCTCACCCCATCCTCCCAAAATACAGGTTCTCCGTCCGCTCCAATAACAATGCGTCCTTCTGAATCAAGCTCTACCAGGCTCTTCCACTCCGTAACGGTTCCATATGCCCCTGTACCGTTGTTCCGGATACGTCCCTGCTGCTCGTTGGAGGATTCAAAGATAAACTGAATCTCATAGGCATCCGGAATTCCATCGGGCTTTTTATCCGGTCCATCGTTATCTGTCATGTAGTAGACGGTTATGGTTCCATTTTCCCTGACGCCCTGAACAGGTTCATAGGATTTCCTGAGCATTCCGGTATAGATATAATGGTTTCCGTCTGCCCCGTCGATTGATTCAGGAATCAGTCCATTCAGCCTGCCGTCTGCTTCCGGATCCGTCCCAAAGGGCACCTGTTCCAGAAGCTTTCTGTCAAGTATATTCGCGGGAAATTCCTTGTCTGCCATCTCCACATTTACAGTATACATATTAATATCCCAAACTGCTTCAAAGGTAACACTGCCCGTAAACTCATGGTTGTTGATATCCGGTGCCTGATATAACTGATTGGTCTTAAATCCCGTATCCTGGGATTCCACGACTCTCCAGCCGCTGAATCCGCTTCCCTCCAGTGAGGGAATCAGGTTGTCTGTAATCACCCCATATTTCTGCAGGCTGTAGGTCAGCAGCGGGTCCGTAGAATCATTCAATGTTCCGCCCTTCAAATCAAAAACAACTGCTATGCTGTGCTTCAGCTCTCCGTCCACATGCCATTCATATGGGTCGCCTTCCTCATACTGGATCCTGTACCATATGATATCGTCCATGGAATAGGTCTTACCGTCCATGGTAAATGTATCGTTCTCCGGCCACTGCGCTATGCGCTCTAAAACCGCCTCACTGCTCTGGTTCAGTTCACCTTCCGGCGCCGGTACCATCACCGGATTCGCATGAAGGAAGCCTTCGCCGAACAATGCATAATTGTAAGAGGGATCCGGCACATTGCCGTCCGGCCTTGCAGCCTTGTCTTTTCTCACAAAGAAGCCGCTCTTGACTGTATCTTCCTCAAATACAGCTGTATATATCATATTCTTTGTAACCGTATCAGGAAGCTGGCTTTCCTGCAGGACCGTTCCATCCATACCCATCCAGCCTGCAAACCGCATTGTCTCATCTATTGGCGTCTTTTCACCGATAAAGCGCTCCAGCCTGTCATTGTATTTATAATCACTCTTTGACTGCTCTGTAAAAGCTCCTTGACTGCCCGGCTTATATGTCACGGTAAACTGCTGCTTAAAGTAAAGTTTTAATGTAGTGGAACCGTCCTCCTTCACCTTGGCTTCTGTGATGTTCCTTCTGCTTGTATCCAGAACATAGGTACACTCACTCTCAACCTTATCCGCCAAATCCTGTTCTGTTACTTTGGCCATCCCATGAAGAGGAACGTCATTTCTTGCATCCGTGTATGTGGGCCGGAATTGATAACGTCCCTGGGACTGCATGTAAAACTCCACATCGTAATGAATGTTCTTATTGTCAAGGAAATTAGCTGTAAATACAGTGTCGCAGTAGAACTTATGCGCAGCTATGTCATCTGTATCATCAAACACATAATTTGGCATCAGCGTTTTATAGCCGGGTTGGCTGGATTTCCAATTGTTAAATGTAAACCCGTCATCCGCAAGGTATTCCACGCCATCCGCAGTCGGCCTTACAGGAGCGTACAGGCTCAGCTCTCCGGCGGAATCTCTCCGTGTAGACACCTCCATGACAGTTCCTGTCATGGCGCCGTTGGCACCGGCCCTGTAGGTAAAGGTAACCTGGTACCTGTCCGGTATGCCGTCAGGATTTGTAGGATTGCCGCTGTCCTCCGGATTCGTCTCTCCTTTTTCATCAATGCCATAGTAGACATTCACCACGTTGTCCAGAGTAATCAGTGATACTTTCTTTCCGTCCCCGTCAATGTGGTCCAGGGCATAATGGTGTCCGTTCTTATCCAGGGCAGGTGTCTTATCAAACACAATGTCTGAACCATACTCAGCATTTGTCACATGCTGCGCATGTTCATACTGCCTGTCAATGCGGAAATCTCCCCGGTCATTCTCAAAGAAATAATTTACCGTATATTCCAAATCCTGACGAATCTGGCTGGTGACCGCCACTTCATGGTCCCGGGTACGTGACAGGGACACATATCCCAATGCCGCCGCCCTTTCAAACTCTGCTCCCTGAAGAGACTGGCCGTCCACAGTGATACTGCTGATGGTGTAACCTGTATCCGCACGGAACCTTACCAGCATGGGAAGGACTGCGTCATATCCGTAACTTCCGCCCTGACTGATGCTGGAGTGTTCATCCGAATCCGTAATCAGGGTATACCGCCTGGCCTCCGATGTCACATAGACAGAGTGGCATTCCTTTCTGTCAACCCTTACACTGCCCGCTTCAATGGCATCCTGCAGTTCCTGCCCCTTTAGAGGACGGGCATCTACAAATACTCCGGATATTCCGTAACCTGTTTTTGCCTCAAAGGTAACCTCTATGGAGGCCTCCGGGTCATAGCTGTACGTATAAATCCTATCCTGAGGGTATGTAATCCGGCTGTGCAGGTCTGCGCCGGTGGTAAGGGCATATTCCATGGGACTGGTCTCTACAAATACGCTGTGGTCGCCCTTGCGGTCCACTGAAACAGAATGAGAGGCCAGTGCCTTCAGAAGCTCCGCTCCCTCCAGGGAAACGTCATCCACAATCACCTTGCTGACTCTGTAGCCTGTATTAGCCTTGAACTTAACCACCAGACATTTGTCCGAATCATAGGTAAAGGTGGTAACCGCCTGTTTAGGTTCTGTAATCCGGCTGTTTTCATCCGCCCCAACGGTCAGCTTGTATTCATTAATCTTACCGGTGACAGATACTATGTGGTCACGGTCCCGATCCACTTCAATGTATCCCCTGGAAACCGCCTCCTTCAGTTCATCTCCTCTGTATTGGCGTAAATCCACCCATATGCCGGATATGGAGCAGCCTTCCTTGGCTCCGAATTCCACCTTAAGTTTTTCCGTTCCATCGTAGGTGAAATCCATAGATGGGGTAATCCAGCTGTTATGGTCTGAATATGTGGTTAAATGATAACTGTTTATCCTGGTGGTCACTTCGATGGTATGGCTGCTCTTATAATCAAACAGGTATGCCCCGGCCGCTATGGCGGCTGTCTTTTCAAACCCGCTTAATTCTTTTCCATCTACAATGATATTCTGAATCTGGTAACCTTTCTTTGCCCCGAATTCAACCTTATACATGCTGAACCCTTTGTACTCATAGCTCTTTGTCTGAGGGGTAATCCAGGAATTTTCATCTGCCCTGGCCGTCAATGTATAGAGTGTCTTATCTGCCTTGACGAACACTGTGTGGTCCTGCTTACGGTCCAGTGTTATATGACTGTAACCCTGCTGGTCCGCCTCGGCCAATATGGCCTGGATTTCATCCTTTGTGAAGGATTTTCCATCCACGGTAATGCCGGTAACCGAATAGCTCTTGTCTGCTTTAAATTTAACATCCAATGTATCCGTGTCACTGTAGGAATATTTTGTACCCTTAGTAATATCAGCATTCTCAGCCCTGGTTATAAGGTTATATTCCGTCCTGACAGAAGTAACCGATACATAATGGTCCTGTTTGCAGTCCACTTCCACCCAGCCGTTCTGCACAGCCTCATTCAAAGCTTTTCCTGACAGATGTACGCCATCCACCGCGACACCGGATATCCGGTATCCCTGCCTGGCCGTAAAATTTACCCTGATAAGAGAATCTGCGTCGTAAGTATATTGTTTGCCCTGGTCAATGGCAGAGTTTGCGTCGGAAGCCGTGGTAAGCGTATACTGTTTGGGCATCCATTTGGCAGTGAGGACATAGGTAACCGGATTTATATTTATATCCTTCCAAACATCACCCACAAACAGACTGTCACCCTGCTGATATATCTTACTGCTGGCCTGATTCACATTTGTCTCAGCCAGTTCCCATCCAATAAAATCAAAATGATTCTTTTTCAGGTTCCCTGAACCCTTGATATTAATATAGCTGTCTCCATTCTTGATTGCAGGATGGGTATAGGTTCTGTAGTCAACCGGAGCCATTCCTTCTGCTCCATTGCCGTCATACTTTACCTGAATCTTTGCAGGCGTTGCCTGAATTTTAAATTCCCTGTATTGGTAAGCATCATCCCTGTAAGAGTAATGGAACTGGTTGGTACAGCCCATGGATACCGCTTCCGCATTTGCATCCGAAAAATCTCTGCTTGTATGCTCTGTAGAGATGGATGAAGGCGCGTCTGCAATATCCACATAGATGCCTTCTCCAAACCGTGCTTTTGCCAGCTCTGCCTCGGACCTGCCGTTTCTGTGCTCAAAGGTGGTAGGAGTCACATACCCGGCGGCCGGTTTTACATAGAAGGACACCATGTCTGTTCTGTCAGTCTGAAGGACCTGTCCTCTTTCCATCTCCATAAGTCCGCCGCCGTTGATGCTGTACCATAATGATATGTTGGAGGAATCCTGGTTGAATTTGAAATGGAACTGGTTGGCTGCTTCATTAACAATGATGTTGAAATAATCATTGTGCACTACGTTTCCGTACCATATACTGGCCTTTTTGCCGGCTTTCAGCGCTTTAACATCCGCTGCTGAATACCATTTTCCATTCTCATTGATATCCTTCACGTTTTGGATTGAAACCACCCTTGGATCTGATACGAACCATGAGCCTTCATATCTTCTGTCTGCTTTTACCCGGAACGTCTCGTCCTTACTTACTTCCACTGTAGTCCTGGTTATATTTTCTTTGCTTATTACCGCATAGATGGAGAAATGCTCTGCCTCAAAGCTTAACGCATCCACCGCTCTGCCGCCGGACACATCCACTGCGTCCCGGACCTCCTCTAAAGCCTTCACACCCGCGGCTTCTGTCTCCACATGAACAATGGACATTTCTTCGGCAGTCTGGCTGGCTTCCTCTACAGGAATTCCTGAAAATGTAACTGTCACAGCGCCTTCCTGGTTCCAGATTCCAGCGTCCAGCTTCTGGCTTCCAAGCCACAAATTTATATCATAAGCAGCCACTGATGAAACCTGCTTTCCCTCTTCAGAAGCAGCTTCCTGGGCATTTTCCCGTATGGAATCCTCAAGAGCAGAATCCACCCGTTCCGCAGAAGCGGTCACGCCTTTTGGCAATACGCCTTCAGGCGCGTAAAGGTTTATAATCATACCATCATTCACCACAATGGTATCAGAAAATTCCGGATGTTCGTCTGTTTCAGTGGTATATACCTCAATCTCCAGTTCATCCGTCACATCCTCTATGGTGAACCAGGAGATATCTTCCGCCAAATTCCCCGGATCTGCTGAATCCGGGTCAGCTGAATCCCCCGGGGCTCCCGTCTCTAAGATTTCACCATTGGCCGATACTGACTGTATATCATAGCCAACCTGGGTTTTAACACCAAAAGTAAGGCTTCCGCCTTCCTCAATACCGCGCGGTCCATCTACAATGCGAGCTGTTCCCTGTGAATAGACAGCATATGTTACTTTATAACCCTCGAAATCATTCAATGCTTTCAGCGTATTGACCGTGGTGGTATAAACCCTGGCCGTGCTGCAGTACCCGATTCCCACAAGGTCATCGGATGTGGCTGCTTTCACCTTATGGACGTCTTCTGCCTCTGTTTCCTCCGGTGTCCGGGATGGCTCTGTCTCTATGGTAATCACAGGTGTTTCATCGGTTATGATGTCTCCCGTTGATTCAGTCGGAGAGGACTCTTCTGTTTTCCCCTCCTCAGTTTCCTTGCTATCGCCAGATTCGCCGGACGGTTCTGAGCCGCTGGGGTGTGCCGGCTGGCTGGGTGTTTCTGCCCCGCCGGATGATTCCGGGGTGCCGGATGGCTCTGGGCTGCCGGATGGCTCCAGATTACCGGATGATTCCTGACTGGCGGATGACTCCTGGTTGCCGGATGATTCCGGATTAGCGGATGACTCTGGATTACCGGATGATTCTGGATTACCGGATGACTCTGGATTGCCGGATGATTCCTGACTGGCGGATGACTCCTGGTTACCGGATGATTCTTTACTTCCGGATGTTCCCGTCTCACTGGACACATTTGTCTTTCCAGATGTTTTATCTGCACTGCTGCCTTGATTTTCAGCAGTCTCTTTTGTTGTGTTGTCTGCTTTTGCGTTTTCTTTTGGTTCTTCTTTTTCTTTTGTGCCCTCTTCAATTCTCACATCTGAATCATGCTTTTCAGGAAGGGAGGCTGTCTCATCACCTGTCTTTACAGCAACAACAGGCGCATAGTGACGGTTAATGGATGCAACAGGTGTATCATCCTGTTTCTCAGAATGAATCTGCTCCTTATCTGCATCGCCCTTCTGTTCTACTTCTTCTTTTGCGTTATTGTATATTTCCTCGGACTTATCTGTATTCTCAGGCCGGGAGCCCTCTGATTCCTTTTGAGCCTCTTCTGTATCCTGTCTGCCAGTGTCTGTCCCCTCTGTTGGTGAAGCAGTTGTTTCCTTCTGTCCTTCCTCTCCTGCAGGTATCTGTGTCTCCTGACTCTGAGAGGTCTGTTCTGTGGTTTCTTCCAGAGTTGGTTCTGCCGGTTCTGACTCTGCTGGATTAGCTTCTGACGAAGTCGTTTCCAATGGGTCAGGTTCTGACGGAACTGCTTCTGTTGGAATCTCTTCTGACGGTGCTGTTTCTGCTGGTTCTGTTTCTGCTGGTATTGTTTCTGCTGGTATTGTTTCTGACGGTCCTGTTTCTGACGGTACCGTCTCCGCCGGCTTGGATATGATATTTACTTCCTCATCTCCAAATGCAGCCTCGTAGCTTTTAACAGTAAGTTTCTTTGTTCTCTTTACCTTCTCCTTTCCATCCTCCATTCTGGTGATGGACGTGGAACAGCTGATGGAGCTTTCTCCATTATTCACATACAGGAATATAATTTCCTCATCTCCGGTGACCATATACATGTCATCCGCATCCTCCGGAAGCCGGACAAATACACGCAGCTCCGCGTCCATGTCTCCTCCGTCGTATTCCGGATAAATCTCATATATATTTCCTTCACCATAAAATAATGCCTCAAACTGTTCTGTCCTGCCGTTGGTAAAGTCGATATCCCCCTCCTGAAGGGGATTTCCTGCAGCAATTGCTTCTTCAATTGCGGTAACCAGGCCGGAACCGCTCATCTCGAAGGTTACGCTGTCAGAAGATTCCGCTGCATACGCTGTCGTAAGGTCTGTACCAATATTAGTGGTAACCATAACCGCAGCAATCATGGCAGCAAGAAATCTTTTGCATAAACCGTAAGGTTTTTTATGCAGTGCTCTTGATCTTCCTTTCTCCTTCATACCATTTTCTCCTCTTCATACTTAGTCCTATGGTACTAATCATATCAAATGGTACGTTATAGAAAGCGTTAGGTAGGCCAGATAATGGAAATTTTCTTAATGTTTATTTAAATTTGAGAGGTAAAAGAACCCCTGGCCATATTGACCAGGGGTTCCTGTTATACTGCTATTTTGTTTTACATTGACTGTAATGGACTGTTATGAATCCTCTTCTTTACGTTTCTTGCTCAACGCTGTTACCGCAACAAAGATTCCTGATAACATCATGGTCAATGTGGTTCTCATAGATGTCTGACCTGTCTTTGGCAGTGGTGCCAACGGCACTTCACCGTCATCAATTAAGGTTACATCTACTGGTGATTCTGGAAGAGGTGCTAACGGCACATCTTCTGGGGTGATGGTTGTGGTACCTGGGCCGCCGGTTGGTGGTGTATAGCGATTATTGCCTTCGGTGTTGCCGCTGGGACCGCCGCCACCGCCAGGACCAGTACCGCCACCGCCGTTAAATCTAAATTGTGCGGTAAACGTGGTACTCTGTGTGAACTCTGCAGCTCTAATTTCATCCGCGTTGGCATAACCCCTGCTTCCGTCTGTCCAGTTATTGAATAAATAGCTTCCAAGGCTGGATACTGTTACGTTAGCATCTGGACTTGCAGGTTTCAGTTCCCTATGGTCATTACCATCTTCTCCTGTAACAATTTCATAGACAGTCTTGACTTCAGTTACCCTTCCTGATACTGTTCCGCGATTTGTGTCTTCCGATACATATTGGAACTTAATCTGGTACTTATCAGGTACTCCGTCTGGTTCATTTGGCACTTCTATACCGATTTCATCAACATCAAAGTATGCGATGAAAGTGGTATCTACCAAATAGGTATTTGTCTTCATCTTTGACATGTCAGGAGTGTAGTCATTTACTTCGCTATCGGTCCAGTAGTCAAATGCAAAACCATCCAGAGGTGTTGCGATTGCTCCATTGGGACTTATTGCTGTCTTTTCAGTATAGTTTCCATCTTCGTCCCTAAAAGTATGGACTTCTTCCGCTACACTGACAGTACCCTTCTTCTCATCTGCACTGATATAATAGAAAATTGTCTGGTACTCATCCGGGATCTGGTCTCCGTTGTCATCCACTCCGAAGTTCGCTACGTATTCGGATGCCACATACAGGCCTCCCACCTTCGCGATGTCCTCCGGCTTCAGCTCTGCATTCCAGCTTACCACCACTCCGTCCTTCGTCCAGTTCTTGAAGGCGTATCCGGTCTCTGCTGTCGCTATGGAGCCCTTTGGCGTACCCGTTGCCGGATTTACACTGTCAGGATTGTTTGTCGTTGTTCCGTGCTCTGCGTTATCCGGCACATATCTTATCTCCACTGCCGCATTTTCAGCAAAGCTGATTGCATAATGCGTATCTTCCGTGAACTGCGTGATTCCAGCTTCCGGTTTCTCCGGATTCCAGCTCTC
>NZ_JAJCHK010000019.1:0-100872 GCF_020554465.1 Enterocloster sp. 210928-DFI.2.20
TGGTAAAAAATAGGCCTTCTGATAACCAGATTTCTTCTTACGATTTTCTTAAGATACACAAGTTCGGTATACAACCAGGCTTGCAGATTACATTTCCAGAAAAGATTCCCCCGCGACTCATGGTAAAAAACAGCCCTTTGATAGCCAAGATTAATTGCATAAACTTTTCAAGCCACCTTGAACCCTCCTATCATCTGCCCTTTGAAAATATCGGCCCAAAAAATGCCCCTCACTATTAGTCCAGTTTCAGACCCCTTTTGATAACCTCAAAAACTCATTTTCGTTAAAAGTGCACATATAACTTTAGTTATTTTTACTCAGATTATCACGCCTCAAATGGTTTATATTCTTTTCCTCTGTACTAGATATTCCATTGGGTACTTCTTGGCAGGCCACCATGGGCCAGGGCATGGCCCACCAGATAGACAGACTCCACTCTTGGAGTAGCATGTATTTTTTTGTACGGGTACAGCACGTATTTGATTTTTTTCGCCTTGTTTTTCCTCTCTAAACAAACAAAAAGCCGCCACATAATATGACGGCTACCTTCAAAACATACTATCACATATCCCGAATCATTTTCATCAACCGTATCCCATCCTTCACCCCTTCCTCATACAGATACAGCTGACACATCCCATTTCCATCCAGCATGTCATCAATACAATTCTCTATGGCATCCCTCTGCTCCTTGGTAATTTCCTTCATCCAATGGTCCATCCGTTCGTTCAGCTCGTGGTCTGCTTTCTTTTCTTCCTGTGTCTTATCTACCTGCCATCGGGTTACCAGCCATTCTACCCTGGCTGCTATGACATCCTCACATTGTTCCCTCGTAGTTTTCTTCATGGACACTCCTCCTTCCGCCAACACCATATCGAATATCCCGGCGGAAGTCCATATCCACATGTCATAAAGATTCTGCTCCAAATACGTCAGAACCACCTACAGGGTGCACCTATAAATACACCATTTTCCTTGTATTTGCGTGGTCTCCAGCCAAAACCGACCACCTGACAGGTGACCAAGGCGCCAAACAGGTGCACCTCCATGGAAGCAGAAAAACGCCCGCATTGCGGGCGATTGTGGCCGGGAGGGGCGCCTTTAGGTGCACCTCCCTTTAACCTGCACACAAATCGAACGCCGGAATCACCTCTGAAATCTGCATGCTGATAGTCCATGATATCCCTGTCTCTGTACTTGATTTTACGCTGTTTTCTCAAATCCGCCCAAATTCCGTGGCTTTCTCCTAACATGCCCAGTACTCCCACTCTCCCCCGCAAAAGCCCACACGCTGCCTTACCGTGCGTCACAAGCCTGGTTTATCCGGCACCCTGTCTGGTCATTCTACAAGTATTCGCTTTCCCATTGCCGGTACTATCCTACGTCGTGGTATATCTATGGAAAGACGAATCACATCTCCCCTGTACCCATACGCTGTCTTGCGTATTCTCCGTGCCCCATGTTCATCCCCTTGTTTCCATTATTCATCATTCGCCCGATTGACAGTGTTTCGCCGTTCCTGGCTCCTCATACCAGTCCTCCCTTCACTTGATTCCCGGCTTTCGATATATTCCCTGATGGCTAGCGGTACCTATTTTTCATATAATTTCTACAGTGTATGCAGAAGTTCCGCCTCCAAGTCCACCTCTTTCTTTATCGTATACTTTTCCAATGCCGACAGTTTCTCTTCATCATATTTCAGTTAGATAATTGCCTTTTTCACGATAAGCCTCCCTAATATTCCATATTTAATCCTTTATCTAACTCAAAAAATCCATCCGTCACTCATCTCAGCGTACATTTCGATTTTCTCGCCTGCCTGATGGATGGACAACTCCTGTTTCTGGATATCATAATACTAGACGTGGTCTGATAGGATTTCCTCTTACCGCACTTCATTTTTGTTAACGAATCGGACTATATCTTCTAAATCATCGGATATACCAACATCAGGTATAGCCTCCTTGTAAGTTCCCATTTGCAGCATTCCCTCTGGTGATATTCTTATAAAAGCTCCTGATTCACCACCCATATAATAAAGCGCGTCCCGTCCGTTTAGAATAGTAATTGTATCTTCCTGCCACCTGCAGGAGCTTCTCGCAGTTATCTCCCTCCAGTAATCAAATTCTTCTTGAATCATAACTCCTCCTCTTTTAAGTCTCTACAGAATATGATGAGCATTTAATATAAAAATTCTTTGAGTATACCGAATGGGGACATAAAAACAGAGGCATCATGACAAATTCTTAATGTATGCCACAACAATAAAGCAAACGTGTCAGGAATCCCTGGGCTAGAATAGCTTAAGATATGCAATACAAAAAGGAAAGTTATTGGATCCCTTTTTACCATCAAACCATACAAAATTGAGTGAAGCCCGGGAAGATTTCCTCAGCCCAGGCTTCAATATGATTTCAATAGAATATTACAGTGGGACTATACCCCTTTACATTCCGCCACCTGCCTCTTACGTGACAGATAAAGCGACTGTATCACCACCAGGCCCACAAGCATCATTGAGGCGCAAACCATATATCCAGTCAGATACGTTCCTGTCAAATCCGTCATTAACCCAAAAAATGTAGAGCCAAGGATGATTCCCACATTATAAAATGCCAGTATATATGAATAGATGGCTCCGTATTCCCGGTTACCAAAGAGGTCTGTTGTCCAGAATGGATTACCCATGGTTCCAATAGGGATACCGATAGCAAACAAAAGCGCAAACAGGTAAAGGAATGGTGTGCCTATGGTAATAAAAGCCGCGCTGGCAAGGCCTACACCATACACAATGAAAATATACCAGTTTGATTTATAGGTTCCGAATCTATCTGCTATGGCTCCGTAGAGCGGTTTGGTGAATATGTTGACAAACGCATACATGGAAAAGGCACTGGCCGCCACCATGGGCTCATACCCCGCACTTCTGGCATAAAGGATAATGTGTCCGATTGCAGGCTTAACCGTAAATCCCACCAGAAACGCCACAAAGCTGAGCATCCAGAAGGAGGGCATTCTCAATGCTTCCTTTTGAGTATATCCCGTAACCACCTTCTTGCCTGTGTCAGCCGACATACCCGATTCCTCAAAACCATATGGCTTCAGCCCCATATCTTCAGGATTGTTCCTTACGATGAAAAATGCAATACCCTCCAATACCAAAATGATGGCGCTGGCAAACATAAAGCCGTACATCAGTGAATATTTTTGTATAATCCATGTAATCGTGGGCGTTAGTATGGTGCTGGAGACACCTGACCCTACTGTAACAATACCAAATGCTTTGCCCCGGCTTTTGACGAACCAGCGGTTAATCAGTGTGGAAGTTGGGACATGCCCGGCGCCTCCCAGTGTGATGCCTGTCAATATGGCACCCAGATACAAAACCGGAATGGAATCCGCTACTCCCATCAGCACAAAACCGATGATACATATAAATACAAAAAACAGATTGACACTGCGTACACTATATTTTTTATACAGATTACCGGCTCCCCCCAAAGCAGCAATGGTCGCAATCCCCTGCAGGGACATGATAAATGAGCTCTGGGTTCCCGTCAGGTTCAGCTTTTCCCTTAATGCCGGAAGAAAAATAGAAATTCCTACGGAAGCTACGCCGATCACACATAAGTTCATCATAAAAGCGGCTGCCATCACATACCACGCATAATGTATTTTCTTGTTCATCATTTCCTCCTGTTATTGTTTTGGCATGACCGGCAGCTGTATATAGGACATATTCCCATCTTCCGAATAGATGGTTGTCTCACCGGAGTAAATCTTCTTTTCATCATATTCGTACTGCAGACAATGGGTATAAATGGAATGTCCCCGGGCGTTTCCTGCCTTCTTGACATTTTTCCAGTCTTCATACTTGTCATTCTTCACCTCATCCTTGGAGGGAAGTGAGAAATCACGGCCGCTGATGGTGAATCCAAAGCGATAGCCTGCCGGAACCGTCATGCAAATAGGCCATACCTCCACATCCAGCTCGTAAATTTCCCCTGGCGTCAATGGCTGCTTCTCATCATGGGTATGCCACGGTCTATATGGTTTACTCATCTGCGGGTCCAGCTTCCTGTGGGACGCTCTGAGCCATCCGGTTCCCAGATTGCCTTCCGGATCGCTGGCCGCAACCGTGGTGACATCATTGCCGTCCGGATCCAAAACCCTGAATATAAGATAAATATCCGCATCCTCAGTGGTTGAGGAAATATAAAGCTTTGCCGTTACATGGCCTGTAAGTTCCACTTCTTCCTTTAACGGTTCAGTAAAATAAGAAAGATGCTCACTTTCTGCCTTAAACGCAGCTTTGCCAGGTGTTCCCGGATGATTTATAAACCCGCCATTATTCAAATCAAAATAATACTTTGTCCACTGTGTCTCTGCCGGAGGCCATTCCTGGGCGGTGCGCTGGGTAAAGGTACCGTCTACATGTTTGATATTCATAAATACCGGCGGCTGCTCAAACGTCCCCTCATTCTTCAGAAAACATCCAAAGAACCGCTTCTGCAGCTCTAGCCCGTAATTGGTATAAAACTCGGCATAATGCTCATTACCATGAATTTCCAGCCACTTCTGATCAGAACTGCATCTCATATACCCTTCGATATTTCCCCTCAGATGCAGACCGTTTCCTCCCCAGTTAGCACAGGACAGCACCGGAACCTTTACCTTTTCAATATCCGGCGTAATCCTGGTATAAACATCACTAATCCATTCATTCGCCGTTGGAAGCATGGATGCGTCCGCCCGGTTCTTCTCCAGCTCCTCCTCACTTAATGTCTCAGGTCCGGATACCAGAACACCATTTATACTGCTTCTCCGTCCCCTCTCTCCCAAGCCGTGCTGTGTGCTTTTAACTTGTGAAGGATACCACATGCTCCTGAAATCCATGAAAATGCCACCATGCCTGATATTGTCACGGTACACATCAAAATTCCCTTCAAAAGGACAGATTGCTTTCAGATGAGGCGGATTAGCCGCTGCCGCCGACCACATGGCGATTGCATAGTAAGAGATACCTGCCAGTCCAACGTTGCCATTGCTCCAGGGCTGAGCGGCAAAATATTCGATACAGTCATAATAATCCTGAATCTCATCAGGACTTCTGGAATCCAGATAGCCTTCTGAGCGGCCGGATCCCCTGGAATCAATCCTCACAACCGCGTAGCCATCCGGAACCCATTTTTCCGGATCCACGGTTTCCCAGTTCATGTATTTTTCACTGGTTCCCTCAAATATTTCAGGATACTTCCGCTTTAATGTATTCCAGCTTCCCTCATACCCATCCTTAAAATGAAGGCTTTTCCCGTAAGGTCCCTGGGACATCAGAATTGGGTATTGTCCATCGTCATCCGGGCGGAACACATCCGCCCTGAGGGTCACCCCGTCACGCATATGCAAAGGCACATCCCATTCAATCCGCATACCGTCCTGCACAACACTTTTCATGAACGGATCATCGAGCAATTGCTGTTTCGTGGTGACTACCCCCGGTTCCTGTTTACTCATATTCATTTCCTCCTGACATGTGATTTTGTACAGTCAGTATATTAAAAAAGTCCCTGTTTTGTCTAATTTGTATGTTTTATACATTTTATAAATATGTCTTATATATTCCCATCCACATGTGCATAAAGCCAACAAAAAAAGCCTGCCGAAAACAGCAGGCCGATTCATACATCAATGCCAATCAGATGTTGGCTTTCATTATGCTTTTTGAAATTGCCACCAGGCGCTCCGTATAGGGCTCCAGACGTTTTGTTTCACTCTTTCTCCATGCTATAATGAATGGATATGTAATACCACCTAATGGCAGCAGCTTTAGGGTGGGGTTGTCCACGTACCCGCTGAGTGTAAAGATTATGCTCTCATCCACATGCAGGTACTTTCTAAGTGTAAAATAATCCACATTCCTGTACTGGAACTGCATATTTACATGATTAGCGCGCAGAAATCTCTGGATATCCCTGGTCAGCATGGATTTGTTCAGGGAATTAGGCCAATAGCAGGTCAGGCCGTCCAAATCCCTCCAGCTCACATTTTCTCTGTCAGCCAATGGATTATTACTGTTGACGATTCCATTCATTGACAGGTTATACAGCTTCCTGTAGCTTATATTTTTATTTAAGTGAAGGTTTTCCGTATCCACCATATGACATATATCCAGTTCACCGTTCAGAAGCCTTTCCGCTATCAGCAGACGGTTGTCAATCTCCACCTCCAAAAGTATATCGGGAAAGGACTGTCTGAACATATGTACCACCTTTTTAATCTTAGAGGACTCATTTCCGTCACTGAACCCCATGCGTACCGGCTTTTCACTTATATGCCCATAAGATTCCTTTAAGCTTTTAAAGGTCTTCTCCACATCCGCCAGAAATCCTCTGGTCTCTTCCAGAAACTGTTCGCCAGCTTCTGTCAGAACCAGTTTCCCTTTATTTCGGGTGAATAACTTCACCCCCAGTTCTTTCTCCAGCTGCGCAATCTTCTGGCTCAGCAGCGGCTGGGAAACATTCAGGAGTTCCGCAGTTTTCATCATTGTCCCCTGTTCAACCACTAGAATAAAGTATTGGAAATGCTGCAGTGTTAAAGACATGTAGCCCGGATAGTCCAATTTGTCACCTCCATCAGCAGATAAAGCCCTCATCAAATATCACAAAAATCAATCATGATTTTTTCCACTTATGCACATATAATTAATAATTATCGGTTTTATAAGCGGATATTATCGGTTTTCCAAAATAATAATGTTTTTTAACGATTCCAGTAATTTATTTGTAATTATATCACACAAAAACCAATTTCGTCAAAATTAATCTAAAACATTGCTGCATTTTCACATTCTGTATATACTGGTGTCAATTTCTTTGCCTGAAAACGCAAAAAAAGCCCACCATGATTGAGATGAGCTTTTGAGATATATTTATTTTGCGATACCACCCAGTATACCACGCCCTTTGTCCGTGATAATGCAATACCGCTTTATAATTCCCTTTGATCGAATATATCCATCGTCCTCAAGCCGGGCTACAACGGGAATCAGCTTGGCCGTATCCCCGTCCACTGATTTCACAACATCATAATAGTCCGTTCTTTTGCCCAGGTTACCATCATTTAAATCCCGGATTGCCTCCAGAACCTGCATTTCTTCCTGATTCAGAGTAAACATAATAATCCCCCTTTCCTATGCCGTGACTGACCAAATAACACAAAAAGCAGCGATACACACAAAGGCAGCCATTATCATGGCAATGTCCCTGCCGCCGGAAGAATCCGCCGCAAATTCCTGTTCCGAAGAACAATGCTCGGATCGTATATAAGTCATATAATCAATCTCCCTAATCTGCTTATTCATGGCCAGTTCGCTTACCGCCAGGCGTATCTGTCTGGCGTCAATGTCAAACCGGTCAATAAAGTCCGCCATGGTAGCCGTCCTATTGGAAAGAAATTCCAGTATATCATCCTTTGCCTTTGATTGGGCCGGGTCCTCTCTCCCCCACCAGGAACCGGTCTTAGCTACGGCCAGACTCACAGCCACCATAACTACCATACTGATTACCATGGACCACCAGATACCGTCAAAACGTGTGCCATGGCCGGTAAAGGTCCAAATCATAGCTACTGTACCAGCGCTGAGTATGGAAAGCAGTGCTCCTTCCTTACAAGCTTTTTTCCAGTATAAAGCGCCAATAAGGGCCCCAAAATTACCGCTGCTGAACACGAAAAGAAAATTCAGTCCGGAAACAACCGATTTTAACGAGGTAGCCATTAACAGAATACTGACCAGAACACCAACGGTCACCATACGGGATACCCGGTTGATATTCTTTGAATTCGTTCCTGTATGGCCCAGGGCACGCTGGTAAAAATCCCTCACCAAAACAGTGACAGCTCCCATGGCACAGCCATCTACGGTTGACATGGCGGCAGCAAACACACCCGTCATAGCCAGGGCGCCAAAAATAACAGGTGAAGCAGCTATCATCAGACTGAGAGACTGTTCACTGTTTGAAAGAGCCGGAAACGCTGCCCGCGCAATCATGCCAATCACGGTCCCAGGTATAAGTACCATGATAGTGAGGGCCACGGCTGTTGTAAAAAAGCCCATTTTTGCATGTTTAACACTACGTGCGGCAGCTGTTCTCTGAAAATACCACTGGGATCCCCACTCGTTTACCCACATCCACTGAACCACCCATGTCATGACCATTTTAAGGGAAGGTCCTAACAAGGTAAAATAGGTGGTCGGCAAGTCCTCTAGGGCTTTCACGGCCTGAAATCCTCCAAAAGCTCCCATACCCCAGATTGCCACCAGGGGAAAGGCCAGAAAACAGCATACCATCTGCGGTATAATTGTATAATTGGAAGCGGCCAGACCACCCATGGTCATATAAAACAAAGTGATGACCCAGGCAATCATAATCCCTATGTTTTCCCCCAGGCCAAACATGGTGGAAAAAATCAGGCCGATTGCCTTAAATTGCGCGGACGCCGCTGATATGCCGGAAAGCACTATAAAGAATCCGGCAATCATCCGTACATTAAATCCGTACTTGATTTCAAACAGCTCCGCAATGGTAAATGCGCCGCTCTGGCGTACCCTTTTCGCATAGAGAAATGCACATATCAGAAATCCGATAATGGTGCATCCCTCATAAAAAATCCCTCCCAGTCCATAGATATATGCAAAGTTAGATACAGATGTAATGACTGCTCCGCTAAAGTTACTTCCGACCAGGCCTCCGGCCACAATCAACCAGCTCATCTGGCGCCCGGACAGAAGATAATCTGTGTTAGACTTAACATTTCCGCTGGACATTTTACCCAAAACCAGCAGAATAATCAGATATGCCGCCAGAAAAGACAGCTGTATTATTTGATTCCCTCCCATATAACATATCCTCCTTTTGATTCTCAGGCCCGCTCTGCTCTTATCCTTTTCACTGCATCGGTAAGCAGCGGTACAATTTTACATGCATCCCCTATTACGCCATAGTCCGCCACATCAAAGATGGGCGCAGATTCATCCTTATTCACAGCTATGATGATATCACTCTCCTCCATGCCGGCCAGATGCTGTATGGCGCCGGAAATTCCGCAGGCTATATAAAGGTTGGGACGTACTGTCTTACCGGTCTGGCCCACCTGGCATTCCTTATCCCTCCAGCCTGCGTCCACCGCTGCCCTGGAAGCGGATACGGTTCCTCCCAGTTCCCGGGCCAGATCCTCAAGCAGCCGGAAATTCTCAGGGCTTCCCATCCCTCGTCCTCCTGATACAAGCACCCTGGCATCCAAAATATCCATCCGTTCACTAACCCGCTTAATGATATCCACAATCTCAACATTTCTATGTTCCGATAGGTTTTCCACATGGAAACGCTCTACTGCGCAGCACGCATCTTTAACAGGCTCCCTGCGCTTCATGACGCCAGGGCGTACGGTTGCCATCTGGGGCCGGTGTTCCGGACACAAAATAGTTGCCATGATATTACCGCCAAAAGCCGGGCGGGTCATCATCAGATTGTTTGTCCCATCCTGGATTTCAAGTCCCGTGCAGTCCGCCGTCAGTCCTGTATGGATTCGCGCCGAAACCCTGGGAGCCAGGTCCCTGCCGATGGCGGTAGCTCCGTACAGCATGATATCCGGCTTATAGGTGGTCAAAACAGCCGTAAGGGCATGAGCGTATGTTTCGGTCATGTATGTCTCCAGCTCCGGGGCGTCCGCCAGGATGATCCGGTCTGCACCGTATTCAGCCAGACGGCGGGCCAGTCCCTCTACCTTGCAGCCCATGAGCACTGCCGTAACCTCTGTCCCCAGTGTCTCGGCCAGCTCCCTGCCCTTTCCAAGCAGCTCATAGGTTACATTGGAGACCACTCCATCCACCTGCTCAGCAAAGACAAAAATCCCCTTGTACTCCTGTATGTTCATATGAGTCCCTCCTTTATATGATAAACTTTTCCTGAAGCCTTGACGCCAGCCACTCAGCTGATTCCTGCGCATCCAGTGAAACCACGGTTCCTTTTCCTTTGACCGCTTTTGTGAAGGACTGGAACACCCGGGTAGGAGACCCCTTAAGTCCAATATTATCATCACTGATTTCCAGGTCGGAACGATGGATTTCCTCTATCTGCCGTTCCCGAAACGCTTCAAAGATTCCCCCGGGTGTCATGTACCTGGGTTGGTTTAATTCTGCCAGAGCCGTGATGAGACAAGGCAGCTTTGCGCGGATTATGTGGCAGCGATCCTCATATTGCCTTCTGACGGTAATATCCCCCCCTTCCAGGGTCATCTCTTGGGCATAGCTTATATTAGCCAAACCCAGATGTTCTGCAATCTGAGGCCCGACCTGGGCGGTATCCCCGTCTATGGCCTGGCGGCCTGTTATGATTAGGTCATAATCAAATCTGCGGATAACAGCGGCCAGGGTGGAGCTGGTGGCCCAAGTATCCGCCCCTCCAAAGGCGCGGTCAGTCACAAGAATCCCTCTGTCAGCTCCCATGGCAAGTGCTTCCCTAAGGGCCAGCGCGGCCTGGGGCGGACCCATGGACAATACCGTTACATTTGCTCCATGCAGGTCTTTAAGCCGCAATGCGGCCTCCAGCCCTGCCTTATCATCCGGATTAATAATACTCGGAACACCATCACGTATTAATGTTCCGGTTTCCGGATTCAGCTTCACTTCATTCGTATCCGGTACCTGCTTGATACAAACAATAATATTCAACCTATTTTCCTCCTCTATCACAACATGCCGCCGGCAATTACCATTTTCTGGACTTCACTTGTGCCCTCATATATTTCAGTAATCTTGGCATCCCTCATCATCCTCTCTATGGGATAATCCCTGGTATATCCATACCCTCCGTGAAGCTGTACACATTTAGTGGTCACCTCCATGGCAGTTTCGGCTGCAAACAGCTTAGCCATGGCCGCCTCCTGGGAATAGAGGTCCTGGTGATCCTTGGCATACGCCGCCCTATATACCAGGAGGCGGGCCGCCTCAATCCTGGTCTTTAAGCCGGCCAGCTGAAACCTGGTGTTCTGGAACGCGGAAATAGAACGTCCGAATTGTTTGCGTTCCTTCACATAGGCCACGGTCTCATCCAGGGCGCCCTGGGCAATCCCAAGTGCCTGGGCCGCAATGCCGATACGTCCGCCATCCAGGGTGCCCATGGCAATGCCAAAGCCTTTTCCCTCTTTGCCCAGAAGGTTTTCCTTTGGTACCTTACAGTTCTCAAACACCAGCTCGGTCGTACTGCTGCCCCGGATTCCCATTTTTAATTCCTTCTTCCCAATAGAAAATCCTTCAAAATCTTTTTCTACAATAAAGGCAGAAATACCCTTTGTTCCCTTAGATTTGTCCGTCATGGCAAAAATAACATATGTGTCCGCCACACCACCGTTGGTGATAAATATTTTGGTGCCGTTTAATATATAATGGTCTCCCCGCAGGACAGCCTTTGTCTGCTGGCCCGCCGCATCTGTGCCCGCCCCCGGCTCCGTAAGCCCGAAGGCGCCCAAACTCCTGCCCGCGGCTAAGGGAACCAGATACTTTTCCTTCTGCTCCTGCGTTCCGTATTTACGGATTGGATCCGCGCAAAGAGAGGTATGGGCGGATACGATCACGCCTGTGGTTGCGCAGACTCTGCTTAATTCCTCCACGCAGATTGCATAGGCAAGAGTATCCGCCCCTTGTCCGCCCCACTCCTTTGGAACCGGAATTCCCAAAAAACCGTATGCGGCCATCTTTTCAACTGTCTCCGTTGGAAAACGCTCTTGCTCATCCAGTTCTTGGGCCAAAGGCTTTACCTCGTTTTCGGCAAAGGTCCGGAACAAAGTCCGGGCCATTGTATGTTCCTCAGACAGAACAAAATTCATTCTATTTCCTCCTCATAAACTTTAATATGTATAAAAACCTTTTCCCGTCTTTCGGCCCAAAAGTCCTCCCCGCACCATCCTGCGCAGCAGAGGATGGGGACGGTATTTAGGATCGCCTGTCTCTGTTTCCAGCACTTCCATAATGGCAAGGCAGACATCAAGGCCGATTAAATCCCCCAGGGTCAAAGGGCCCATTGGGTGGTTCGCTCCCATTTTCATGGCATCGTCAATGTCCTTTGCCGCAGCCACGCCTTCCGCCAGAATGGCGCAGGCTTCATTGACCATGGGTATCAGTATCCGGTTCACCACAAATCCAGCCGAATCCTGTACGACAACCGGAGTTTTTCCAATATCTCTGGCAATTCCACATATTTCATCCGCCAGTTCCAATGGGGTGCCAATCCCCACAACTACTTCCACCAGTTTCATGACCGGGGCCGGATTGAAAAAGTGCATTCCCACCACCGGACGGTTGAGCCAGGCAGACAGCTGAGTCACGGAAAGGGACGAAGTATTGGTTGCAAAAACCGCGTTTTCACTGCATATCCCTTTCAGCTCCTCAAAAATGCGGCGTTTTAAATTCAAATCCTCCAGTACGGCCTCTATGATAAGTCCGCAATCCCGGGCACAGCTGTTGGTTCCGGCTGTGATGCGCTCCAGACAGGATTTGGCCATGTCAGGCTCCAGCTTTCCTTTTGCAATCTGTCTTTCCAGACCTTCCCTGATTCTATCCTTTCCTTTGGCCGCAATCTCGCCGCTGATATCACATAAAACCACAGAATACCCCTCTACGGCCGCAAATGCCTGAGCAATACCGCTTCCCATGGTTCCTGAACCGATTACTCCAACCTTCATAAACCCTGACCTCCTGTCTATACGCCTAAAAATGGTTCCGGCTTCCGTTTTTCAGCAAACGCCGCCATGGCCATACGCTGGTCACGGGTGCCGAAACAGGATGCAAATTCCACTATTTCAAATCTTCCAGCTTCTTTTAAGGTACATCCCGCAGTCCGGTTCGCCACACGCTTGGAAGCACCTATGCCCAAAGGTGCATTTCCCGCAATCTTGTCCGCCATCAAAAGAGCCTCGTCCATCAGCCTGTCACATGGCACTACTTTATTAACAAGTCCCATCCGAAGGGCTTCCTCAGCGCTGACCCGGTTACAGGTAAATACCATCTCCTTGGCCCTTGACAGTCCAATCGTGCGGACAAGGCGCTGTATGCCTCCGTAACCGGGAATTATACCTAAGGACGTCTCCGGAAACCCAAACACCGCCTGTTCAGAGGCAATGCGGATGTCACAGGCCAAAGCCAGTTCACATCCGCCCCCCAGCGCATAACCACCTACAGCAGCGATTACAGGCACAGGTAAGGTCTCCAGCTTTTCCATCACGGAGTTTCCCGCATGTGAAAAGTCCCCAGCCTCCTGTACGCTCAGCATCGCCATCTCAGTAATATCGGCTCCCGCGGCAAACGCTTTCCCTCCTGTTCCCGTAAGAATCAGGCAGCGGATGTCTGTCTTTGGAATCGCCTCCAAAACCTCTCCCAGTTCAGCAATAACCTGGCTGTTCAGCGCATTCATGGCTTCCTTCCGGTTGATAGTAAGGATTCCCGTATATCTGTTTGTTTCATAAATTACTGTTTCTGCCATGCCGCCTTAGTTCCTCTCAATAATCGTACTGACTCCCATGCCGCCGCCCACGCAAAGGGTGGCAAGTCCGCATTTAGAATCCCTGCGTCTCATTTCATGGAGCAGAGTCACTAGTATCCTGCAGCCAGACGCGCCTACCGGGTGGCCCAGAGCAATGGCACCTCCGTTCACATTTACCCTGGCGCTGTCCCAGCCCAGTTCCTGTCCCACGGCCACCGCCTGCGCGGCAAAGGCTTCATTGGCTTCTATTAAATCTATGTCATTAAGAGAAATACCCGTTTTTTCCAGCACCTTTCTGGTACTGTACAAAGGACCCATACCCATGATTTCCGGTTCCAGTCCGGCCACCGCTCCTGCCGTCAGCCATGCCATGGGCTTTATGCCCAGTTCCCCTGCTCTTTGAGCGCTCATGACCACAACCGCTGCCGCTCCATCGTTAATACCAGAGGAATTCCCTGCCGTCACAGTCCCATCCGATTTGAAAGCAGGCCGCAGTTTTCCAAGACTTTCAGCGGTTACACCGGACCTGGGATACTCATCCCGCTCAAATATCACAGTCTCCTTTTTCGCTTTAACCGGCACAGGCACAATCTCCTCTGAAAACCGGTTATTTTTCATGGCCTGTTCTGCCTTCTGCTGGCTCCATGCTGAAAACTCATCCTGCATTTCCCGTGTAATACTATACCGCTCCGCCACATTTTCCGCCGTCATTCCCATATGATACTGGTTAAATGCGTCAAACAGCCCGTCATTTATCATAGAGTCTATAAGAACATCATTTCCCATACGGTAACCAAAGCGGGCCTTTGACAGCACATACGGCGCTGTGGACATATTTTCCATGCCGCCCGCCACTATCACATCCGCGTCGCCGGAACGGATTAGGGCAGCTGCCATGTTCACACTGTTAAGGCCGGAACCACACACAAGATTCAGTGTCTGTGCAGGCACCGAAACCGGCAGACCGGCCTTTACGGACGCCTGCCTTGCAGCGTTCTGTCCCAGTCCGGCCTGAATCACACAGCCCATCAGGACCTGGTCCACATGCTCCGGATCTATACCGGCCCGTTTTACCGCCTCCCTGATGACAATGGATCCAAGCTCTGCCGCCGGTGTGCCGGATAAAGCGCCGCCCAGCTTTCCAACTGCTGTCCGCACCGCACCTGCTAATACTACTTCTCTCATCCTGTTCCTCCCTCCTGTCAGAACTTACACCGGAACCGCTTTTCAAACGACTCTGCCAGTCCATCCCGGAAAGCAGGATGAGCGATATGGATCAGCATCCTTGCCCGCTCCCGGACCGTGTGGTATTTAAGATGGGCAATTCCGTATTCCGTGATTACATACTCCACATCATACCTGTTAGTGGTAACGGCCGCGCCTTCATCCAAGGTTGCCACGATTTTTGATATTGTACCGCCGGCCGCCGTGGACGGCATGGCAATGATGGACCTTCCGCCCCTGCTGAGCGCCGATGCCCGGACAAAATCCACCTGTCCGCCCACCGCCGATATCTGTGTGGTACCAACCGATTCAGAGCATACCTGTCCCAACAGGTCCACCTGTACGCATGAGTTGATGGAAACCAGATTGTCATTCTTACCTGCCACATAGGGATCATTGGTATAAGTAGCCGGATACATGGCAACCATGGGATTGTTGTCCACAAAATCATACAGCCTTTTTGTGCCCATCAAGAAGGTGGCAACCATCCTGTCCCTGTGGAAATTCTTTTTCGAATTATTAATAATACCGGACTCCACCAGCTCCACGACCCCATCTGAAAACATCTCAGAATGGATTCCCAGATCTTTTTTGTTCTTAAGAGAGAGCAGCACTGCGTCAGGAATCGCGCCGATTCCCAGCTGGAGGCAGTCGCCATCACGGATCAGACTGGCACAATATTCTCCGATTGCCCTCTCCACATCCGTAATGACAGGAGGCGCCAGTTCAATGAGGGGAGCGTCATGCTCCACAATCATATCCATATCAGATATATGGACAAATGTATCACCAAGTGTTCTCGGCATCTGCGAATTCACCTGGGCAATCACCAGATTTGCCTCCTTTACCGCGTGTTTTGAGTAGTCAACCGACACCCCCAGGCTGCAGTAGCCATGTTCATCCGGCCGGGACACATGGATGACGGCCACATCCAGGGGCATAGTGCGGTGCCAAAGGTTAGGTATCTCCGAAAAGTAACAGGGGGTAAAATCCCCGTGCCCATCCCTGACCGTCTTACGGGTCGTTCCTCCCACAAACAGTGAATTGTGGCGGAAATATGGCTCCATTCCGGGCTGTGCATACTTACTCTGGCCCATGGAGATCATATGGGTGATTTCCACATTTCTGTAAGCTTCCCGATTGGCGACCATGGCTTCAATGATATGGGTGGGTTCCCCCACCGCATGACTCAGGGAAACCCTGTCCCCTGATTTTATATGCTTCACAGCCTCCTGGGCCGTTGTCAGCTTTTGCCTGTATATCGCTTTCCAATCCAATTGTTCAATTCCTTTCTGTATTCCCGATTTGAGCTATGGTCTTTGCCATCTCCTTCTTCTGAGCCAGATTTCCCTGGCGGGATATCATAATCCTCTGTGCCTGAGGACTGCCGGCGCCGTGCATGGACTCGGTACGGTATCCTACCGCGGCCGTACCCAGAGTCAAATTCTCAATCAGACGCAGAATCTTAAGACGGTCTTCCGTGGAAACATCGTCCACACCCTTTAAGTATTTTTCTATGTATGGCCCTATTTTCTCATTGCGCAAATCTCTTTCGGAGGGAGCCGTAACCATAAGGCCGCCGGCTATATCCTCTGCCAGACGGGCAATTTCGTATGGGAACCGAGTTATATTCTGCTTACAGACATTGGCAAGCAGCAGATCAATAAGATAATTTCCGGAATCAGTGGCCTGTCCCTGGCAGGAACATGCAATACCACAGGAATAAAGAGTTTCGTTCAGATGCGTCATCTCAATCAGCTTATCCTTAATATGACTGGCTTTCTGAGCACCATTATAATCAGCTGCCAGGGCCGCCGCTCCGATCAGCACATCCCCCACTCCCACTTTACATCCACCATAACTCTGTCTGTGGTAACCGGCAAAGCGCTCCACCAGCATACCCGAAAAGTCGGTCTCTCCATCCATGAAAATCCTCTCATTTGGTACAAACACATCATCAAAAATCACCAGAGCCTCCATACCGCCGAATTTGCAGTTTCCCACATCCATACAACTGCCCTCCAGCTTACGCGTATCACAGCTTTGGCGGCCCACTATCATAAATATGCCTTTCGCATCCGCGGGAACCGCAAAAGAAACAGCGTAATCCTCATCCCCCGGCTTCATAGACTGTGTAGGCATCACCAGAACCTCATGGGAATTGCTCATGCCGGTCTGATGCGCCTTGGCTCCCCGAACCACAATGCCATCGGTGCGGCGTTCAACCACCCTCAGATACAGGTCAGGGTCGCTCTGCTGTCCCGGTGCAAGCCCGCGGTTACCCTTGGGGTCCGTCATGGCTCCGTCCACCGTCCAGTCGTTTTCCTGGACCATTTTCACATACTCCACAAAATTCTTGTGATAGCTGGTTCCGTGCTTTTGGTCACATTCGTATGTAGTACTGTAGATTGCGTTCATGGCATCCAGACCCACACAGCGCTGGAAGCAGGAAGCCGTGGTCTGTCCCATCAGCCTCTGCATCTTAACCTTTTTAACCAGGTCCTCCGGGCTCTGGTGTATATGGCAGAAACGGTTTATCTTCTTCCCCGTCAGATGGGAGGTGGCTGTCATTATGTCTTCGTACTCCGGCTTCTGGGCCATATCATAGGTGGCCTTCACTGAATTGAGGGAAGGCCTTAGGATATCATTGTCCGCGCTGCACGAAATCCTTTCCCCGAACATATAAATCTCCATATTCATTTTGCGGATACTCTCCACATATTCTTCGCCTGTCATCATAATTCTTTACCTCTTTCATTGTAGTATTCGTCTGCTATTGCATAAGAATGGAGCAGAATTGCTCCTGACTTAAATTATTAAAATAGTCCTGGATATGTATTGTTTCAAGGAGCATACCTACGTCTTCCTCCCGAAGCTTTGCCCCTGTCAGCAGTGCCGCCAGCTCCTTTGTGTCCCTGTTCCCGAAGTAATCGCCGTAGAACGCCGCCTTTTTTATCACACCCTTCTCCACATCCAGATGGATTTCAATTTGTCCCACCCCATCCACCCGACGCCGTTTCACAATCTGGTATTGGGGTGATTCCCCGTAATTCCATTCCCAACGGTCATACACTTCCTTCTGCAGCTTCCTGACTGCATCCAAATCTTCTTTTCTTAAATCGTAGGGTATTAATCGGAATTCTTCAGACATAAAACCTTGGAGATGGTCCATAAATTCTATTGTAGAGATGGATTGGGACAGATGAGGTTTTACATTGGTCACGCGGCTGCGGACTGACTTAAATCCTTTAGATAGGAACTTATCCTCCGGCACCTTCAGGGATCTTTCCACCATATCCAGATTGGAGTCAAACATGATGGTTCCGTGGTGCATTACCCTTCCATGCTTTACATACTGTGAATTACCGGAGAATTTCCGTCCGTCTATACTCATATCATTTCGTCCGCTGAGTTGAACTTCCACCCCAAGGCTCCTCAGGGCTTTCATAACCGGATAACAGAAGGTGGAAAAGTCGAATCCGCCGCCATGATGTGCAATGAATGTAAAATTTACATTTCCCAGATCATGGTAAACCGCGCCGCCTCCTGAAAGACGCCGCACCACTTCAATGCTGTTTGCCTTAACAAAAGCGGCATTAATCTCCTCCATGGTGTTCTGGTGCTTTCCAATAATGATGGCATTATCGTTCCTCCAAAGGATGAAAAAATCCTTCTTCACAGCCAAACGGTCAAACACATACTGCTCCAGAGCCAGGTTAAAGTAGGGGTCTGTACAGGAATTATCAATATAATACATAGAGTCCTTTTCCTCCCTTCCAGGTTAGTTCTTGTCTGATACGCGCTCTAAAGCAGAAGATATTTCCCTGGCGGCAATGTCTGCCATCAGCTCATGGCCGGCTTTATTGGGATGAAGGCCATCCTCCAGGTAATACTCCCGAAGTGTGCCTCCCAGGCTTTCCGTCCGTCTGGGAAACTCCCCTTCAAAATCAATCACGGGGAGCCGGAACATCCCGCAAAGCTCTTTCAGCCAGCAGCTGTATTCCTCCCTGAGCATTCTGACCTCCTGCGTGTCTGCCCAGGCCGACCAGTCTGACCGCACAGGCGGACATGGCCTTAAGGGAACGCCTATAAACGGACAGACCCGGGCGGACATGGCAATGTGTGCCATTGCTCCCATGTTAGCCCTGGCTCCGGTTAAATCCCTGCCATAGGCTAAATCGTTGCTTCCCCCCATGAGAATCACCGCGTCATAATGGAGTTTCTCCAATTCTCCGGTCATGACGGCAAGCATCCCACCGGTGGTGGTGCCGTTCACTCCCCGGTTCACACACTCCATCCCGGTACGGGCAGCCAAAAGCGCTGTCCATACCTGGGACCGGGGAATGCCGTAACCATATGTCAGGCTGTCTCCCAAACAAATGATCCGCGTCATGAGTTGATGGCCCTGCCGTTCCAGGCGGCCATGAATGCTTCACCCAGGGCTTCGTTGACCGTTGGATGGGGATGAATGGTATGGATAATTTCTTCCGCGGTGGCCTCTGCGGTCATGGCGGCGGAAACCTCTCCTATCATTTCGGTAACATGTTTTCCATAGAGATGGACACCCAATATCTCGCCAAGCTCACTGTCCACAATCACCTTGAACATTCCATCGGTATCTCCCTCCACCAGGGACCTTCCATTGGCAGCCATGTGAAAGCGGCCTACTTTTATCTTGTCGCCATATTGTTCACGGGCCTGAGGTTCTGTCATACCAATACATGCAATTTCAGGATCCAGGTAGATGCAGGAGGGAATCCTGTTATAGTTCATCTCTTCACCTGTTTCGCCGCATATATGAGCCACGGCCGTCATTCCCTCATGGGATGCCGTGTGGGCCAGCATTACCTTGCCGTTCACGTCTCCGATTGCATAGATGTTAGGTATGTTGGTGCGTAGAAAGCCGTCTGTTTTAATGGCCCCGCGGTCCATCTCAATGCCGATTTCCTCTGTGTTAAGTCCCTCAGTGTTGGGAATCCGTCCCACCGCCATCAGGATAACATCCGCCTTAACGCTCTCCTCTCTTCCGTCCAGTTCATAATAGACCGTATTGTTCTTTATCTTTTTTACTCTGCATCCCAAGCGGAAATCCACCCCGGATTTGCCAAGGCGTTTCTGGGCCATTCTTCCCACCTCAGGATCCACCATGGGAAGGATATGGTCCATAAGCTCCAGTACCGTAACCCGGCTGCCCAGTTTGTTGAAAAGAAATGCAAATTCCACTCCAATCACGCCGCCTCCAATCACAGCAATGGAAGACGGGACAGAGTCAAAGTCCAGGGCTTCCGTGCTGGTGATGACATGGTTATCTCCCTCCTGAGCTATGAATGGCGGCATAAACACACTGGATCCGGTGGCAATAATGAAGATATCGCTGGTTATGTTCCTCTCTCCCACCAGGACGGTATGTGTATCCACAAAGGAGGCTTTGCCCTCCACGACTGTTACTTTGTTTGCTTTTAAAAGACCCTTCACACCGCTCACAAGGGTTTTTACAACCGATGCTTTGCGGGCACTTAGTTTCTTCATGTCCACGAACACCTGGTCCGGGTCCACTCCATCTACGCCAAAGTCCGCTGCCTCCCGCACCTGGCTTAACACTTCGGCTGACTTAATCAGCGTCTTAGTAGGGATACAGCCCACATTCAGGCAGGTTCCCCCAAAATATGTACTTTCAATAATGCATGTTTTCTTTCCCATCTGCGCAGCCTTGATGGCGGTCTCATATCCACCGGGCCCGGCTCCGATTACAGTTACCTCAAACTCTGCCATGACCATTGCCTCCTTCCGGCTAAATTAGTATATGAATCGGGTCCTCTAACAGCCCCTTTATGTATTCCACAAACTGGGAAGCCAGCAGTCCGTCTATCAGCCTGTGGTCCACAGAGAGCTGGATATTCATGATTGGACGAATTACAATGGCGTCCTCTCCGTTTTCGTCCGTCACCACCACTGGTGTCTTCCTCACGGAGCTCACAGACAAAATGGCTGCTTCCGGGGCGTTGATGATGGCGGTAAAGTTGCCAATACCGAACATGCCCAGATTAGAGATGGAGAATGTTCCCTCACTGTATTCTTCCGGGGCAAGCCTTCCTTCCCTGGCCCTGGACACCAAATCGCGGTTTTCCGCCGCCACCTGGGTAAGGGACTTGGTTTGGGCGTTCTTGATAACCGGAACCACAAGTCCGTTATCCCCGGCCACTGCCGTGCCTATATTAATGGATTTGTAGGTAATGATTTTGTCATCCTTCAGGGTGACGTTAATGCCAGGGAATTTTTTCAGAGCCTTGCAGGCCGCCATAATAAGCAGATCGGAAACTGCAATCTTCACATCACTTTTCTCATTCAGCTCTTTTCTGAACGCAGTCATATTGGTTGTATCTACGGTATCGGTAAAATACAAATGTGGAGCGGTAAATTTACTGTGGGCCAGCTTTTCACCGATAATCTTTCGCACGCCTTTGTAGGGAGCGGTGGAATCAATGAGCAGGTTGGAATTTTCCTGCGGCCGTGCAGAGACTGCATGGGCCGCTGTTGCCGCTGTTACGTCTTCCTTCATAATCTTTCCGGCAGGTCCTGTCCCCTTAACCTCCGAAAGATCCACATCCATCTTAGCCGCTGCTTTTCTGGCCAGAGGCGATGCCTTGATATCTTTATAGGTAATGCCGCCCTCAAAGCCTGTGCCTTCTATACCCGCCAATTGGGCGGGTTCCAACCCCTCTTCTTTTACAAGCCGCTGCGCCTTAGGCGTCAGTTTTAACGTTTTCAAATCAGCCGGAGCAGCAGGCGGCTCCTGGCCGTTATGGGAAGCGATGGCCGCATCCGGGTCCTCCCCCGGAGCGCCGATTACCGCAATGGGTGTGAACACATCGGCAAACTGCCCCTCCTCCAGCATTATTTTCAGAACCGTGCCGTCAGCAGTGGCTTCCACTGGCATGGTGGTCTTGTCCGTATTAATCTCAAACAGCACCTCACCCTTTTTTACAGAATCACCTGTCTGCTTATGCCACCTGACAAGCTCTCCCTCATCCATGTTAAACCCCAGCTTGGGCATGATTATAACTTCTGCCATAGCAATTTCCTCCTCGTTATAAGCACCCGGCGCCTGTCTTCAGGCGCCTGCGTGCAATACTCGTTTTATATACATTAGACCATCTGGCGAATCTTAGCCGCAATCTTCTTCTCATCCGGAATAAGAGGAAACTCCAGAGCTGGGCTGAATGGCAGCGGCACATCCGATGTTCCCATCCTCTCAATGGGGGCCTCCAAATCATAGAATACCTCCGGCATTATGCGGGCTGCAATTTCTCCCGTAATGCCAAAACTTACATGACCCTCGTCGATAATAAGCAGCTTGCCTGTCTTTTTAACGGAGCGGACGATAGTCTCCGTGTCCAGGGGTACTATAGTTCGAAGGTCAATCAGTTCCGCGCTGACACCATCCTTCTGAAGTTTCCGGATGGCCTTTTCAGCCTTAATGGTCATCATGGAGTTGGCAACCACCGTAATATCCGTTCCCTCAGTCACGATTCGGGCCTTTCCAAATGGTATGCAGACATCCTCATCCGCCTCGGGCACATCGTTAAACTTAGTGGTATAAAGCATTTTATGTTCAAAAAACATAACCGGATTATTGTCACGGACAGCTGTCTTTAAAAGGCCCTTGCATTCTCCCGCCGTGGACGGCAGGACCACCTTGACCCCGGGAATATGGGCGGCCCACGCATGCAGCGACTGGGAATGCTGAGCTGCCGAGGAACGGCCGCCGCCTAAAGGCATCCGGACTACCATGGGTACATTGCACTGACCGCCGGACATGTATGTAATCTTGGCCATCTGGTTAAAGAGCTGGTCGCCGCAGACCATGAGAAAATCGGCAAACATCAGCTCAATTACAGGACGCATACCGGTCAGGGCAGCGCCTACCCCCATACCCACAAAGCCCTGCTCCGAAATAGGGGTGTCTTTTACGCGCAAATCCCCGTATTTCTCCATCAGACCTTCCGTACATTTAAAGTTGCCGCCGATTACGCCTATATCCTCTCCCATCTGGAATACGGAACTGTCGCGTGCCATCTCCTCATCCAGGGCTTCACGGATTGCATCACGAACCATCAATTCTCTCATTATGTATAAACCTCCATTTCTCTGACAATCAAATGTTAATCCACGAATACATCGGCATAAGCTTCTGTTTCCTCCGGATAAGGGCTTTCCTCGGCAAATTTGCACGCCTCAGCGATTTCCTTATTAACCGCCGTCTCAATCTCACTGATTTCCTCATCGGTCAGTAGCCCCTTTGTCTTCATAACCACCAGCGGTTCCTTCGCCTTCCAGGCGGACAGTTCTTCCGGCGCCCGGTACTCTCCTGGATCGCCTACATGGTGCCCCTGCCAGCGGTAGGTTTTACACTCGATAAGACTGGGCCCCTGGCCCTTTCTTGCCCGCTCCACTGCTTTCTTTACGGCTTCATAGACAGCAAACGCATCATTCCCATCCACACACTCTCCCGGAATGCCATAGCCCGGGGCCCTCTTATAGAGGTCGTGTTCCTTGGTAACCCGGCGGATATCCACAGAAATACCAAACAGATTATTTTCGATAATATAGACTACAGGAAGATTCCATGCGGCCGCCATATTGACAGATTCATGAAACGTGCCTTCGTTGGACGCGGAATCCCCGAAGAACGCCAGCGTAACCTGGTCTGTTCCCCGCAGCACGGATGAGTAAGCTGCTCCTGTTGCAATAGGAATCTCTCCGCCCACGATGCCGTTGGCCCCCAGTATGCCTTTATCCATGGCCATGATATGCATGGAACCTCCCTTCCCTTTGGAATACCCCGTCTCCTTACCCAGTATTTCAGCCATCATGCGTTTTAAATCCGCCCCTCTGGCCACCAGATGACCGTGCCCCCGGTGTGTGGACCCAATATAATCATCCTCTCTGAGAGCCGCACACGCACCGGCCGCAACCGCTTCCTCTCCCAGGTACAGATGGGCCAGGCCGGGCATCAGGCCGCGTTTGTAGAATTCAAACACTTCCTCTTCAAAGCGCCGGGTGCGGTACATAACCGTATAGAACTGCCTGGCCAGATCCTTTTCTTTTTTTCCACTCATAATTAAGTTACCTCCAAACAAAAAATGATTCATTTCAGCTATCAATACAGTTTTGCATATACCTTCTTCACCTGTTCCGCATTAAGGGGCACGAAATTATTGCTCATAAGACGTCCCTGGGTAGTCATCACGCTCTCGGTAAATTTCCCGATATCTTCAGGTTTCATGCCATATTCATGGAGAGCCTTTTTGGGAAGTATCTGGTTTAAAAGCTCCTCCAGCCTGTCATACACATCCGCCGCATCACACCCCAGCAGGTCTGCCAGAAATTGATTTAAAACAGCGATTTCCCCATCCTTTTTTATTTCCATGTAAGCCAGGAGCACCCCTGTAAACATGGCATAATTGCATTCTCCGTGAGCTACATGGTACTGGCCCCCCAGAGGATAGGACAGTGCGTGGACAGCCGCGCATCCGGCAGTGCCGAAGGCTATGCCCGCATAATTGGAGGCAATGAGAAAATCCTCCAGAAGGGGAATTCTGGCCTCCCTGCCATGAGACGCTATGGTCTGGTATCCTTTTATAATCATCTCAATGGCCTTGTAACTGAACAGCTTCGTATAAGGTGTGGCCCTGGGAGAAAGGGAGGACTCCACCGCGTGGACAAGGGCGTCAATGGAACTGGCCGCAAACACGCCAAAGGGAAGACTGTTTAAAAGTTCCGGTATAAGAACCGCGTTGTCCGCGTACATTGCAGGCCCCACTAGGCCCATTTTAGTCCCTATGCGCGTACGGTTTAAAATGGAAATGTCCGTCATTTCACTGCCTGTTCCACAGGTTGTGGGAACAATGACAAGCTGGCGCCGCTTTTCCAAATCAGGAGCCTTATCATACAGACTGTCAATGGTTTCATCTCCGGCCACAGCCAGCACCTTTGCCAGATCTATGATGGTGCCCCCGCCCACAGCCACTATGCGTCGGGCCCCTGTTTTTAACGCATCCGCCATAATGGCCTCCGCCATCACATCGGTAGGTTCCCCCGCCCCATACTGCTCCTGAAAAAGGGTATGGCATGACAGCCCTAACTGTCCAAAATACGGGGTATAAATATATTCATTGGTCAAAATCAGGTCCTTATCCCCTAATTTGAATTCGTCAGCAAATTCTCTGCATGTTTTATAGCCGTGCAGGATCGGCTTCATAATAACTTCTACCATATTTTAAATTCTCACTTTCTGTATTAGAAAACCGGCCGTTCTCCTTACGGAAACAGGCATCCCGGGAAACCACAGGAAGTAATCTCATCAGACGGGAACTTGGTGATGACCTCATGACCTGTCTCCGTGACTACAATCTCCTCCTCAATACGGGCGGAGCCTGAACCATCGGCGGAAGCACACCATGTCTCAATTGCAAAGGTCATGCCCGGCTTAAATTCAAACGGATGATCCTTTGAAAACAGTGGTGAGATAGCCGGCTTCTCCCAGAGTCCTAAACCTATGCCGTGAGCAAACTGAAGCAGAAATGCCTCTTTCTCATCCTTAAAGCCCAGTTCCTGGGCAGTTGGCCACATAGCCACCACATCAGCTGTCGTTGCACCCGGTTTAATCACGGATATGCCATCCCGGATCCATTTAAGAGCCTTTGCATATGCCTCCTCCTGTGCCTTGGTAGGTCTGCCGCAGGAGAATGTGCGGTAATAACAGGTATGGTAACCGTTATATACATTGCCCACATCAAAGTACACCAGCTCACCCGGCCGTATCATACGGTTTGAGGTGGTATGGCTGTGTGGATTCCCCCGCATTCCGGAGATGCAGTTGACAAATTCCACAGATTCAGCACCCATACGGAAAAGCTCGCCCTGAATCAATCCCTCCATCTCATTCTCAGTTACGCCTGGGTGCAGATGCTTGGCAACCTGCCAATATACCGCATCCACCATGGCAGCAGAGCATTTTAACAGCTCAATTTCATCCGGGGTTTTAATCATACGCGCCTCCACCATAGGCGCCTGTCCATCCCCAATGGTAATTCCGGCCTTTTCCAACGCTTTGTAAAGAGGGATGTCCACGATGTCAATTCCCAGAACCTTTTTATCCGCGCCATACTCTTTCAGATAGGATATAATCTCACTTGCCTCCTGCTCCACCATGCCTGCTTCCGCGGGAATAGAGCCCCGCATGGAACCTACAGCCGGCATGATATTTTCAGAGGGCAGCCATGACACCCTCTGCCTTTTGGACGGGCAGGCTGGATCAAACAGGATAGGCTGGTCAATTCCATCAATAAGAAGACAATGCCGGTTCATCTTATTTCTGTTCCACTCACCCACATGGGTGCCGGTAATATAGCGTATATTGTCAAAGTCATAGCACAGCAATGCACCCAGTCCTGATTCCTTCAAATATTTCTTAGCTCTGGCAAGCCTTGCCTTGCGCATACGGTCAAAGTTAATATTGTCTTCAAAATCCACACCATTAAATCCAGATTTCATGTTTAAATCTCCTTTTCCTATTCATTTTAGTTTGCTGACACTACATGAGGCCTGACACAGTCTTTAATGAAACTGATCCGTAACTTCAATTAGCTCCATATTAGTCCCGTCCGGGTCCTTAAAATAAATCCATTTCCAGCCGGCCAGGGGACCGTCCGTGATGGTTTCATACTCATTGGAAGTAAACCTGACACCACATGCAATCATATGCTCCATGGTCTTTTCAATGTCATCCACCTTAAACGCCACATGAACCTGTCCCAATGCGTTAACAGGTCCTCCATACTGGTTGGGGGCGGCCGGCTCAATATATTCAATCAGTTCCAGCGTCGCTTTGCTGTTTGGTATGCCAAAAACAGCAATCCGGATTTTTGCTCCGGGAACCCCCAGCTTCTCACCCCTGGAAGCTTTAGGGGGTTCTTGTTTAATCAACTCCAGCCCCAGTACATCCCGGTAAAAAGGAATACTGACAGACAAATCCTTTACCGTAATCCCGGAATGAACAATGCCAATCATGCTCATGAAAAATACCTCCTTCTCTTATTTGTTCCGAAGCAGCCCGTTCCTAATTTCCGGCTGCCCGTGATGGTTGCCTTGATAGTTTGTATTGTAAGTCCGAAAAATGGCGAAATCAAATCGGCACAATTTATACACACCTATAAAAATAGCTTATAACAGACAAAGTGAATTTTCATGGTCCCGTATATATACGGCGGCCGGCATTTTGCAGTTTCGCTGACTGCCGGCAGATCCCATTGATTCATATGGCTGAGGATATGGCAGGCAGGTTGTTTTTTGTATATATTATCCAAACCAGCTGGTGGTTTTTCTCTATTTTTCATATATTATTAAAAATTATAATCTCTATAAGTTTGCATATTGGTATATCAATATTTATTATCTAAAAGAAACCGTATATTATAAAATTTTGAACCACCTATTAGAATATCTTCTAAAATCCATTGTTCTCATCTATCCGTTCAGGCAACTCTCCTCCACATCTCTGGAAAACCAACCGCTCCGTTTGCTTCATTATTATTTGAAGCAAAAAAAGGACTGCCCTCTATCATGCACAATCCTTCTATCACAGCCTACATTTATACATTGTTTTCATCCGGCCCCATCAGTTATCGTAAACTACCAACATACAATTAAAATCCCTATTCTCAAATTTTTAAAACATAGTTATTTCTTATACTGATGTACAAGTTACAATTTAATAAATATCGGTTATCACCCCGATAACCAACAAAATAAAATAATTTACATCCCATCTCATAATCCATCCCCATCAAAGTAATCTCCAATAAACGTAGACAAAATAACTTCCAGAAAATAGAAAATCCCCTGGTTCACTACCCAAACCAGGGGATGTCATCTACACTTATGCGGTTTTTACCCTTAAATTCACAGCCAAAAGCAAACCCAATTTTACCGTTTTTTCGTTCTAAAACCACAACATATTGTGGTCAAATATGTATTTTTTCTCCGCAAACCACAAGTGTCATCTACATCACAACTCCAACCTCATCAATCGCCTTACCAATATCATGCCTCATATACTTATTCCCAAATTCCACCCACTCCGTTGCCTTATAAGCATTTTCCCTGGCTTCCTTCAGAGTATTTCCTTTTGCTGTAACCCCCAGCACCCTTCCGCCGTTGGTCACTATATTCCCGTCCTTATCGAACCTGCTTCCGGCGTGGAATACATAATACCCGTCCTGTCCGTCAAACCGGTCCAGGCCGTCTATCTTATATCCTTTATCATAATGCTCCGGGTATCCGTCTGATGCCAGAACCACACATACGGCTGCATTGTCCTCAAATTCCAGCTCTATCTGGTCCAGGGTTCCGTCCACGCAGGCCTCGAACACATCCACAATATCATTCTTCATCCTGGGCAGCACTACCTGGGTCTCCGGATCTCCAAACCTGGCATTGTACTCCAGCACCTTGGGGCCGTTTTCCGTCAGCATCAGACCAAAGAAAATGATTCCTTTAAATTCCCTGCCCTCTGCCTTCATGGCGTCTACGGTTGACTGGTACACATACTTTCTGCAGAATGCATCCACCTCATCCGTATAGAATGGGCTGGGTGAAAATGTTCCCATTCCCCCTGTGTTCAGTCCCTGGTCCCCATCCTTAGCCCTCTTGTGGTCCTGGGCTGAAGTCATGATTTTAATCGTCTTTCCATCCACAAAGGAGAGTACGGATACCTCCCGTCCTGTCATGAACTCCTCAATCACAATCCTGTCACCAGCAGAGCCAAACTGTTTATCCAGCATCAGGGTCTTGACGCCTTCCTTTGCCTCCTCCCTGGTGCTGCAGATAAGAACGCCCTTCCCCAGCGCCAGACCGTCTGCTTTCAGCACGATAGGCATGGGAGCTGTCTCCAGGTATGCAAGGGCTGCTTCCGGAGAATCAAAGGTCTCATAAGCGGCAGAAGGGATGTTGTACTTCTTCATCAAATCCTTGGAAAATGCCTTGGAAGCTTCCAGTATGGCAGCATTTTTCCTGGGGCCGAACACACGGATGCCCGCATTTTCAAATGCGTCCACAGCACCAGCTGCCAGCGGGTCATCCGGTCCTACGACCACTAAATCAATGGCCTGCTCTCCGGCAAATGCGACCAGCTTCTCAAAGTCCATGACACCGATATCAACGCATTCAGCCACCTTGGCAATGCCCGCATTGCCGGGAGCGCAGTATAACTTCTCCACCTTCGGGCTCTGTGATATCTTCCATGCAATTGCATGTTCACGACCGCCGCCGCCTACTATCAATACTTTCATGACGTTCCTCCTTATTCTGAAAACATGGCACACATGGCGTGCGCTACTGTCAAAGAGATGTTACTGCCCATTGGCAATCATGTTGATTGCTTTAGGAAGGATTACCCACTCTGCCTGCTCCATAACCCTTCTTTGCAGGATTTCCGGAGTATCCCCTTCCTCCACTTCCACTGCCTTTTGGAGGATAATGGGGCCGGTATCCATGCCCCCGTCCACATAGTGGACCGTAGCCCCTGTCACCTTCACTCCTCTGGCCAGGGCTGCCTCATGAACCTTAAGTCCATAGTAACCCACACCGCAGAAAGAGGGAATCAGGGATGGATGGATATTGATGATACGCCCTTTATACTTCTCAGTCATGGCCGCCGGAATCATCACCAGGAATCCGGCCAGTACAATCAAATCCAAATCATATTCATCTATTTTGGCAAGAAATGCCTGGTTGAACGCGTCCCTGGTGGGAAACTGTTTTGGAGAAATGCAGACAGCCCGGATCCCATGCTTTCTGGCTCTCTCCAGAGCATAGGCTCCCGGATTATTGCTGATGACCACAGATACCTCTGCATTGGTAATATCACCATGATCCACGGCGTCCAAAATTGCCTGAAGATTGGTTCCGCCTCCGGATACCAGTACGCCCACTCTTAGCATAAGGATACACCCTTCTCTCCTTTTTCAATGGAGCCCACTACATAAGGAGCTTCGCCCGCCGCCTTCATGGCTTCCATGGTTTTCTCCACATCAGCAGGATTAACGGCCACTATCATACCCAATCCCATATTATAGGTATTATACATCATCTGCTCTTCAATCCGCCCTTTTTCAGCCAGCAGCTTGAATACTGGAGGAATGGGATAGCTGTCCTTTCTGATGACAGCCTTCACGCCGTCTTTTAACATACGCGGAATATTCTCATAGAAGCCGCCGCCGGTGATGTGGCTGCACGCCTTTACGGTAACGCCTGCTTCCTTTACGTTTCTCAGAGCCTTCACATAAATCCTGGTGGGGGCAATCAACGCCTCGCCCAGGGTAGTCCCCAGCTCATCATAATATGTATTCAGGCCTTCCTTTGTCAGCTCCTTCTCAAATACCTTGCGCACCAGTGAAAAACCATTGCTGTGTACACCGGAAGAGGCCATTCCAATCAGAACATCTCCTGCACACAGGTTTTCGCCTGTAATCAGGTCCTTCTTATCAACAATACCAACTGAGAATCCTGCCAGGTCGTACTCATCCTCCGGATAAAAGCCCGGCATCTCTGCTGTTTCTCCGCCAATCAGGGCAGAGCCGGACTGCCTGCATCCCTCAGCCACGCCTTTTACAATTGTAGCGATTTTCTCCGGAACATTCTTTCCGCAGGCAATATAATCCAGGAAGAACAGAGGCTCACCGCCAGCGCAGGCCACGTCGTTGACACACATGGCCACACAGTCGATTCCCACCGTGTCATGCTTATCCATCAGGAATGCCAGTTTCAGCTTGGTTCCCACGCCGTCCGTACCGGACAGCAGAGTAGGCTCCTCCATCCCTTTGAACGCGGACATGGAAAATGCTCCTGAAAATCCGCCCAGGCCGCCTAATACCTCAGGGCGCATGGTTCCCTTTACATATTCCTTCATCAGTTCCACTGATTTATAGCCTGCCTCAATATCAACTCCGGCCTTCTTGTAATCCATCATGGTTTCTATCCTCTCTTATCTGCTATTTCATTTGATTTCCCTTTAAAATTTCCTTTTATTTCCCTTTTATATTTAGCTGGATATTTCCTTTGCCCGTTTCCTTTAATCTGTCTTATTTCATCTGTGCAAGATATTCCTTATAGCCCACCTGCTCCAGCTTCTCAGCCTTTTTCACCACATCGTTCTTCAGGCTTTCGGAATACGCTTTCAGCTTTGCAAGCAGCTCCGCATCGGAGGTGGCCAGTATCTTTGCCGCCAGGATTCCGGCGTTGGCACCGCCGTTAATAGCCACGGTTGCCACCGGGATACCGCTTGGCATCTGCACGATGGAATACAGTGAATCCACACCGCCCAGGTCAGATGTCTTCATAGGAATTCCAATGACCGGCATAGGGAAAATAGCCGCGCACATACCGGGAAGATGTGCAGCCTTGCCTGCACCTGCTATGATAACCTTAAAGCCCTTATCCTCAGCTGCCTTTGCCCAGTCAAAGAATACATCAGGCTCCCTGTGTGCGGAAATAATTGTCATCTCGTAATCAATGCCCAGCTTGTCCAGAATCTCAGCTGCCTTTGCCATAATAGGCATATCAGAGTCGCTTCCCATTACAATTCCTACTTTTGCCATTGTTCATTCTCCTTTTCTAAAGCTCATTATCCTTGTAGATAATTATTATTAGTTTTTCTTATAAGTATCTTTATATAGCTCAATTCTACTTATAATCATAATACTAGGAAATGCGTATGCCGTCAATATAAAACTTGAAAAAAGTCTTCTGCATTTTAAATTGTTTTTGTAATGTATCTGCCTAAAACTGCCTGGTTCCTGCATCTATCAGCCAGGCTATCATTTCCGACACAGGCTGGTGAACAAAATACGCAGGGGAATGCCGGTATGGAGCCCATATGGGTCCGCCGTACATTCCCCTGCAAAATCCTTCAAGTTTCTTTCCGGTATCCTATTGCCTGCTGATAAATTCCAAACATTATCTCAATTCCAGAAATATAAAATTTATCATTATGTTTTCCTTGGCATCAGTAATCATACTTCTCTGCGGCTTTCTTCAGTATTATCACACATTGCACCTCAGCATTACATTCTATCATCCGTAACTTCCATTGCACGCTGCCGTCTTAGCCGGGCATTAAAAATCTCAATCATCCATCAGTCATCGTAGTCATTGCCATCGTGGTCATCATCGTGCCGGTCATCGTCATCATCATCGTGGTCGTCATCATCAAAACGGTCATCATCGTCAAAACGGTCATCATCATCAAAACGGTCATCATCGTCAAATCGGTCATCATCATCAAATCGGTCATCATCATCAAATCGGTCATCATCGTCAAATCGGTCATCATCGTCAAACCGGTCATCATCCCAGGCTCCCGTATCATTGTCCCAGTCCACATCCGCAATCCTGCCTGTAGCGGCATTTACATCCACCTCGAGTTTCCTTCCATTTACCAGAAACCTCAATTCATAAACACCGTCGTCCAGGTCACATCCCTTGTAGGTCAGTTCATTTTCCTTCAGCCCCAATTCCTTTATGGCGATCCGCTTCGCCTCATTCTTCCCTATATATAACTGTTCTGACTGTTTCCCGTTATCCTTAAGTGTTATGGTGATATCAATGCCGTTTTTGTTTACTGCTTCCCATGCAGCCTCTTCTATCTCTTTCATGAAGTCGGCCCTGGGATAAACAGATCCTTTTTCAGACTCAATGAGCAGCTCTTTCTCATTTTTGTCTCCGCGGAACCATCCCTTATCATCCATACGCTTTACCAGTCTGCGTACAGCTGTATCACAGTCCGCACCGGCAAAATTCCCTGCCCCCTCTAATAATTTTCGTCCGTCCTGATTCAGTCCTTTTGCCTCCAGGACCTCTCCTTCCCTGTCATAGGAAAGGGATATCTTCGGACCTGCGCTGAGGAACACACGTCCCCATGTTTCTTCCTGAATCCTTGTTTCCCTGTTGGAGGGCGCACCCAGTGCCGTGCTGCCCACACCAGGCAGAGAAAGGGCCATGAAACCTGCACACACCAATATAGCTGCCTTTTTAATCCTCTTTGCCGTCATAATTATTTTCCTCCTGTCTGCTGTGATTTATTTATCTACATCCGTAGAATACGTGAGACAAAATGTAAAACCGGGGTCGCGGACAAAAAATTTTATTTTATTTCCCTTCTCATTGCTGCTGCCAAAATATTGACAAATGCAGTTGGCTGTGATATAGTTGCCGCATTGTAATGAAGGAGAGGCAGGTATGGGCTTTTATATATTAAATCAACCTCGGAAGAAAGAGATCTCTGTACAATTCATACCGATGAAACATTGTACAGAGTATGGCGTATCTTATGCGCTTTCGTGATTTCATCGGGAAACTGAGTAATGGACTGGAGGCAGCAGTGTAGGCTGCCGTCGGTTTGATTGCTCTTTTTTCCCGTGGTTATCCGTGCATAAAAGGCTATGGACAATGTTTTGTCCATGGCCTTTTGTAATGTGAGGAAATCGTATGATTTTGTAATACGGCAGAAGGCAGGTGCAAATTTGGCATCTACCTTCTGCCTTTTTTGTCCGGTTACAAACAATACGGTTTCCTCCCATACAGCATTCTCCTCACATACAGCTTTCACCTCCCATACAGCTTTCACCGCTCATCCATACATTGCAATACAGCGCAGCACCATTAAATATAAAAGGAGTGTTTCAATTATGAGTTTATTAGATATAACAGGACTTTCCCATTCTTATGGGGACAGCCGCCTTTACAGTGATTCCGCTCTTTCCCTTAACCGCGGGGAACATATGGGGATTGTGGGTCAGAACGGAACCGGCAAAAGTACGCTTATCAAAATATGCACGGAACAGGTCATCCCTGATTCAGGCCGCGTGGCCTGGCAGCCGGGCATTACCATTGGTTATCTGGACCAGTATGCCTGTACCAATCACGTTTTGACCATGGAGCAGTTTTTAAAATCATCCTTTCGCAGCCTATATGAGCTTGAAGCCAAAATAAATCGTCTTTATGACGAGGCCGCATTATCCTGCAATATGGAGGTTCTGAACCAGGCATCACTTTTTCAGGAGCAGTTGGAGCGCAGCGGTTTCTACTCCATTGATACCCATATTGCCCAGGTGGTTTCCGGTCTGGGACTGGTCTCAATCGGTTTGTCCCGTCCTCTTAAGGACATGAGTCAAGGCCAGAGAGCCAAGGTCATCCTGGCCAAGCTTCTCTTGGTAAAACCGGACGTCCTTCTCCTGGATGAACCAACTAATTTCCTTGACAAGGAACATGTGGAATGGCTGGGCGGTTATCTTTCGGCGATTGAAAATGCCTTTATGGTTGTCTCACATGACCGCACATTTCTGGAGCGGATATGCACACGTATCTGCGATATAGACAACGGCAGGCTGTCCAAGTATTACGGCAGCTATACGGAGTTTCTGAAAAAGAAGGCATTTCTGCGCGAGGACCATATAAGGCAGTACAATGCGCAGCAAAAAGAAATCAAAAAAACAGAGGAGTTCATACGGAAGAACATAGCCGGCAGGAAAGCACAGATGGCCCGCGGACGGCAGAAGCAGCTGGACCGCATGGATAAGCTGGCGGCCCTGGAACAAAAGGAAATCAAACCGGAATTCTGTTTCCAATGCCTTCCCTTGACCAAATGCCTGCATTTGTCCGTAAAGCGTTTATCTGTGGGGTATGATTATCCCATTTTGTCCCATCTGGATTTTTCCGTAACCGGAGGACAGAAGGTGGTGGTCACTGGTTTTAACGGCATCGGGAAATCCACCCTGCTGAAAACATTGACGGGAAGCCTGAATCCCCTGGATGGGGTCTTCGCTTTTTCACAGCAGGTTACAATCGGATATTTCGGACAGGATTTCAGCTGGGAAAATGATACATTGACTCCTGTCCAAATTGTCTCCAATGCCTACCCGAAGCTCACGCTTAAGAAGATACGCCAGCATCTTACCCGATGCGGGGTTCTAAGCCGGCAGGCCGTGCAGCCCATGGGCACATTAAGCGGCGGCGAACAGACTAAGGTCAAATTATGCCTTCTGACGCTTAGTCCCTGCAACTTTTTGATTTTGGATGAACCCACTAACCACCTGGATATCCAGGCCAAGGATTCACTGCAGGCAGCTCTTAAGAGCTTTCCCGGAACCATACTGTTGGTTTCCCATGAAGAATCCTTTTACCGCAGCTGGGCAAACCGCATAATACACATTGGGGATTACTCTTCTCCATAAATACGCTGCGGCTTTTGCTTTGCCGCAGGTAATAACATAAAGACGGAACCAGATGGAGTATATCCCAGCCCATCTGGTTCCGTCCTGCTTTTGGCCATACCGTAGTCATTTGGCGGTATTTCCGCCCGGCGGCATCTCTTCTATTTTCTTACGTTACATGACACGCTGCATGACCAGCACATGATATCAGTCATCGTCGTCCTCATCTTCGTCCTTATCATCTTCTCCATCCTCATGCCCGTCGTTATCCTCTTCTTGGGAATCGTTTTCGTCGATATCGTCTTCATCAGAGTCTCCTTCATCGGAATCGTCCTGGTCAGAATGCTCCCCGCCGTCATCTTCGTCCCGGTCTCTGTTATCATTTAATCCATTTCCGGCCTTCCCATTATCTCTTTCATCCGAATCATCCAAATCCTTATCATCGCCTGCACCGCTGCTTTGTCTCACCACATTGTTTCTGCCGGATTTATCCCTGGCTTTTTTGATATCATCATCTCTGTCATCCGTATCGTCTTTGTCGTCATCATCCCTGTCGTCATCGTCCCTGCCGTCATCCTTATCACCAGCTTTATCTTTACCGGCATCTTCCTCCCTGTCATCGCCATCATCTTCATCATACTTATCGGGGTCAGCATCATTTTCTTCATCATCATTTTCAGTGTCATCCCCACGCTCATCCTCGTCCCTGTCATCTTCACCATTGCCGTCTGCATCTTCCCCCGTTCCTCTCGGAGGCATTCCGATGAATGCCGGCTTATCCCCTCCTGTTCCTCCGGGTATCTCACCCTTATGATGGGGGGCGGCTGCGGGGGGGCTGTCCTTTCCTATGCTTTCCACATGTACTTCCACCGGCATACCATCCTTTAAAAGGGTGTCCAGCCCTGTACGTATGGCATCGGCCCGTTTTGCCTTCCAGCGCTCGCTCCCGCCGGATGCCGCCACATATATGGTCCCTCCTTCGGTCAGATATCCCATTTCCATGGCCCGTTCCACCAATATACCTGTCATATATTCTGAGTTTCTTCCCTTATATGACACCTGGTCAATGAGTTTTTTTCCGTCCTCATTCACACCTTCCAGGCCAACTACGCGATCCATATAACTCACAGACATTTTCACATCTGGATTGATTCTCACCTCCACTGTACCATACGGCATTCCGTATGCGCCATAGGCCCCGCCTCCCAATACAGCCAGGCACAGGCAGGCAGCCGCGGCCAGCGGAGCAAGACGGAACAGGATGGGAGCCTTTGGTGTCTGCCGGGCAATTATCTCTCCTACCACCTGGCCCTCCTGGTAACCCAGATTGGCTGCCTTTATCATTCTGCCTTCATTGTCAAGGACAATGGCATATGACGGATGGCACTCCATTACAAGATAAGTCATACGGTTCCCTCCTTTCCCGGTGATATCTGACACAGATGTCCCCGGATGATTTCATATCCGTTGGTATAAGCCAGCAAAATGGCAACCAGATACGTCCGGTGCCGTTCCATGGTCTTTCTGGATACGCCGGACAGCTCTGCCAGCTCCGCAACGGGAAGTTTGCGGTTCTGTATCAGGTGTTCCAGCAGCCTGGGATGGCTCCTGGCAGCCTCCAGCACTTTGTGGCATGCCCTGAGGGTACGGTCCTGCCGGGGGCAGTTATCCGCCACATCAGACAGACTGATGCCATACTCAGACAGATTCCTTCGGAACTCATCCAGCTCCTCCCTGGTAGCCGTTCTCACATTCCACAGCTGGATTCCGTTTTTCTCATCAGGCGTTACTTCCAATAGGGCATGGGAATCATCCTCCTGTCCTGCCGGGGCATCAAAGGAAACCAATCCCTGATGGCGCCCCTCTTTCCTGATGTAGTCTATGAGCCGGTTGCGTATGGACGCGGCAGCATAAGGCAGAAACGCGCCTCTTCCCCGCTCATACCCCTGGACCGCCTCATAAAAGGCAAACATGGCCACACTAAGCTGGTCCTCCCTGACCTGGGTTGGAGCTCCCTGGGTAAAGCGGACTGTCTCTGCCTGTATGAAATTCATATACTGGTCAATCAGGCTGTCAGCAGCTTCCGGACTCTTCTTTGCCTCATAGACCAAACGGACTATCTGGTGCTCTTCCCCCAAGATATCACCTCCATTTACCATAGAATACGCAGGAACCATTTCTGTTTCGGGGTCACAGGAAAATTGTTTCCTTTTTCTTTTTATTTTCCTTTTTATTTCCTTTTATCTAGTATAACAGAAAAAATCACTTGTTCCATCCATGAATTGGATTGTACAAGTGATTTTTTAATATAGAGCACACCCTCCCCCACAACCGGAGCAGTGTCTCCCTCATCCATCATCGAATCATACTGTTATTCACAATCTAACCCGGCCGCGCCGTCATCCGCTTCATCCAGAGCCTCATTTAACTCCTCTGTGCCTTCCAGCACAAACCTGCCCTGACGGATAATATCAATCCGGCTTCCATCTGCCCTGACAGCCTTTATATCCCCTAATTCCGAGTAGGGAATGGTGATATCTGTATGACAGCTGAAATATGCCTTGGACATATCTGTCTTTCTAAGAAGGGATATCTCATTGTCTCTGGCAATGACCTCCCTGCCATCAGGATTATACATGGGCGAATCCTCAGCAAAGCTGTAGCAAGTATCACCCACCGCGAAATGAGGCCCCATCTTTTCGGCAATAAGGATAGGCAGCTTATCGCCAATGGAAAACCTTCTGGCCACGGCATAGGCCGTAGTATTGGTACCGATGGCGAACTCGCCCAAAGGCAGCCAGTCATGGTTTCGCATAATGACCTGCTTCACAAGGGCCTGGCCCTGTCTGCGGGCGTCCCCGGCACCCCCGGCGTCCTTATCATTTCCAGCAGCTCCGGCAGCCCCGGCGTCCTCAAAATTCCCGCAGGAATACTCCGTCACCTTACCATCCTTAAACACCATGCGCAGATTCCTGAACTGATAATCCTCCACATAAACATTCTTTACGTGCAGCAGTCCTTCTGTCCCCTTCAATATGGGGGATGTAAAAACCTCTCCCAACGGAATGTTCACATCGGACACACAGTTCTCGAAATTAGTCTCCTTTTCCCTGTCCCTTAAGGGGTGGAGAGCCACCTTCATGGATGTCTCATTGCCGTCACGGCCTGTTATGAGCACATAGCCGGCCTCATCCAGTGCCTGGATGATACACTGCTGTATTTTCTGGTACTTCTCATAATCCAGTGTATTGATCCGGATGGTTTCCCTGAAAACAGCCTCGAAATCCGGCCCAATCTCTGGTTTGGGAAAGGCAATGATGGTAAAGCTGGTCTCGTCTCCCGGCATATATTGATTTACAATCTGCCTGGATTCATTGGCATAAGCCAGGGTCAGCGCCTCCTGATGGGCGTTGAGGGCCAGGGCCGCTTTTTTATTCTCAGGAGCAAAGCCTTCCTCACCAAATGTCTCCACCAGGGCAGGGCCCGCGCACCAGGCGGCTTCCTTCCGGTAGGTCTCATAGGCGGACCGCAGAACGGCCAGCTTTCTCTCCTTAAAAGCATTGCCCATATAAAGGGCGCTGTCATAACGATGGTCATAATCGTACTGCTTATTGGGAGATGTGCCGTAATATCCCCTGCGTCCGTTCGCCCTGCGGTTCACGGACTCCACCGCTGCCCTGTAACAGATGGGTTCAAGTCCCATCTCCCGGAAGTACTCCACCGCCCTGCGGATCATCCGCTCAAAGCCCAACTGGAATTCCACCACAACGGTCCGTTTTTTCTTCAGGTCCCTGCCCATGACCTGAAACCCCTTCCTGAATCCTTCCGTATAAGTGGATGCCATCTGGTCAATGGTCTCCTGGGGAAGACTGTTCATGAAAGAGGCAAGCTTTATCTCTGTCTCCGAAACATATTCCCCATAGGCATAGAGATACCGCAAATCAGTCAAATCCCGCTTCATCACGATATCTGTTCCAAAGGAAAGGGCCGGATCCAGTCCCTCCCGAATCCGCCAGTCCACGGTGACCTCCGCATAATCGCTGACAAACCAGTACAGGGAATCCTTAATCAGCTGCTCCAGAGGCGCATTTTTTCCCTCCTCCCATGCCTGGGCAAAAAGGTTATACACTTCCAGGAACAGCTCATTCAGTATGGTGATATTCATAAGCCGCATCTCAAAGGCATATACAATATCAGCCCGGATTTCCGTATAGAGAAAGGATAAAAGCTGGCCGTAGCCATCCCCCAAAACCTCCACCGCGTAATCCGGATTGGCAAAGCTCTCCCTGTAATTTTCAGGCAGAATGTCCTGGTACAGGGCGTAATTTTCCTCCTGCAGCGCCTCCAGGGTCAAAGAAGTCCCCTCCAGCCCGTCCTCCCCGCTTAAACCGGTTTCTTCCACCCGCTTTGCCAGTCGCTCTATCCTGCGGATAAAAGCCGAAACCTTCTTAAAATAACAGCCGTAAGGCAGCCCCATCTCCTCTGTATCCATGGACCTGATACGCTCCATAGACAATTCGTAGCGCTCCCTTACGGCATCATTCTCTTCCTGTAATAAGATTCTGTAATCCATCTGCATTTACTCCCATCTATCTTACAATACCGGTTATGATAATCACAGCCCACACGATGACCAGCACCACGCAGATACTGATTCCTATTTTCGCCAGTATGTAATTGCGGTCCTTTTCCATAAATGAGCGCACACCGTACCACAGCCCCATAAGGGCTGCAGCAAGGCTGGAAAAGCCGTAAGCCCCTGTATTCAGGCCTCCCTGGCCCGCCCTGGCCACAGACAGATACATGCTGGCCGTGCCTAAAGCCAGTCCCAGCACTGCCAGGGTCAGACAATAGTAGCTGTTTCTTGCAAAAGGATTTCTAACATACGATACCTTATCGCCAATCTGCCTCAACGGGAAAGCCTCCTTTTTCTCAATTTGCACCGGGTCCATTGTACCAGGCGGTAACACAGATAACCTGCGGCTGCTCCCAGGGTGTTGAGCAGCATATCATCCACATCAAAGCTTCCCACCTTGAACACCAGCTGCAGAGTCTCTAACATCAGACTGAAAACAAAGCCGAACATAACCGTGTTGTACCACTTTTTGCTGCGTCTGCTGATAATGGGGAGAAAGAACCCAAAAGGCATGAAGGCCGCCACATTTCCTATCATGTTAATCATGAACAATGTGGGTCCCAACACGTCATAATACCGGAAATACCGCGTAATTTCCTTAAAGGGCACCAGATTATACTGGTACCCCCTGTCAGTGTCTGTGCGCCCGAAGGATTCTGAAAAAAACATGAAATACGCCAGAAAGCAAAGATACAGTATGAATAATACCCAGCCCAGCTTTTGACGCTTTGTTGTATTTCTTATCATTGTCAGCCCCGCTTACTAAAATTCAATTTCGGATTTTCGTTTCAGCAGCAGCGCTCCATTTACAATGGAAATGATTCCAACCGTAAGGCCGGTCACTGCTATGATGACTCCTAATGCTATGCAGCCAGCCCCTGTGTTACGCATGGTTTTATACACTCTCTCCATATTCATCGCCTTTCTTCCTGGAAACATCATTATGCCTGGGCTCCATACTGCTCATAGTAAGCGTCGATGGCTGCCTTTATCTGATCGTCGATGACTACCTTGCCATTTATTTCTTTATTATAGAGGTGCTCCACCACATCTGCCATGGAAACGATGGCGGCAGTGGGGAAACCGTATAAATCCTTAATCTCATCCAGAGCGCTCCTGGTGCCTTTGCCGCGCTCCATACGGTTTAAAGAAACCATGAGTCCCTTGATTTCCACATCTCCCTGGGCCTTGATGATGGGGAATGTCTCCTCGATGGACTTGCCGGAAGTGGTCACATCCTCGATGATAACTACCTTGTCCCCGTCCTTGATAGGACTGCCCAAAAGGATGCCTGTATCGCCGTGGTCCTTGACCTCCTTGCGGTTGGAGCAGTAACGGATGTCTTTTCCGTACAGCTCACTGATTGCCATAGTGGTTGCCACGCTTAAGGGAATCCCCTTATAAGCCGGCCCAAAGAGCACATCAAAATCCAGTCCGAAATTGTCATGGATGGCCTTTGCGTAGTACTCTCCTAATTTTCTCAGCTGGGTTCCTGTGACATAGCTTCCCGCATTCATGAAAAACGGGGACTTACGTCCGCTCTTTAATGTGAAGTCGCCAAATTTTAGCACACTGCTTTCCACCATAAAATCTATAAATTCCTGCTTATAGTTTTCCATCTTCCTTAAACCTCCTGTATTTACGGGCCGTTTAACCGCTCTGTAATTCTTTTGCTGCTGCCTTTTTTAAACTGCCTTTGTCACTGTCTTTTATCACTGCCTTTTATCACTGCCTTACCCTGCCGGTGCTACCTCACAGCCCCTATAAGGTCCCGGATATCTCCGATACCGTACGTTTCCATATATGCCCGGATTCCATCCACAGTCTCCACCGTGGCATAGGGGTTATGGAAATTGGCCGTGCCGATGGCAACAGCCGTGGCGCCTGCCAGTATGAACTCCAGGGCGTCATCTGCATTTCTGATTCCTCCCATGCCGATGATAGGAACCTTCACTGCCTGGGCAACCTGGTATACCATGCGCACAGCCACCGGCTTCACAGCAGGACCGGACAGTCCTCCTGTCCTGTTGGCCAGCGCGAATGCCCTTTTGTGAATGTCAATCTTCATGCCTGTAAGGGTATTAATTAATGAAATGGCATCTGCCCCGCCAGCCTCTGCCGCCCTGGCCATGACAGTGATATCCGTCACGTTGGGGCTCAGCTTCATGATGATGGGCTGCCTTGCATGTGCCTTTACCTCCCTGGTAATGGCCTCCACCGCCTTTGGGTCCTGGCCGAAAGCGATACCGCCTTCTTTTACATTGGGACAGGATATATTAATTTCCAGCATATCCACCGGCTGGTCCCCAAGACGCTCCACCACATCAATATATTCCTCCGTGGTCTTTCCGCAGACATTGACCACGATTTTCGTGTCATACTGTTTTAAAAAGGGAATATCCCTCTTTGTGAACACGTCAATGCCCGGATTCTGAAGGCCGATGGCATTGAGCATGCCGCCGTATACTTCCGCTATCCTGGGAGTGGGGTTGCCCGGCCACGGCACACTTGCCACACCCTTGGTAACCACTGCGCCCAGACGGTTTAAATCCACAAACTCACTGTATTCCATGCCGGAACCAAATGTGCCCGACGCTTCCATTACCGGATTCTTAAATTCCACACCGGCAATATTTACACTCATATTCATCTAAACGGTACCTCGCTATCTTTCACCTATACATGCCTACAGCTCAATCTCATCCGCCCTAAACACAGGACCGTCCTTGCATATACGCTTATTGTGTACCTGTGAATGGTCATCCACCTCTTTGGACCGGCACACACAGGCCAGACAGGCGCCTACTCCGCAGGCCATCTTCTCTTCCAGGGAAAGCCAGCACTCCAGCCCCTTTTCGGCCGCATATGCCTTCAGTGCCCGGAGCATGGGAGTGGGACCGCAGGCGTAAATGACATCCGCCGTAAGGCCCTGCTCGCGGATAGCGTCCAGCACATTTCCGCTGGTTCCGAAGCTGCCGTCCTCCGTGGCTGCGTATACCGGACCGTATGCCTCAAATTCATCCTTTAAGAACATCTGGCTGTCTCTGTATCCCAGCACGGACTGGACCAGATTGTCCTCTTCGTCCTTGTTAAGCTCATGAAGAGCTTTTGCCAGTTCCAGCATAGGCGGAACACCGATGCCTCCGCCTATCAGAAATGCCTTTTTTCCGGCCTCCAGGGGAAACCCATTGCCCAGAGGTCCCAGGACATCAATGGTATCGCCTGCCGTGAGCCCGGAGAACTCCTTCGTGCCTTCCCCCGCAATGCGGTACACCAGCCTCAGCTCTCCCTTTTCCTTATCAATGCCGCACAAACTGATGGGACGCGGAAGAATCCTGGCCCCGTCTTTTGAATAAAGGGATACAAACTGGCCCGGAACTGCTGACTCCGCTATCTCAGGCGCTTTTATCCTCATATCGTATATATCGGCAGCCAGCTGCTCCTGGAGCGTGACGGCTGCTGTTATTTTCACTTTTGCCATAACATGAATCTCCTGTCTCTTACAGTACGCTGCTGATATCAGCAACCATGTCAATCACTGCCTGTCTGGATGCCTCGCCGAAGTGCTCCGGCCCGAAGTTCTTATACTTTTCCTGTTTGTAAGCCGCAATGATTCCTCTGGAGGAGTTAACCACAGCGCCAAGCCCGTCCTGGTTAAAACAATGCTTCAGGTCAGCGGCTGTTCCTCCCTGTGCCCCGTATCCGGGTACCAGGAAATAGGTGTGGGGCATGAGCTTTCTCAGAATCTCGCTCATCTCAGGATAGGTGGCACCTACAACAGCGCCCACATTGCTGTACTCACCGTCCATACAGCCGGCACCCCACTCCTCCACTTTGGCGGCCACCCACTCATAGAGGGGCTTACCGTCAATCAGGCGGTCCTGGAATTCGCCGCTGGACGGATTGGAGGTCTTGACCAGAACGAAAAGACCCTTGTCCTCACTCCTGCATACATCCACAAATGGCTTCACGCCGTCTGTTCCCAGATATGGGTTTACAGTAAGTATATCCACATTGAATCCGCTTAAGGATTTGCTTCCCACCTGCACCCTGCCAAGATGGCCTGCTGCATAGGCAGCGGATGTGGAGCCGATATCGCCTCTCTTGGCGTCGCCAATAACAATCAGTCCCTTTTCATGGCAGTAGTCCACAGTCCTCTTATATACGGTCAGTCCTTCGATGCCGAACTGCTCATACATGGCAATCTGCGGTTTTACAGCCGGTATCAGGTCAAATGTATGGTCAATGATTTCCTTATTAAATTGCCAGATGGCATCAGCAGCCCCCTCCAGAGTCTCTCCGTAAGCATCCAGGGATTTCTTTACCACATGTTCCGGCACATAGGACAGCATGGGATCCAGTCCTACGCAGATTGGGGCATTGGTTTTCTTTATTTTTTCAATTAACTGGCTTATCATAATGTTCTCCTTTGTTACGAGTTTTTCACTTTGCATGAATTCTTTCCCCATTTTATCATATAAAGTACCTTGTTTCAAGGAATGATATTCCAGTATTGCAATTATTTTAACGGACCCGTAAACGAAAAAAACGCCGGGCAGGGAAAACCGATGTGATATCAGTTCCTGTCCGGCGGCAAATCCCAACTCAATTCCTATACTTCTGTCATACACTCCTCCCTGAAACGAAATCCCCATCCGTCCCCTTCCCTGGGACTGGCAAATCCGTTTTCTATCTCCATGGCATTATCTATGATGCCGTCAATCCAGTCAAAGGACTCTGCTCCATAAGGACTCCTGACCGTACACAGCAGTGGGACATCGTAATCCTTATAATAATGGGGCAGGACCGGCAATCCGAAGGCCTCAGCCAGGGCAGCGGATTCCCTCCACGCCTCCACCCCTCCCAGCCTGACGATGTCCGGCTGCCATAAATCCAGGGCGTTGCGCACTGAAAGCTGTTTTAAAGCCTCAAAATCATATTCCCGCTCCCCCATGGCCAGCGCAATACCGCACTGGTTTCTCAAAAGCTGGTATCCGGCATAGTCCGTGTGGACCACCGGCTCCTCAAACCACTGTATTCCCATGGAGGAAGCCCTGCGGGCCAGCTCCAGCGCATCCGGCACATTGAATCCCTGATTGGCGTCCATCATGATTTTCACACTGCCCCCCAGCGCCTCCCTGCACTTTGCCAGACGTTCCGCATCCCGTTCGATGCTTCCCGAACCAACCTTGATTTTAACGGCCTTAAAACCTCTCTTTTTATAATCCAGCACTTCCTCCAGCAGTTCCTGGTCCGTGTAGGAAATCCAGCCGCCGCTGCCGTATACAGGTATCCTTCTCCGGTTGGCCCCCAGCATCTTCCACACCGGCTGGCGGCATGTATGTCCCCAGGCATCCCACATGGCCAGGTTCACGGCAGCAATGGCGCAGTTGTTGATTCCCGTATTGCCAAAGTATTCCGCCTCCCGGTCCCAGTCAGCCCTGGCCAGCACCGTATCATATACAGCGTACTCTCCCGCGCTGATAAAGCTGCAGACATCCCTGAGCGCTCCCTCCATTGCTCCCGGAGAATAGTGGAAGGACAGCACATACCCCTGGCCCCTTACACCCTCCGCTGTCATCAGCTCCACAATATAAAAACCGATTTGGATGATTGTGTGTGTGGAATCCGCAATGGGTCTGCTGATATCAGACACAGCCCTGTAAAAATGTATATCCTTTATCTTTTCTTTTACATTCATTTTACCTGCAGTCATGTTCTCACCATCCAAAGTATTCTTTTACATTCCTGTAGCATATTCCTTCTATTATTTCCTTCAGATATTTCTCGCCGGAGAAATATTCTCCGCGCTCCACCAGTTCTCCCAGATAGCTGCAGAGACAGCGGCGGTAAAGCTCATGGCGCGGATAACTTAAAAAACTCCTGGAATCCGTCAGCATCCCAACGGACAGGCTCAGGGGATACAGATTCCCTGCTCCGCCAAACTGGCGCATGATGCCGAAGGGCTGGTCGTTGAACCACCAGGGAGCGCCCAGCTGTACCTTCCCCCTTACCGTGCCGTCGCAGAAGCCTGCTGCCAGAACGGCAAAGGGTTCCATCTGCGCAGGGTTTAAGGGATACAGAATTGTCTTTGGAAGCTGATCAAGCTCTGTCAGCCGGTCCAGGATACGTCCCACGGATTTTACGGACGTGGAGTCATCCACACAGTCAAAACCTGTGGACTGCCCGATTTCCTGCACCTTCCTGTGATTGGCGTCCAGATAGGTACCGATATGAAGCTGCATCACAAAATGATATTTTTTATAGAGCTTTGCCATTTCAATCAGGAACGCGGATTTATACCTGTTTATTTCCACCTCTGATAACTGCTCCCCAGCCGCAGCCTTTTGAAAAATGTCCTCCGCCTGGGCCCCGGTGTATTCCTCCCACGCAATGTGGGCAATGCCGTTGTCGCTGACCGTTGTTCCAAATTCCGCAAAAAATGCCAGACGTTGTTCCAGCGCTCCCATCATGGAGGAAAAATCCACGATTTCCTGCCCCGCTGCCTGGGAAAGGATTTTCATATAATCCGAAAATGTCTTCCGCTCGCAGTAAAATGCCCTGTCAGGCCTGAAGGCCGTGAGAATGCGCGTCTTTAAAACTGCATTCTCCTTTATTTTCATGTGATATTCCAGGCTGTCCGCCGGATCCTCCGTGGTGCTGAGCAGTTCTACCCCGGACCGTTCCAGACACCATCCGGGCGTCATGTGAAGCTGCCTGATCCGCTGGTTGGTGCGCCGGTAAATCTCCTCCGCATTATCCGGTCCAAGGGGTTCCTCTATGTCAAAGTACCGCTTCAGCTCCAGGGCGCACCATATATAAAGGGGATTGCCTGCAAGATAGGGCATGATCTGCGCAAATTTCAGAAATTTTTCATAGTAGCTTTTTGTTCCGGTGATATACTCCTCGCTGATTCCGAATGTGCGCATGGCCCTCCATTTATAATGGTCATGAGCCAGCCACATTTCACCCAAATCCTTGAACTCCCTGTTTTCACAGATTTCCCTGGCCTCCAGATGGCAGTGGTAATCCACAATGGGAAGCCTCTCCCCATAGCTGTGGTACAGCCGGCTTCCCGTGGGGTTTGTCAGAAGAAACTCCTCGGAAAAACAATCAGAACCCAATCAGAGCACCTCCATCCACCGGCAGGCAGGTGCCTGATATGTATCCGGCCGCGTCACTGCTTAAAAATACGGCAGCCATACCTATATCTGTCACGCTTCCCACCTTCTGCATGGGAATCCGTCCCAGGATTTTCCCCAAACGGACCGGGTCCCCGTCCGTGGCCTTATGGAACATGGGCGTATCAATCCATCCCGGCGCAATGGCGTTGACGCGCACCCCGTAAGGACCGCCTTCTGCTGCCAGGGTATGCACCAGGCCCAGATAACCTGCCTTGGCCGTGGCATAGCCTGCCACCTGCGGCTGGCCGATGTAGCTGGTCATGCTGGCCTGGAACAGGATGCTTCCCTTCCCCTGCTCCTTCATGTGGGGGAACAGTGCCTTCGTCAGCGCAAAAGCGCCCACCAGGTGTACGTTCAGCACGTTTACGTAATCCTCCACCGTCATGTCCTCAATGTATTTCTTGCAATGGTTTCCCGCATTGTTCACCAGGATGGTCACCGGCCCCTGCTCCGCTATGACCCGGTCCGCCATCTCCTGGGTATGGTCTGTGTCCGTTATGTCAAACTGATAAAACACAGCCTTTCCCCCAAACTCCTTTAAGGCTTCCCGCCCCTGTTCCCGGCTCTCATAGCTCAGCACCGCCACCTTTGCGCCTGCCCCCACCATGCACCTGGTGATTGCAAGCCCCAGTCCGGTGGTGCCGCCTGTAACAATTGCGGTCTGCCCCTCTAATGAAAAATAACTTCCTGTATCAAACATTGCCTATGCCTCCCTGCATTTTTTCGTTGCGTCCCTGTCCTGATATTTATACGGTATAAAATACTCTTTGTGGCCCAGCACCTCGCTTTTGCTCTTTGTGCCGGAAGCCACCTCTGCCGCCATTTTGAGAAGCCTTTGTGCCATCTCATCCTGAGAGCAGCGCCCCTCCAGCACCGGCCCGGCGTCAAAGTCCATATCCTCCTCCATGGCCCTGTAGGTAGCAGAGTTTCCCGTGATTTTAATACAGGGAACCACAGCGGATCCCACCACATTTCCCCTGCCTGTTACCAGAAATACAATATGGCTGTGGCATGCAGCCAAATCCATCAGCCCTTCGCTGTCATTGGGATTGGTGATTCCAAACTGCATCCAGTATGGATCCGGCGTGGAATCCAACAGCCACAGACCGGGATGAGGCGGCTTAACCCCCACCTTAAGAACTCCCTCAATGGGTCTGCTTCCGCTTTTTATGAGGGCTCCCATGCTTTTTTCTTCAATGGTGGACAGCCCTCCCGCAAAATTACCCGGGCTGACCGAATACTGGCGCACGGATTTGCAGTACTCCAGGGCCTTATCATATGTATCCCCAATCTCCTGCCTGGCCCTTTCATTTGCAGCGCGCCCCACCAGCATCTCCTTAAGGCCTATGGCCTCCACGATTTCCTCAAAAATGGCCGTTCCTCCCAAATCGGTCAGCCGGTCGAAAAACCGTCCCACCACCACATTTCCGGCCAGCCCGCTGGTGTAATCAGACCCTCCGCACTCTGCCCCTATGATTAAATCCCGGATTCCCATGGGTTTTCTTTTGGTATCCTTAAGCCGTTCCCGCATCAGCCCCACAACAGCCAGGCCCTTCTCTATGGTCTTTCTGGTTCCGCCCTCCTGCTGAATGAACATCCAGGCGGCTTCCTTTCCCTCCTTCCCGGCTATGTCCGCCAGCCATTCCGGCTGCACATACTCGCACCCCAGCCCGACTGTCAGCACAGCGCCCACATTGGGATGGCGTATCAGGGCAATCAGAAGGCGCACCGCATATTCATTATCCGTACAGCCCGAAAATCCGACCACCTCTGTCTCCGGGTCCCCTGCAAGTCTTACGATTTCCCTGGCCACAAAAGAAGCGCACTCCACGGTGTAGATGACCAGCACCTTATTGCGTATTCCCATTGCGCCGTTCTTCCTCACATAGCCCATCCAGCTATATTCCCTTTTAAGGTTATCCATCGCCTGCCTCCTACTCATATCTGGTATCCTTGGGCGCTCCGGTCATCACGTCCAGGTGGCTGGAGCGCTCATCGTACACGCTGCGGATATTGTGAAGATGGACCCATTCCCCGGCCCTTATGTCCTTTGATGCCCTGGCAATGCGCACCCCGTATTTTATGACATCCTCCCCGGCCCTTATGTTTTGGAGAGCGATTTTATGGCCTTTTGGTATCTTCTGAACAGCCTCGGCTTCCCTCATGCATCCATCGCCCAGAAGCCTTAGCGCACCGGGGATGAGCTCCTCCAGGGCAGTGGCCACATTGTCTTTTTGTTCAATCTGAAATGCCCTTTGCATTATTTCCATTGTTCCATCCATCCGGCCCGTCGTCCCTCCTCTACAAAATACCGAATTTCGCAAATGCATCCGTGGCGCTCATACCGTCCTCGATGGCCTTTCTCACCGTCTTTTCCCCGGCAGCCTTTTTAAGGGCCTTTATAAGTACCTCATCCGCTGCTTCCCTGGGAATGACCAGCACTCCGTCCACATCACCGAAAATTAAATCCCCGTCATGAATCCTTACCTGTCCTATCTCAATGTCGCACCTAAAATCCACCACCTGGGTGCGGACGCTGGAATCCTGGGCATAACAGCCGCAGGAAAATACCGGCCAGTTCTGGGACAGCACCTGGGGCGTATCCCTGTGCCACCCGTTCACCACGGCGCCGGACGCCTTCCTGGTTCTGGCCGCTGCAGTCAGAAGCTCTCCCCAGTAGGCGCACCGTTTGGTTCCGCCCGCAGCAATATATATCTCATTTTCCTTCAGCTGGTCCAGCGCCTCCGTCAGAAGCCCAAAGGGCTTTTTCTGCGGTCCGTACACATCTGTCATCAGCACGGTCATGGCCTTTCCCGCCAGCTTCATATCCTCGCGCAGAGGCCGGATATCCTGGGGCAGAAACTGGTGATAATATCCCAGTTCGTCCAGTATGTCGCCCACCACGGGTGTATAGAGCTTCTCCCTCATCAGGGCGAATTTTTCATTTTCATCATTCCACAATTTCATGACATTACCTCCTCTGCTAATAACCGAAGCTTAAAGCCCCGCCGTCCACGGCGAAGTCCTGTCCGGTTATATACTCTGATTCATCTGACACCAGGAACTTGACCATGGCGCCGATATCCCTGGGATTGCCGAAACAGTGCACCGGCATTCTGGCCAGTATTTTCTGCTTCCTCTCTTCGTCCATGACCTTGCGGCTCATCTCCGAGGGAAACCATCCGGGTGCAACCGAGTTTACATTGATACCATCCTGGGCCCATTCCACCGCCAGCCCCCTTGTCATGGACAGCACAGCTCCCTTGCTGGTACAGTAGGGCACCACCTCCGAAAACCCCAGATGGGCTGCCATGGAAGTGATGTTCACGATTCTGCCCCTGTTGGGAGACTGTCTTAAATAGGGGTAGCACAAGGTGCACAGCTTAAACACACTGCTTACGTTTACCTGGAGCACCTTCTCAAAATCTGCGTCCGAAACATCCTGCGCCAGGCTCTTTACCGTGATTCCCGCGTTGTTTACCAGAAAATCAATGCCGTGTTCACGGCCGATTCTCTCTGTTAGTTCCCCCATCTCCTTATAATCGCTTACATCCGCCGCCAGATGAATCACATTTTCATGGCTGGTCTCCCCTTCCAGCTTCGGCCTGCCGCTCCGGCTGACAGCATACACCACTGCCCCTGCCTCAGCCAGAACATTGGCCGCGGCAAACCCAAGTCCGCTGGATCCGCCTGTAATAATTCCCGTCTTACCCGCCAATTCCATCATTCCAACACCTCCATCTGATGGGAAACACAATTTCGTTCAATCAGCTCCCAGTCCAGTTCTCCGCCGATTCCCGGCTTGTCAGGAACTGTAATTATCCCTTTCTCATCAATGGGAAGACGTCCCTTCATGGGGAACATGAAATCCTCTTCCGGCACAAAATACTCAAAATATCTGCAATTGCGTATGGCGCAGGAAACGTGAAGGTTTACCAGGTCCATGTAATTCATGGTCGTGGTATGAATCTCGCACTGCATTCCGAAGCTTTCTGCCAGGTGTGCTATTTTCAAAGTTCCCGTAACCCCGCATTTCCATGACACATCGGCCCTGACAATATCCGCCGCCTTCTGGTTGATGACCTGCGCCACCCCCCAGTGACATCCCCTGGTAGTCTCCGTGGCGGCAATGGGAATATCCAGGGCGGCACACAGCTGGGTATATTTGTTCAGTTCAAAATCCCGGAAGGGTTCCTCCAGCCATTCATACCCCAGCTTCTCCAGGTGCCTTCCCACCCTGACTGCTTCTTCCAGTGTATATTCCGCCACAGGGTCGCTCATGAGCTTCATATCCGGTCCCACTGCCTTGCGTATATTCTCGTGGATTTCCATATCCAGCTCACAGGGACCGGAGGGATGGGCTTTATAACAGTTGATTCCCCTGGATTTGTAATAGAGGGCCTCCCGCACATACTCCTGCGGGTCCTCATGGAACAGCCCGCTGGCATATACAGGCAGAGACCGGCGGTAGGCGCCTATGTATTGATAGAGCGGAAGTCCTGCTGCCTTGGCGCAGATATCCCACAGAGCCACATCCACCGGGCCCGGCAGATATACAGGAAAAAAGGTCAGGTGCCGGTCAATGTTCCACAGCTCATGCCATATTTTTTCCCTGTCATAGGGAGAGGCACCCAGAACCACCGGAGCAATATTATCGTGCAGATAGCTTTCCGTCACCCGGCCTGACCGCGCTGCCAGGGCTGTTGCGATTCCCTCGTATCCGTTATCCGTTGTCAGCTTAAGCACCACCACATCCCAATCCATACTGCTCTTGCCCTTGCGTTTTTCATCAAACAGGCACTTATTTCGTTTAACCCACCAGGTTTCAAATTTTACGATTTTCATAAGCTGTCTCCTATCCTTTCACTGCTCCTGCCATGATTCCCTTGATAAAATATTTCTGCATGGACAAAAAGATTGCCAGCACAGGAATCAGGGACAGGATAATGGTTGCTGTCAGGGTACCGTACTGCCACGAAGCAGCCTCATCCCGCAGGAAAGTGATGCCTACTGCAAGGGTCTGGGATTTTGCCGTGGTGCACAGGGTTCTGGCGTATGTAAACTCTCCCCACACTGAGATAAATGTCATGATGATGACCGTGGCGATTCCGGGCTTCACGATGGGCAGCATCACACGACTGAAGGTCTGCCACTGGCCTGCCCCGTCAATTCTGGCTGCTTCCATCATCTCGTTGGGAACGCCGTTAAACTGTCCTCTCATGATGAATACGGACATGGGCAGGTTGGTTGCAATATACGGAAGTATGAGGCCAAGCCTGGTATCAATCAGGTCAAAACGCGACTGCATAATGTAAATCGGTATCAGGTAAATAACATAGGGCAGGGTGATGATTAGCAGAACAAATCCAAGGAACAGGTCCCTTCCCCAATACTGAAACTTGGAAAAGGAATATCCCAGGGTGGCTGCGAAAAGCACATTGAACAGCACGCTCCAAAAGGATACCACAACGGAATTGGAAAAATATTTAAAGAAGTTGCCCAGTTTTGTAAAAATACCCGTATAGTGGCCCAGATAGGGATTTACAGGAAGAAAGGTAAGGACTGACGAATATATCTCTTCATCCGGCTTTAGCGAGGTGAGCATCGTCCATATGAAGGGAATAATGAAAATAAAGGATATGACGAACAGCAATATAAACACGGCTATGCTGCCGGCGTTTTTCTTAATACTCATGCCCTGTTCCTCCTTTTTCCGGTCTTTTTCCGTTTCACTTCATCCTCATCCTTTGTCCTGTTGATGTAAAGATTGATACATGACAAGATCAGGATAACCGCCCCCATAAAATAACCGATGGCAGACGCATAGCCCATCTCGTAATATTTAAACGCGTTCATCCATGTGTACTGGTATAGAACCAGGGTGGATGTGCCCGGCCCGCCGTTTGTCATGACGAAGGGCTGTTCAAACACCTTCACGGACTGGATAATGGCCCACAGGCCGCAGATTACATAGCTTTCCTTCAGATTAGGCAGAATAATCCTGAAAATCCTCTGGAATGCATTGGCCCCGTCAATCTTGGCGGATTCGATGATATCCGATGGGATTCCTGCAAGGCCTGCCATAAAGAAAATAACAAGCATTCCCATATTTTTCCATAAGCTGACAATTACGATGGAAAACATGGCCCATTTTCCTTCTCCCAGCCAGTTGTGGGCCCATGTGTCCAGGTGCAGCATTTCCCTGAGCACGCTGTTGAGAAGGCCATACTGGTTGTTTAAAATCCACTGGAAAATAATGCCGGTCAGGGAAAGCGGCACCACCATGGATACAAATACGCAGGTGCGAAAGATTCCCGATCCCCTGACGCCCTTGTCTAAAAGCATGGCGATTATCAGGGAAATAATCATGATGGACGGGAAAAACAGCAGCGAAAATACCACGGTATTTCTCAGGGAATCCATAAAATATGCATCGGAAAACATCTTTGCAAAGTTGGAAAGACCTGCGAATACCGGCTTCTTGTCAAAGGCAAAATTGTAATTGGTAAAGCTCAGGTAAAGCGAGCGTAACAGCGGATACCCCATGTAAACAGCCACAAATATAACCCCCGGAGCTGCAAACGCATAGCCGGGTATCATCTTTTTCAGCTGCACGCCCACACTTTTTTTATTCCCCATATTCCACCTCATCCTATTTCTATGATAGCGGCAGGAAAACCGGCCAATGCAAAGACTGTCATTGAACCGGCCCTGCCGGCTGGTTTTATTTGTTCATACCAGTGCTCAGGTCAATGGTCGTCATGAACTTACTCATATTGGCAGAAAACTCATCAACCGTGGAACCGCCTGACAGCATCTTCTGAAGCTCTATCTGCATGTTGGTATCCAGCTTTGTGTAGTCCTTGTACAGAGGAGGCGTCGTTGCTTTTTCTGTGAAATCAAGTACGGTTGGCCAATATGGATTATCCAGTTTCTCGTAATGGGCCTTCATGGGTGACATCTTGCCGTAGGAATTCATGGAATCAGCCTGGAACTGTTCCTGCAAAAGCTTATCCTTGATGAATTTAATGGCCAGCTCCTGGTTTTCAGATGCCTTGGGAATAACGGCGCCATGTATGTAGGAAACAGAACCATGGGTATCTGTGCCCGGTATGGGCATAACGCCTACATTCTCTGCCCCCAGAAGCTCCCCTGCCTCAATCCATCTGGAAGCCGGGGCAATGTGCATGGCTACCCTTCCGGCCTTGAAATTTGTCCTGTTTGCATCGGCATCCGCGAATACATCCGTGGTGGTATAGCCGTCCTTTACTAAATCCTGCCATACCTGGAGCATGTTTTTGACGGGCCCGGCCGTGAAGTTCAATGTATTTCCGTCTGACTCGTACAAGTTTCCGTTGGCTCCCATGACGCATGCGTCGTAGGCCTTTACCGCCATGTTGTTGCCCCAGTCAATCGCCAGGCCGGTCTGTCCGTCCTTTGTCAGGTTCTTTGCATATTCGTACATCTCATTCCAGTCTGCCGGGGCAGTGACAGTCTGGTCCTCTGCCACGTAGCCGGCCTCCTGCATCATCGGTATATTTACCACGCATCCCAAGACTTCTCCCAGCAGCGGAATCATGTACTGTACTCCGTCAGCATTTCCGCTTTCCAGAAATGACTCGATGAACTTATCCTTGGTAAAATCCCCGTTAAAGAAGTTCTCGTCCGTAAACTCCACCACATAATCATTGGCAGCGTACGGAACCGTCTCAGAGCGGTCGCCGCCCAAGGCTAAATCGCAGTTTGTCTTTCCCTGGGACCACTCCAGCATGCTGGAGGTCACGTCCACATTGTCCACCTGGTTATAGACTACTTTTACGCCCGGATTCTCTTCCTCAAATTCCTTTGCAATCCTCTCAAAATCATATTTCCCCATCATCCACGCCTGAACAGTCACCCGCAGGGTCTGCCCTCCCCCGGCCTCCTTTGTCCCGCTGTCTGAAGCTTCAGCTGCTCCAGTCCCCGGGTCAGTTGAGGAAGAACCGCACCCCCACAGTACGGATGATGCCATGACAGCTGCCAGTGCCAACGAATACGCCTTTTTTGTCTTCATAATAAACCTCCTGATACATTTTAGTGAAACGTTTCCCTTATCATATTTTCATCTTACTATATTATTCTGCCGGTGTCAAGATGCGGAGGTTGACTTTATTGTTATTTTGCATAATTTTTCGGTATTTTTTTGCCATTTTATCATTTTATTAACATATGCTTAACATGTTTTCATATTATCTTTTCCGCTGTCCCGTTTATCCTCTTCGCGTTTTCAAGAAGTAACGTTTCCCTTATTCCGCAAAAAAACGACAAAAAAGGGGATGGTGCAAAACCAGATTGGTTACCTGATTTTGCACCATCCCCTTTTTTGATTTAGATGCAGGAAATCCATTTAAATAAACCGCCCCATCAAAACCTGGGACGGCGGATAGGTTCATTCAATTTGAGACAGATAATCACTAAAAATTTTATAATGCAGTTTTTCGTCTAATGATAACCTTGCAAGCATTTTAGAAACATGAGGGTCTTTGATTTCTTTTGATTGGGCCGCGTATGCCTGAGCTGCAAACTGTTCTGACCGGGCATTATCAGACAATATTGCAGGGAGTTCACAGCTGTAACTTACCATATTCCCGCACCAATAGGAATTGGGCCTGGACGAACGGCATTCGGGCTGGCCTCCAAGAAGGTGAATGAGCTGTCCGATTATGGAAAAGTGGTGCTGTTCAACGATGGCTATGCGTTGAATGACACGGCGGATGTTTTGATGACGATCATTGATGGTCCAGGATTGATACAGATACTGGTGTACCGTGGTCATTTCGCTGGCGGTTGAGGCTAAATCCGCCATAAGGATCTGGGCGTATTGCTGGTTCTTTTCCAGAACAGCAACGGGAGGATACCAGTTTGAGTGCGCAACCGGAAAAGAATCCGGGTTTGCGCGGATATTATATTGAATATTGTTCATGGGACATTCTCCTGGAAAAAGCTGGATAGGTGGTTTTTTAATCTTTATGAGAAAGAATCCATCGGTAGAACGCCATTGAATAAAATAAATCATTTATAATTTAGCTTTTCATGCCGATATATAGCATATACCTTGTGTGCTGGTTTGGCATATTCACACAGGGCGGGGACAAATACCGGCAAACTTGTCCAGCCATGGTTCAGGCCGGTAATTTGTTCCCATGGTTCTGCTAAAAATGGCGTAAAAGGGGGAAATATGCAAACTATTTTTATAGTCAACCATGCTGTTGAGTGGGAGAGTATAATCAGCGATGAATGGCTGAGACCGGAAGGAGTAACAGAGCAGCCATACAAACAGATGATTTGCAGAATGCATAGACTGCCATGCCCCCAATCATCGGGGCATGATTACTAAGGAGAGTCGATTTATGAATTTTATGAAGAATTTAAAAATTGGAAAAAAATTAATTGTTACATTTGGAGTTATCATTATACTTTTTTTAATTTCACTTATGGTATCAATTATGAGTCTGAGCAACTCCGGTAAGAATTTTGGAGATTTCTACACAGTGGGATACCCGGTTTCCAATAAGACAACCGATATGTGCCGTGCTACCCAGACAGGCTTAAAGTGTATAGCAATCAGCATGCTTACGGATGATGCTGCTGAAACACAGAATTATATTACCCAGGCCAATGAACAATTTAATACATTGTCTCCGGGATTCGACTATTTACGGCAGAATTTCAGAGGTGATAAGGCGGTGCTTGACCAGGCCCAGAAAATTCTGGAAGAGGCAAAGCCATACCGGATAGAGATTCTTGACCTGGCAGGACAGAATAAGAATACAGAAGCGGCTGACCTGCTTTTTACTAAATACCAGCCATTAATGCTGGAATTTATGAATTTAATGAACAAAGCTGATTCTGATACCACTGCGATCGCGGCCGAGGACTATTCTCAGTCCGCCAAGGCCCAGACCTCTGCCCTGGTATTTCTGATCACCATAGCTGCATTGGCTCTGGCACTGACGGTCACACTTGCCATTTATATCACAAAAGCCCTCACCAGGCCAATCAGCGAGATTGAGGAAGCAGCTAAAAAGATGTCTGCGGGAGATCTTGAGGTGTCGATCAGCTACGTTTCAGAGGATGAACTGGGCAGCCTCTCTGAGAGCATGAGGACCCTGACCCATAATTTTAAGGGGATTATACAGGATATGGGAATGGGGCTGTCGGCTCTGGGTAATGGGGATTTCAGTGTGGATTCTAAGGCCAAAGAGCTTTATGTAGGCGAATTTGCACAGCTGGCAACATCCATGTATCAGATCATTGACAAGCTTTCATCTGTATTGGGACAGATTAACCAGTCTGCGGACCAGGTGGCATCCGGCAGTGACCAGGTTGCGTCCGGTTCCCAGGCCCTTTCCCAGGGAGCCACGGAACAGGCCTCCTCAGTGGAGGAGCTGGCCGCCACGATCAATGAAATCTCCAATCAGGTGAAGTCTAACGCGGAGAATGCGCACAATGTCAACAAGCTGGCAGATGATGTGGGGCTAAAGATGACGGAGAGCAACCAGCAGATGCAGACCATGATTGAAGCGATGAAGGAAATCAGCTCCTCCTCCAGCGAGATCGGAAAGATTATCAAGACAATTGAGGATATTGCCTTCCAGACCAACATACTGGCGCTCAACGCAGCGGTGGAGGCGGCCCGCGCAGGAGAAGCAGGAAAGGGCTTTGCAGTGGTTGCGGATGAGGTGCGTAATCTTGCCAGCAAGTCAGCGGAAGCATCCAAGAATACGGCGGCGCTGATAGAGAGCTCCATTCTGGCAGTGGAAAAGGGCACTAAGATTGCAGACGAGACAGCCCACACTCTGTTAGAGAGCGTGGAAGGCGCCCAGAAGGTAACCAGAACCATAGACCAGATTTCCAGGGCATCTGAGGAGCAGGCATCCTCCATCAGCCAGATAACCCAGGGGATAGACCAGATCTCCAATGTGGTGCAGACCAATTCAGCCACCGCGGAGGAATCAGCAGCAGCCAGCGAGGAGTTATCCGGACAGGCACAGATTCTTAAGGGGTTAATCAGCCAGTTTAAGTTAAAGGATATGGGAAGCGCCCCCATGGTGATGCAGGATGTTCCAAGACAGATGGATCCAATTCCCGTTTACCCGGACGGAAGTAAATACTAAACAGCAGCTTTGACCAGGACAGGGGCAGCATTTATGAAGGAAACGCTGCCCCTGTCTTTTTGTTTTCCGGCTTCAGCCAGTTAAGTCCGCGGTTTATGTCCGCATATACTGCATGTCCTTAATATTTTCCCAGAAGTAGTTTACGTTGCTCTTAAATATCAGTACTATTTCCACCCTGCGTACCTTTTCCGCTGGTTCCTTATCCATGAGCAGGTACTCATAAAGCATCTTGATGGCAAGATATGACTGCTTACAGGGGTCCTTGAACACCAGATTGGTAAAGGTTCCTTCCTTTAAGGCCCTCACCGTCTCATCAAATACATCGCTTGCAATGACGGGAATCCTGCCTGCCATCCCGCTTTTCTTTAATGCCCTGTACAGGACAGCGCTGCCTCTGGAAAACACGCAGCAAATCAGATCCGGGGGATTTTCCTTCAAAATATCCAGCACGTTTTTATCCAGATGGTCTAATTCATAATAGCCGTATAAATCCTCAACAGCATACTCCTTCTTCTCCTGCCGCATATATTCGTGAAACCCTTTTGCCACCAGATAATGGGAATCCTTATAGGGGTCACCTGTCATCAGGAGAATGCGCCGGCCCCTGGCCAGGATATTGCAGGCCTGTTCCGCCATGAGCTGGCCTGCCGCGTAATAATCCCCCACCACGGTTCCTAAATGGCCGCACCGGTCCTGGTCTTCGGTCACAAAAACCACAGGCAGCCCTTTATCTGTAAAGTATCTGACTGCACAGATTCCCTTTTCGTCTCCCGGCGGAACCGTCAGAAGTCCGTCTAACTCCTCCCCTGCCTTCACCTTTTCACATAATGCTTCCAGTGTCCGGGAAAGCTCTCCCTTTTCATAGGCCAGCTCCTGAATCTCCAGGTTAAACTCGCTCTGTTCCGCCAGGTACATTCTGTATCCCTGCCATATATAGCTGTAGAAATACTTGCTGTCCTGATCCAGTTTGGGCAGGCATACTGCAATTTTCATATTTTTCCGTTTCAGCATGGATGCCATGGCGTTCAGCCTGTAACCATTTTTTTCCGCATAGGATACTATTTTTTTTCTGGTAGCTTCACTCACCCCAGGCTTTCCATAAATCGCTTTATGGATTGTATTAAGGGACACATTAAAATGCTGTGCCATATCCTTCATGGTAATCTGTGATTTCATGTGGTTTTCCTCGTCTTCTCATAAGGTCAAATTATATTTAAAACAAGCCTTACGATATATCTTATACAATCCTTCACTTTTTTTCAAGCCCGCAGGCAGCAATTCCATAGAATGCACAGAATCCGGTTTGGGGAAATCAATTTTGGGGAAATCCGTTTTGGGAAAATCCGTTTTATTCCAGCTGCATCAGACAGCCCATAAAAAGAGGAAAGTTCTGTCTGGTATCTATAATCATATAGAAAAACGGTCTGTCAAGAAAAACCTCCTTTGGTTCCTCTGTTTGAACGGCACTGCCCTCCGATACCTCAACTGCCGTCACTGCCCCTGCTTTTGTCCCTTTTTCGTCCACATCAATTTTAGTCTTGTGAATCACTTTGCTTATATAAATATTATCATTATCTGAATGGGCCATGGAGGAAAAATCCGCTTTTTGGCTGTCAAATGCATCTTTCATTCCGGATTCCGTCAGGGACTCGTTGAGAACCACATTGTATTCCACTGTAAATTTTGGCAATCTGACACAGACGGTTTTATTACGGGTCTGTTCAAGAAGATCTGTAATCCCATTTTCCTTTAACCTCTCCAGGAACTCCTTCATCGTCATACCCTCATCAGGCAGGACCGCGGCAAATGCATAGGCGCCGTCCCCATATGGTTTTAGGAATCCCCTCCCCAATGTATTTTCAAGATAGACTGCTTCTGTGGAATACATGAACTCCGCGGACTGGTGTTCCCCGTTTTCCGCGTTAAATGTTCCTTTATGTATCTGGTTCTTTTTATAGATATCCCGCCATTCCCCGTCAAAGGACAGCGCATTGACCAAATACATAACCGCGTCCCGGGGCGGCGCCTCTTCCAGCAGTTTCTGAATCATGCCGTTGGTTTCCTTCTTTACCCAGCTGTTGATGTCATCCCTTGTGCCCGCGTCAAAGGGAGCCTCAAATATAGATGCATCGTAATAATTCCGGCTGGTTTTAAGAAAATCCTCATTTATAGCCAGGCTGTCCCTGTCCCTGAACCATATGGAATTCGCTATGTTGACCTGGCAGGCCTCGCTGTTGGGCATATAATCTGTGTATGCCTTCAGATAATCATTCAGGACAGCCGTATCCGTATGCATCATCTGTTCCATCTGCGCCCGCGTGCTGCCCTCCGCTCCATTTGCAGTCATTCCCAGGGCGGAGACAATGGAAAGAGGCGAAATCAGGCAATTGCCATGGGACAGGTTTTCACTCAGAAGTTCCAGAGAAAATTCTGTAAGTTCCTTCCGTGGATTTACAGATTCATAGGATGGCTCCATCATATCCACTGTCTCCACTTCTTCCTTGGGTATATTCCGGGTAAGATCCTGGGTACCCTTATGAAGGCCATTTAAAGCACACCCGGATGTGAGCGCAGATAAAAATATGGCTGTCAGAAGCAGCCCAGCTCCCAGATACTTCCTTTTCCTTTTCGTTATCATTTGCATCAAATGTTTCATCATATTCCCCTCCCTGCCGCAGATATGCGGAAACCTTATGATTACTTTACCATATCCTTCCACGTTTTACTTTAATCCCTGCTTACGGTTCTATGTTTTTTCTCTGAAGGCCGCAGGATATGCTGCGTACAGGCTGCAAATGCTCTCTTAATATACTTCATACTTTTTTTATAATTTTATTAGCACTCACCTCTTGACAGTGCTAACAATCGTGCTATAATACAAGCATAAAGCAAATGAAACCAAACAGTTCTATGAGCGAGGAGGATATAACGATGATGTTAATACCAAGAAGAAACTACGGACTTAATTTATTTGATGACTTTTTCAATGACCCATTCTTTACCAGCGCCTCCGAAAAGGGTGAGGAGGCCAAGAAGCTTCCGGTGATGCGTACCGACATCATGGAGAAGGATGGAAACTATATTTTAGAGATTGAACTTCCCGGATTCAAAAAAGAGGATATCAGAGCAGAGCTTAAGGACGGGTATCTGACTGTCAGCGCTGATATAACCAAGTCCAGCGAGGGCAAGGATGACAAGGGCACCCTGATTCACAAGGAGCGCTATACCAGTTCATGTAAGAGAACCTTCTTTGTAGGCGAGCAGATTCGCCAGGAAGATATCAAGGCTGGTTTTGAAAACGGCATACTGAGGCTTCAGGTGCCAAAGGATGCGCCCAAGGTGGAGGAGACACCCAAGTATATTGATATTCTGTAATCATCATTGAATGCCCAACTCCTTTTATATATATATTATCCCTAATAAAGGACACAGCCGTGAATCCCCCATCCCGGCTGTGTCCTTTTTAGTTCTTTTATATTCTTTCTTTCATCCTATGCTTTCCACAAAAGCCGGTCCTCCTTGATGGTTGCCAGCACCCTGATATTTCGTATCTCATCTGCCCCTGTTTCCAGAGGATTCTGTTCCAGCACCACAAAATCCGCCTTTTTCCCGGGCGTGACGGTTCCCTTCTCATTTTCTTCAAAATACTGGTATGCCCCGTTGACCGTCACTGCCTTAAGCGCATCCCGCACCGGAATGCGCTCCTCCGGTCCCAGCACCTTACCCTCCCTGGAACGCCGGTTTACGGCGCACCACAGAGTCTCCATCATGTCCGGCATAATAACCGGGCTGTCCTGGTGCAGGGTGAAACAGATGCCCTCCTTCAGGGCCGATGCAGCCGGGCTGATGCGTCCCGCCCGCTCCTGACCAAAATTGCGGACGTGGATGTCCCCCCAGTGGTATACATGGGCCAGGAAAAAGGAGGGAATGATTTCCAGTCTCTTTACCCGTTCCAGCTGATCCAGCCCCAGAAGCTGGGCATGAATCATTACCGGACGGATATCGCCCCTGTAAAAACCAGGCTTCCTGCTGTTCCCGCTCCCCAGTTCCCTGTAAACTGCCTCCAGCATATCCATGTACTGCTCTGCCGCCCTGTCACCGTTGCAATGGGCCAGAAGCTGCATGTCTTCCAGCTCTGCCTTTAAAATATTTTCCTTTACCTGGCTGTCCTCCAGGGTATTATAACCGCAGTAATCCTCTTTTGTTGCCCGGGTCCGGGGAAATGCATCCGCCTGTGCCTTTTCCTCTGCATCCGGTGTTTCCGGCAGATAGGGCGTACGCATCCATGCCGTCCTTCCCTGGGGCGATCCATCCAGGAACATTTTGTACCCGCCTATCTTCATATGCCCCTTATAGTTCTTTATATGGCTTTCAAATGCCGTCCGTGCAGCATCGCTGTCCCGTATATCCATAAAGGAAATTAAATCCAGCTTTAAAAGTCCTGATTTCAGCAGCATCTGGTACAGCGGCACCAGCTGGCTTGCCATCAGTCCCTCCTGGACCGTGGTGATTCCATAGGAAGCATAGAGCTCCTGGGCGCGGCCGTAGGCAGTCAGGAAATCTTCTGCCGACGGCATGGGGATGCGTCCCTGGAAGCCCAAAAATGCATTTTCCTCCATATATCCGGTGGGAAGCCCGCCCTCCATTTCTATGACGCCTCCCTGAGGCGCCTGTGTCTGTCCGGTCACACCCAGAAGGTTGAGAGCCATGGTGTTAAACACCCCCATGTGGCCTGACTGGTGTTTCAGTATCAATGGATTCTGAGGCGCTGCCTGGTCCAGGACCTTCCTGCGGGGGTGGCTGTGTTCCTTCAGGCGGTTGTGGTCATATCCGGACGCAGTGACCCATTTTCCCTCTGGAATCTTCTTATCTTCAATGTATTGCCGGATGCATGTTATCATGTCCTCAAAACTGCCCGCCCCGCCCAGGTCCACTTCCATTGTGTGGCTGGCGCAGGCCGTAAAATGGCTGTGGGAATCTATAAAGCCCGGCATCATCACCCTTCCCTGAAGATCCAGCCTGCGGGCCTTATCCCCTGCTCTTTCCTTTACCTTTTCCCATGTTCCTGTCTCCAGGATTCTTCCGTCTTCTGTCAGCACGGCTTCCACCTGGGGGCACCTGTCCTCCATGGTAAGAATGGTGCCGTTATAGTAAAGCGTCTGCGCCATGTCCTGTCCTCCTGTTCTATGAATTGACTTTCCCTGTTTTTCTTAGTATAGTACCTATATTATCACTGGTACAGCGTATCGCAGGTCCTTGTGCACACGGCGCCCGCTATCCGCAGTACTAAAAGTATGCACATAAAAGGAGTTTCTTATGATATGCAGGTGTATTACATGGATTAAAAAGCACCCTGTCCTCTCACTCTTTTTCCTGATACTGATGTATCTGGTGATTGGAGCCACAGCTCCCTTCTATCACTATAAGCCAATTTCCCAGGAAACACAAGATACGGTATCGGCTGAGAACTTCTATCAGGAGGGAGACAGCCGGGACCGCGCCATGATACTGGAAACCAATCAGAGCGCCTGGGATGAACGGATGCGCCTCATGAACCTGGCCAGGGAACGGATTATACTGTCCACCTTTGATTTCAGGGATGGCGAGAGCCCCAGGGATCTGATGGCAGTCATGCTCCACAAGGCGGACCAGGGAGTCAGCATAAAGATACTGGTGGACGGTTTCTCCGGCCTGGTGCGCATGGAGCCCAGCAAGCTTTTTTATGCCCTCTCCAGCCATCCGAACATTGAAATCAAGATTTACAACAAAATGAATCCCCTGCTTCCGTGGAAAACCCAGGGAAGGATGCATGACAAGTATGTGATTGTGGATGATTATGGATATATACTGGGCGGCCGGAATACCTTTGATTATTTCATCGGTTCCTATCCCACGGATTCCAGAAGCCATGACCGCGAAGTCCTGGTCTACAATACAGCCCACGGCACAGACAGGGGAAAGGACAGCTCTCTGTATCAGGTGGAAGATTACTTTGAGCAGGTATGGAATCTGGATGTGTCCTCCCTGTTCCATGACAGCGAAAAGACCGGTGACAGGACCTCTGTCCGGAACGCGGCGGCCATGCTGAGGGAGCGGTATAAGGTCCTGGCCATCCAATATCCGGATCTGTTTGACAGTGAGGAGGATTCTGCCAGCTGCACCGCCGCGCCCGGCCAGCCCGGCTGTCCGGCCCTGCCCATGGATTCAAGTATCAACGATGACGATTACCCCGCCGCCCCGGATATCCCGGACGCCCCGGATACCGCTCCCCCCCTGTTCCCGGCCTTATCCCTGACCGCCAATCAGTCAAAGGCCCTGGAGTATTACGGTTCCAACACGGTTCCCACGGGGAAAATCACCCTGGTGTCCAACCCCACCGGCATCTACGGAAAGGAACCCGTGGTCTTTCACACCATGTCTGTTCTTATGAAGGACGCAAAAAGGAGTGTGCTGATCCACACTCCCTATGCTGTATTCAATGACTATATGTACGATACCATGAAGGAAATCACGGCTCGGGTGCCGGTGACCATGATGATTAATTCAGTTGAAAACGGCGACAATTTTTTTGCCTCCAGCGATTATCCCATGCACAGGGACGCATTTGGGGATACGGGCATGGAGATTCTGGAATATGACGGCGGTCTCTCTTATCATGGCAAATCCCTTGTCATTGACGATGAGCTGTGCGCCGTGGGCTCCTACAATTTCGATTTGCGCAGCACCTATCTGGACACAGAGCTTATGCTGGTCATCCAGAGCCCGGAGCTGACAGCCCAGCTGGAAGAATACATGGTCTCCTACCAGAAGGACTGCCGACGTCTCCTGCCGGACGGAACATATGAAATACCGGAACATCTGACCATTGCAGATGTCCCGGCGTATAAAAGGGCGGCCTGGAAGGTGGTGGGCTTTGTGATGCAGCCCTTCCGCTTCCTTATATAACCTTTTTATCCCTCCATTTTCCTGTGAGGTAACGGCTGAAGGATATGACATAATTGGCAATCCAGCCCATGGGGACCGCGTACCACACGGCTGCCACACCCCATATGGGAGCAAAATGAAAGGCTGCGTAGACACGTATGGTCAGATTCACCAGATTGGCAATGGTAAATACCAGCACATCCCCGGAGCCTCGCAGAACTCCGTCCGTACACGCCTTCATACCGATGAACACAAAGAAGTAGGCGATAAAGGACAGGTATCCCGTGCCCGCCCCATAGGCTTCCCGGCTCATGCCGTCTCCCAGGAAGGAGGTTATGATCGGGCCGTTAAGAAGCACCACTATCACGGCTATGATGGCGGAGAAACCGGCTACAATGCCGTAGCTGGCCCTGTACCCCTCCTTCACCCGCTCCATCTTCCCGGCGCCGATGTTCTGGGCCGTGAAGGTGGCTACGGCGTTGCCTGTTGCAATCATGGGCACCACGCAGATGGACTCAATTCTGCTTCCCGCTGAGTAACCGGCCAGGGCAGCGGAGCCAAACCCATTGACCACGGACTGGACCAGCAGCATTCCGATGGATACAATGGACTGCTGGAGAATGGACGGCACCGCAATTCTGGTCCCTGCCTTTAACATGCTGCTGTCGTAGAGCCTGAAACTATCCCCGTCCTCCTGCTCATATCCCCTTAATTTTTTCATCAGGATGCCGAAGGATATCAGGGCGGATACTCCCTGGGCCATGACAGTGGCAATGGCCACACCGTCCACCCCCATCCCCAGCCATGTGACAGATATAATGTCCAGAACCACGTTCAGGATGGATGAAAATATGAGAAGGTACAGAGGCGTCCTGGAATCCCCCATGGCATTGAATATGGCGGCAAGAACATTGTACATAAACAGGAAAGGCATTCCCAGGAAGTAAATTCCAAGGTACAGCTTTGCCTGGCCCATGATATTGGCCGGTGTCTTAAGAGACTCCAGTATGAGGCCGTTCAGGTATAATCCCGCGCTCCCCAGCAGAATGCTCACAAAGAGGAAGGTGATCAGGGCCGTGGAAATGGAGGTTTTCATTTTTCCGTGCTGCCTGGCTCCCAGATACTGGGATGTCAAAACCGACGCGCCGTTTCCTCCCCCTATGGCTATCATAATAAACACATTGGTCAGGGCATAGGAAGCACCTACAGCCGCCAACGCGTCCTCGCCCACAAAATTGCCCACAATCATGGAGTCCGCCATGTTGTAAAACTGCTGGAACAGGTTTCCCAGAATCATGGGAAGGGCAAACAGGAGAAGGCGGCGCCCCGGACTCCCTTCCGTCAAGTCAATCCGCTTTTTTATCTGCTTTCCCTGTTCACGGCTTTTTGCTGCACTCTGATTCATGTTCTTCCCTCAATCATTCATTTGTATGGATACACTTCTTAAATTCCTCAATCAGCTCCCCGAAGAAACCAAGGGCTTCATCCACCGGCCGGGTGGTGGACATATCCACACCGCAGAGCTTCAGAAGATCGATTGGCTTCATGGAGCAGCCTCCGCTTAAGAACTTCTTATACCCTTCCAGCGCGCCTGGTTCCCCGCTCATAATGCGGCTGCTGATGGCCACGGCTGCTGAGAATCCCGTGGCATACTGATATACATAAAAAGGTGTATAGAAATGGGGAATCCTCTCCCACTCATAATCAATCTGGCGGTCCACTGTCATGGCCGGCCCGAAATAGTCTGCATTCAGCTGGCGGTAGATACTGCACAGACTCTCAGCCGTCAGGCTCTCTCCTCTGGCCGCCTTTTTATGGGCCATATCCTCAAACTCCGCAAACATGGTCTGACGGAACAGGGTTCCCCTAAAGCTCTCCAGGAAATGATTCAGCAGATATGCCTTTTCCTCCCTGCTGCCTGCCTTCTTAAGGAGATGGCGTATCAGAAGCGCCTCGTTGCAGGTGGATGCCACCTCTGCCACAAATATCTTATACCCGGCATAGGTAAACGGCTGGTTCCTGTCGGAATACCAGGTATGGATGGAATGTCCCATCTCATGGGCCAGGGTAAACACATCGTTAAGGGTGCCATGGAAATTCAGCAGCACATAGGGATGGCTGCCGTAGGTCCCCCAGGAATAAGCGCCGCTGCGCTTGCCTTCATTTTCATAGACATCAATCCACCGGCTGTCAAATCCCTGCTTTAACAAGGACAGATATTCCTCTCCCAGCGGAGCCAGGCCCTCCAGCACAATGGACTTTGCCTCCTCATAGGTGTAACGGCGGTCAGCCGCTGCCACCATGGGTACATAAAGGTCATACATGTGAAGCTCATCCACTCCCAGCACATCCTTCCGTACCCGGGTGTATTCATGAAGCTTCACGATATTTTCCCGCACTGCCTTCACCAGATTGTCGTAGACCAGCTCAGGAACCTCGTTGTCAGCCAGGTAATACTCCCGGCTGGAGGCATACTTCTTTGCCTTTGCGTAGAATACGGCCTGCTTCACATTGGAGGAAAATGCAGCTGCCAGAGTATTGGAAAACTGTTCATACACACTGTATAACCCCTCGAATGCATCCTTGCGTATCCTGCGGTCCTGGTTCTCCATCAGGGAAATGTAATTGCCGTGGGTAATCTGGATTCCCTCCCCACTCTCCCCCGTGATAACGGGGAACTTCACATCCGCATTGTTGAACATGGTAAAAATCTGGCTGGCGCCCTGGGTGGCGTCATAGGACTGGGCCAGAAGCTCTTCCATCTCGCCGGACAGGGTGTGATCCCGCCTGGCAAGAATGATTTCCAGCGCCCGTTTAAAATGGCCTATGCCGTTATCCGCCGCCATATACTGTTCCAGAAGCTCCCGGTCCATGGACAGAATTTCCGGCACCAGGAAGGAGCTGTTCTCAGCTGCCCGGTAGGACAGCGTCTGGGCCCTGGAAAACATATCCTGGTATCTCTGCACGGTGGTATCCTCGTCGGAACGCATCCTGGCATAGACATACAGACGCTCTATCTTCTGGGAAAGCTTGTCGTCGAACAAGAGGCAGGCATACAGGGTATCCGCGGACTCGGCCAGTCTTCCCTTGTAGGAAGCATATTCGCTTATTTCCCCGGAAGCCTCTTTAAACATCTGTTCCCACTGGCTGTCCTCCGCCACCATATCCTCCAGTTTCCAGGTATACTTACTATCTGCTTCGCTTCGTTTTTTCATGCAGAACACACTCCTTCCAATACAATATTAAATGGGCGCTCAATTAAATATACATTATTTTAAATTACACGCTAAATTAAATTCGCTGCCAGAGGAACCACAATAACCGTCATCAGCCCTGCCACCGCAATGGAGAGACTGCTCATGGCGCCCTCGATTTCTCCCATCTCCAGGGCCTTGGCCGTCCCCACCGCATGGGCGCTGGTTCCCATGGCCAGGCCCTTGGCAACGGGATGGCGGACCTTTAAAAGCTTTAACACGGTCTCCCCGGCCATATTGCCTAACACCCCTGTAAGTATGATGCTCATGACCGTCAGTGTTACGATGCCTCCTGCTTCCTCGCTGATACCCATTCCGATGGCCGTGGTAATGGACTTGGGAAGCAGTGTCACGTAGTGGACATGGGCCATACCCAGCACCTTGCACATGAGGAAAATACTCACCGCACTGGTGACCACCCCCGATGTGATGCCCACCGCCACGGCGTCAGCATGTTTCTTCAGCAGATGCAGCTGCTTATACAATGGGATTGCCAGACAGACCGTGGCCGGCGTAAGGAGCCAGCTGAGATAGGATGCACCTTTATTATATGTTTCATAATCCATTCCTACTCCCAGAATGCAGGCAATAATCAGGGCTGCCGACACCAGAAGAGGATTCAGGATAGCCAGTTTTGTTTTATTCTTAAGCCAGCAGGCAAACAGATAGGCGCCTATGCTGAGCACAAGACCGAAATATTGTGTTTGTTCCAGTATCAACCGTATGCCTTCCCTCATGTCACTGCTCCTCCCCGCTGTGTTTTCTGCCCATGACCCACTGGGCCATGCATCCGGTCACTGCCATGACCAGAAGGGTGGATATTCCTATGATTATCAGAAAGGGCACCAGAACTGCCTTCACCTCTCCGATACATTCCACAATCCCAACCGTTGCCGGTATAAACATCATGGTCATGGTATCCATGAGAAAATTACCCGTGCCCTCCACGCTCTCCAGCTTCACGGCCCCGCACATCAGGGCTGCCAGCATGATGAACAGGCCGTACACACCGGCCGGCACAGGCAGGGGCACCACATGATTCAATATCTCTCCCGCCAGGGTTATGCCCAGGATAATTCCTATCTGTTTTACATATCTCATATCTTTTGTTTCCTCCTGCTGCGTTAGAGCGTGTTTTAAGCCATGCTCCGATTATGTTTGAAATTCGCACGGCCTTTATTCTACCACTGCATTTTTCCATAATCAACCAGAATACAGATAAATACACAAGAAATACAATCTTGCCATTGCAATGAACGCCTTACTGCCCTACAATATAGGAAAGTCCAAAGGTAAGAATCCAGGAGGCCGCGCCCGCATGAATATGATGCATACCAATACCGCACATACAAATCTGACTCGTACGAATATGACTCATACAAATATCACCCATACAACCACATTATCCCGGAAAGAACAGGAAGATATACGCAGGATTTCGGCCCTGTGCCGCCTCACGGACGGCCTGAGTCTTTCCTGCCCTGAGGACGGGGATGAATACTGGCTTCTGGAGGAGGACGCCACTGCGGCTGCCTTCCTGGCCGTGTATAAAACAGAGGAAACAATGTGGGAATGCTATGCTTTCACACACCCGGATTTTAGAAGAAAGGGATATTTTTCTGCGCTCCTGGAACAGGTCTGCCAGTACAGCGAGGCCCTGGGCGAGCCGGAACTCTGCCTTGTAACCGACAACAAGTGCCCGGCGGCCACGGCCGCTCTCCGGGAACTGGGGGCAGAGCTTTGGAATGAAGAATATATGATGGAATATAATACAGCAGCCGATTCTTCTAAGGATGGAAAATCCGCCTCCCACGCCTCCCTGCCGAACAGAGCGTCGGACGGAGCGGATGGCAGAAAGCAGGATATGGAACTGGACATGGACATCCGCCCAACTCTAGAAGGGCTGCTCATCTGCGCCAGAAGGCCGGGGGACCATCCCTCCCCGGACAAGGATGGCATAACTTCCCAGGACAGGGATGACATCACCGCCCGTAACAAAGCTCACAGCACCGCCCGGAGCAAAGTTCACAGCACCGCCCAGGATAACACCTCCGGTACAGACAGCACGCCGGACGCCTGCGTTACCTGCCGTCTTTCCCTGAACAGCACCGCCGCATACCTGTACAGCCTGGAGACCGCTCCGGCCCTGCGACGCCGGGGGCTGGCCAGCTGTTTTCTCATACAGCTCATCCGCTATCTGGAGCGTGAGGGTATCCGGCGGATCTGCCTCCAGGTATCCGGCTCCAATGAACCTGCCCTGCATCTCTATAGAAAAACAGGGTTTCGCATAACGGAAACCCTGTCTTACTATCTCTACTAGAGCCTGTCTGAACTATCTGATTTACAGTCTCTGTCAGTCCCTGCGCACCGTGACGCCCTGGGCTTCAATTTTCTTGCGTATCTCCAGCATCTTCACGTCTGTGCCGGCAATGACCTCCGCACACTGCTTCAGTTCCTCGCTGATTTCTCCGTTGTCGTCAATAAAGGACTTCTTATACTTTAACTGATGGTCCAGGCTGGCCCAGAAGTCCATGGCAATGGTACGTATCTGCACCTCCACACGGATAGGCTTCTTGCTGTCGGAGAAGAACACCGGTATCTCGATAATCATGTGGTAGCTCCGGTATCCGTTGGGCTTGGGATTCTGAATATAATCCTTCACCGCAATCACCTTTACATCATCCTGCCTTATCAGCATATCCGCCACTTCATAGATATCATCCAGGAAGGAACAGATAATCCTGATTCCGGCCACATCATCCAGATTTTTCTCCATGGACTCCAATGATATCTCGAATCCCCTGCGCTGCAGCTTTTCCACTATGCTCTTGGGCTTCTTCACACGGGACTTTATCATCTCGATGGGATTGCGCTGGTTCTTTACGGACAGCTCGTCGTTCAACACTTCCAGCTTTGTCTTGACCTCCCTGATTGCACAGGTATACCTCATCATAGCCTGCTGGAACTGGCGAGCCTGGTCAACCCACATCTCCGGCACCTGGACCATATCCGGTACATTGACGATGGACTGATGAAGCTCACTGTTGGGATTGATGTTAATGTTCATCGGTTCACCTCATTATCTATGGTTTACTGCTGCCGCAGTTTTTTATAATGCCTCGACTGCCTTTACAGCCTCATCAAACCACGGCATTTCAAGATATTCCACCCGTCCTGCATCCACCATCTGGGCAATGGCAGGATCAATTGGTATCTGAGCCAGGACCTTGATGCCGTGCTCTGCCGCGATTTCCTCTACATGGCCTTCTCCGAATACGCTGATGCGTTTGCCGCAGTCGGGACATTCCAGATAACTCATATTTTCCACAACTCCCACAATGGGGATATCCATCTTCTTTGCCATGTTCACTGCTTTGGCTACAATCATTCCAACCAGTTCCTGCGGTGAGGTGACAATGATGATGCCGTCCACAGGCAGGGACTGGAATACGGTCAGGGGTACATCGCCTGTGCCCGGCGGCATATCCACGAACATATAATCCACATCCTGCCATAAGGTCTCAGACCAGAACTGTTTCACGGCTCCCGCAATCACAGGGCCTCTCCAGATAACCGGATCCGTATCCTTATCCAGAAGCAGGTTGGCGGACATGACTTCCACGCCTTCCATGGACTTGGCCGGAAGCATCAGTTTGCCGTCAGGTGATGTGGCCACGCCCTCATTGCCGATTCCAAAGGCCATGGGAATGGACGGACCTGTAATGTCAGCGTCCAGGACAGCTGTTTTCTTGCCCTTGCGGTTCATGCTCACTGCCAGCATGGAGGTGACTAAGGACTTGCCCACGCCCCCCTTGCCGCTGACAACGCCAATTACTTTCTTTACGGAGCTGGCCGGATTCAGTGCCTCCAGGAACTCACTTTTATCTGCCTTGCGGCTGTCGCAGTTTGCACTGCAGGAGCCGCAGTCATGGTTACATTCACTCATTTTTTTGTTCTCCTTCCAATATTTCTAAACCTAATTTTCATTATAAATCCATTTCACAAGATTGTCCATTGTTTTCTGGCTGCCGTCACTCTCCTGCCGTCACTCTCCACTGCCATCACTTTCCACCGCGGCCAGCAGACGCCTGAGGGCAAATCCCGGCCGCCTGACCACTGCTTCCTCCAACACTGCCTTATTGGAATCCGAGTGTTCCACTTCCCGGGAAAACCGGTGGGCCCCATCCGCAAAATCCAAAAAAGTAAGCCTGCCGCCCTGGTCTGTCCACAGAGCCTGGGCCAGCTCCTCAATCAGCAGGGTGGCTGTTGCCGCCATCTTCATTTTTCCATAGGGATTCCCGTTGTAAACAGCCCCGCAGAAATAGGTGAACACAAAATACACCATGAGCTGTTCCTTAAGCACCGGCAGCCGTTTTCCAATCTCACTTTCCAGGAATGCCCTGCGCCGCGTCTCATATGCCTGCCTGCCCTTCCCGTAAAGAGCTGCCTTCATCCCGGAGACAAAGGCCGGCCAGTCCTTTCCCAGAACCTCCATTTCGGAAAACAGGGAAAAGGCCTCCTCCATGACCTCATACCTGGAACAGGACGCCCTGTCCCAGCCTGAAGGAAGCCGTCTGCGCCCCGCCGCCCTGCGGTACCGCTCTATAAGCCCGTCCGCCTCATAGAGCCGCCCTTTTCTGATACGGGCCTGAAGGTCGTGGGCCAGTCCCAGGCACATGGATGTCCTGTCTTCCCAAGACCAGGTACGGTCTCTGAGGATATCCAGTGCCAGTTCCCTGGCATCCATCAGCTTGGTAAAGAGAAAGAAGTCAAAGTCCTCATATGTCTCCTGGCGCTCATCCTCCCTGGTAAGAAACCGCACCGGTTCCTCACAGCCCAATATGATTGTTGCCGCCTCTATGCAGGAAAGGCAGAGCGTCATTTCCCTGCATCCCTCAAATTCTTCTATATGCCTGGGATATGTGCGGCAGGTACGGCACAGGTACTCCGGCCCGGCCTCACTGTAGATGTCGCATAGATTTTCCTCATTTAAAAACGCGCACCGTCCATGGTACTGCTTAAAGGAACCTTCCTTCCAATGAATGGAATTATGGAGCCTGCTGCCAAAGGGTCCGTCCATGTTCCTGTACTTCTTAAGGGATGCGCTGTCAATCATGATGCCCCATCCCGCGCAGCAGGTGTCCGGACAGCCGGACGCAGTACATTTAAAATGATTGTAATAGTGGGGAAATGTGTATATCATTTGTACCTCCTTATAAATGCTGCAGCCTTCCCCCGCAGGGCAGCGCTTCATAGATGGTGCATCCCATCTGTTCTTCAAAATAATCCTTTATTTCCAGCACCCTTTTCCACCGGGGAATGGTGCTGGGATGAACCCCGTACCGGATGGTCACGTCCACGAACCTGGTTTCCAGAGGACAGAATCCCGTAGGCAGGGCCAGGCTGTCGCAGAGCTGTACCAGACGGTCATAATCGTCATAGACTGCCCCGGAAATGAATTCCTTCATAAATTCATAATCCTGGGGCGTCACGTCAAACTCACCAATGGACGTGCCTATATCCTGTATCATGAACGCATGGCTCATACAGATTCTGGCAGCCTCCTCCCATCCGTGTTCCATGCATCTGCGGTATCCGTCTAACAGATGGCGCTCCGATGTCCGGCCCGCATATCTGCCTGTATCGTGAAGGAGGCCCAGCACATAGGCCCGGTCCCGGTCCATGTGGCTGCACCTGGAAGCTATGCTCTCACAGGCAGCTGCCACGTACAGGGAATGCTCCTTCCAGGGTCCCGGATTTAAATCCGCCGCCCACTTAAGCTCTTTATTTGCCCTCTCTCTGTCCGGTATCATTGTGTCCCTCCTGCTTTCATTCTTCCGGTTTCCCGCCTTCCCAGGCAGAAACCCCCTGTTGTTTTAACGGAACTCCGTTTATTGTACTACCAAATCATACAGATATCTACCTTGTATTTAAGATTTAACATGGGAATCCCTTACAACATACCGCGGCATATCTGAGACAGCAATGTCCCGCCGCAGCAAATGCTTGGCTGCGGCGGGACATTGTATCCATCTGTTATTATAATCTGGTTCCGGTTCTTAAAAACGGTCCGGACGCTCCTATTTTGCCAATGACAATGCCTCCAGCACGTCCTCCGGACGGATGGGAAGCTTGTAAAACTGCCTGCCCACTGCATTGGACACTGCGTTGGCTATGGCCGGCGCCACCGGAACAACGGCGCACTCTCCGATGGACTTGGCTCCGTAAGGACCTGTCTCCTCCTCGGAGTCCAGGAAATCCACGGAAAGCTTCGGCATTTCCTTCACGTTAAGGATGTGGTATTTCTTGAAACTGCTGGTCTGGTTCCTGCCCGTGCTGTCCAGCTTCATTTCCTCGCAGAGGGCATAGCCCAGACCCATGGAAATACCGCCCTCCAGCTGTCCGGTGATGCCCATTGGATTCACCACCCGTCCCACGTCATGGACTGCGGCGTATTCCAGAACCTTAATCCCGCCGGTGACCGTGTCCACCTGCACCTTTGCAAAATGGGCTCCGCTGCTCATGGGGCCTGCCTCTGAGTGGAACATATAGGAGCAGCTTAAATCCTCCTGATGCTTTTCCCTGGCATGAACCGCAATCTCCTTCATGCTGACAAACTTCCTGTGAATATCCACGCACCACACTGCATCGTCGTGGAAATCCAGGTTATCCGTGGTGGTATCCAGAAGCTCTGCCGCCAGTACAGCTATCTTGTCACGCATGATTTGGGCTGTTTTCACTGCCGCGTGGCCGCTGGTGTAGGTGCCTCTGGACGCGTAGGCTCCCAGATCCGACATGGCCGCGTCCGTGTCCGTCTTTATGTAGGCGATATGGTCCAGCGGGATGCCCAGCACCTCGGAAATCAGCATGCACTGGGTGGTCACGGATCCATTTCCCATATCCGAGGTTCCGGTGGTAAACACGATGGTCCCGTCCTCGTTCATCTTGATGGTGATGCCCGTGATATCCGGCATGAAGGGGAACATGGATGTTCCGTGGGAACCGCAGGCCATGCCCACTCCTATGAGGTAGCGGCCCTTCTCCTTCCTGGATGCCTCCATCTGCTTTTTGGCCTCGTACCAGTCGATGAGCTCCCGTCCGCGGACCACGCAGTCCTTCAGGCGGAAGTTGCCAAAGGATTCCCCGTCATTGCAGGCCGCCTCAAAGGGATCCGCCAGGTTCTTAAGGAACACGTCAGACGGGTCCAGGCGCAGGCTCTGGGCAATCTCGTTCATCATGGACGATACAGGGAAAAACTGCTGCGGGGAACCAAATCCCCTCATGGCGGAAGCCACCGGCGTATTGGTATATACCGGTATTCCCCGGCATCTCATATTGCGGGTCTTTAAGAGCTTATAGAACTTGCCCCCTGCCGCCCAGCACACGGACATGGTGGCGCTGGTGTGGGCGCCTGCGTTTAAGATCATGGTCTCATCGGCTGCAGTGATGGTTCCGTCCTTTTTCACTGCCATGGTTAAATCCACCTTGGCAGCATGGCGGGTGCGGGTACAGCAGAATTCTTCGGTCCTGTTGTAGACCATTTTCACGGGACGGCCGGTCTTTATGGCTAAGAGGGCTGTCACCGGCTCTGTGACCAGGTCAATCTTGCCGCCGAAGCCGCCGCCCATCACCGGACTGATAACGCGTATCTTGCTCATGGGCAGCTCGAAAATACGCTGCAGATTGATTCTCTGGCCAAAGGCATCCTGGGTAGGCGTCCACACGGTCAGCTTGCCGTCCGCATCATACTCCGCAATGGAGACATGTGTCTCAAGGGAACAGTGGTTCACGGCCGGCATCTCGTATCTGTGCCGGAAAACATGGTCCGCATCCCTTATGGCGCCGTCCACGTCACCGCCGGAGTTATTGGATTCCATGATGATATTGCCGCCCTGATGAATGGGGTAGGCGTCCTCCTTCATGGCTTCCTCCGGATCCAGATAGAAGGGAAGCTCCTCATATTCCACAGAGATAAGGGAAAGGGCTTTTCTTGCAATCTCCTCTGTGTCGGCCGCCACAGCCGCCACCTTATCCCCCACAAAGCGGACGGTCTGGTCAAACACCAGCTCGGAGGGATTGATGTCCTTATCCTCACCGTTTCCATTGTAACGGTTCTTTGGAGAATCCTTGTAGCAGACAACGGCATGGACCCCCTCCAGAGCCTGGGCCTGGGTGGTGTCAATGGACTTAATCCTGGCATGGGGAACGGGTGAAAATAAAATCTTGGCATACAGCATTCCGGGCAGCTTCATATCGGCCACATACCGCATCTGCCCTGTCACCTTCATGGCGGCATCCCTGACCGGCACGCTTTTTCCTATCATTCCATTCTTGGGTATCTCACATGACATAGCTATCTTCCCTCCTTTCTCATGACCTGGGCCGCACGCTTAACAGCCTCCAGTATTTTCACGTAACCGGTACACCGGCACAGGTTTCCCTTCATGGCTTCCTTGATTTCCTCCTCCGTTGGATCCGGATTCTTATCCAGAAGAGCCTTGGCAGCCATGACCATGCCCGGAGTGCAGAAACCGCACTGCACGGCGCCGCAGTCAATGAATGCCTGCTGGATGGGGTGAAGGCTTACATGGCCGGGTGATATTCCTTCAATGGTTTCAATGGCCTTCCCTCCCATATCCATTGCCCTCACAGAACAGGAGTTGACAGCCTCGCCGTCAATGATGACCTTGCAGGAGCCGCAGTCACCTGTACTGCATCCGCATTTGGTGCCTGTCAGGTCCATAACCTCCCGCAGGGTGTAAAGCAGGGTCCAGTTTTTTTCCACTGCTATATTATAAGTTCTTCCGTTAACGTTTAATGCTACTAATTCCATCTTGACCTCCCTATCAGTTATATTCTGCCTCTATGCCTCTTCCTTTTTTTCGCCGGGAAGAATGATATTCAGTACCAGGGCAGTGATGGCCGTACCGGAAATACCGGTAAACAGCGTAACTACCGTGGAGGGAAGGAACGCAAGGGTTCCTGCGGCCTGGGCAAAGTTGCCGCCGATTCCCACTGCCGCCGCCAGGGCGATGATGGTAAAGTTTCTCTTGTTGTTCTCGTCAAAGCCAATAACCTTGATACCGCTGGCAATGATGTTTCCAAAGGTAACCAGCAGGATGCCGCCTAAAACCGGATTGGGAATCAGGGCCAGCACCTGGGAGAACTTGGGGAATATGGCCATGAGGCCGAAGATAACGCCTGCAATGGCTGTTACAAACCTGGAAGCCACGCCGGACATAACCTCCACGCCGGAGTTCTGGGCCGCCACACACATGGGAAGGGCGTTAAACAGGGTGGAGAACACGCCGCCCAGGGCGTCGCCGCGCACAGATGCCTTTAAGGTTTCCTTGGTGGGAAGGCCCTCGTCCGTGGCAGTGACAACACCGGTGGTGTTGCCGGAGTTCTCCATGATGGTTGCAATATGGATGATAAATACGGTGATTACGGCGCCCAGATTTACGGTCATTCCAAAGTTAAGAGGTCTGGGGACAGCTACCCAGGCCGCGCTTCCCACCTGGGAGAAATCTACCATTCCTGTTACGGAACAGAACACATAACCTGCCACCATGGCGATGAGTACTGCCAATGACTGCACAATTCCCTTTGCAAAATGGTCGATAATGACGCAGATTGCCGCGATGGCAATGCCGATTAAAAACATCTTCATGGCGTCCGGTCCCGTGGGGTTGTAATCCACCATGTCGTTCCATGCATTGAGAATCAGACACATTCCCACTGCCAGAACCACAGAACCGGTTACTGCGGGCGTAAAGTATTTGTACAGTTTGTCAATCACAATGGGTCCCAGCAGGAACAGGAGCAGCGTGCCAAGACAGGCAGCACCAAAGGCTCCCGGAATTCCGATGTTGGGATCATTGGCAAACAGCACCATTGGCGTGATGAGGGTCCAGCTTCCCGCAGATACCAGGGGCAGCCTGGCGCCAATCTGAAACTTGCCGATGCGGATTCCCAGAGACTGAATCAGCGTGGTGATACAGCAGGCAAACAATCCGCACTGTATCAGAAACGCCGTGTCGGCCGAGTTCATTCCGGCACCGCTTGCCAGCATGATGGAGCCTGTCATAGAACCTGTAAAGATAGTAAACACGTATTGAAGGGCCCAAGGTACAGCCTTACCGGCGGGAACCTTGTCGTCAAATCCATATTGCATTTTCATAAAAATATCCCCTTTATAAGTTTTTATACATCAGTTGTCAAGTTACGAAATACTAGAATCTTGCCTCTTTCATGATCCTGGACATTTTAGCCATTTTCCTTCCCAGGATTTCACAGTTTCTGAATCCGTCCGGGTCCTCTATCTCCGTGGATCCGTCCCCGGGATTCCACAGCATAGGGCCGGAATACATCCCTGAGCCGCCTGTACAGACCGTCATTCCCTGTGTCAGGAAAAAGTTGGTGATGGAATTCATGGTGGCCTCCTGGCCGCCGTTTCTGGTGCCGCCCACCGTGATTCCCGCCCCTACCTTGTGGGCGAAGAAATCAGGATCCTCCACTCCCTTAAGCCATGCGGAGCGGAACCGGTCAAAGAAGGTGCACAGCTGGGCCGTTATGTTCATCTCGTAGACCGGTGACGCGATAATCACGCCGTCAGCCTCGTAAAATTTGTCGTACAGCTCCGTCATATCGTCCTTGAACACGGTACAGCGGTCGGATTTATCCCGCAGGCACTTGTTGCAGTGGATGCAGAAATTCATTTTCTTGGCGCGGAGCTCCACCAGCTCCACCTCCACGCCTTCCTCTGCATTCTTAGCCGCTTCAAGGGCTGTCTCCAGCGCCTTGTAGCAGGACTTGCGGCGCGGGCTGCCGCAGATTCCCAGTATCTTTACCATATTCTCTTCCCCTTTCCCGGTGCAGCGCACTGCACCGTATAAAATCTATTTATCTCCCAAGGCTGCCAGGACCCGGTCGGGCCTTGCCGGAAGTTCATTGATTTCCCCGCGGACCGCATTGCAGATGGCATTCACCACAGCGGGAGCCGCAGGAACCACAGGACACTCGCCCAGGGCCTTTGCCCCGTAAGGACCGTCCGGTTCTCCCTGTGGGGTTTCCACGAAATCCATATATAGCTTTGGCATCTGGGAGGCCCGGAGCACCTTGTATTTTTTCAGTGTCTGTACCAGAGGTTTTCCGTCCCCGTCATATGCCATATCCTCGCAAAGACCGTAACCCAGTCCCATCTGTATGGCGCCTGCCAGCTGTCCCTTAAGCATCAGGGGATTGATGGCGCGGCCGATATCGTGGACCGCTGCATATTCCAGGGGCCTTACCTCTCCGGTCAGGGTGTTTACTTCCACCTTGGCGATATGTACCCCGTAGGAGGTGGCTCCCCGTTTTGCCTCGTAAGTCTCGGCCACCATCAGCTCCCTCATGCTCACGGACTGGCAGTGGACCATCACGTCGTGAAGGGAGGCGTTTTTCTCCTCATTCTTCCTGCTCCAGGCCCTGTCGTGGTGAAGCTCGATATCATCCGGCTCTGTCTCTAACAGCTTGGCTGCCTCAACCTGCAATTCCCGTTTCATGGCCTCAGCTGTCTTCTTGGCTGCGCTTCCTGCCACGAACACGCCCCGGCTGGAATAATCCCCAATGTGCCAGTGGACCACATCCGTGTCCGCTGCCAGGCAGTCAATCCGGTCCATGCTGATTCCCAGCACCTCGGATACAATCTGCATCTGCATCCCCAGCGTATCGGTACCCATATCATGAGAGCCGGTGTAATAGATGCAGGATCCGTCCTCATTCATCTTAAGCATGGGGGTTGACACATCCCGGTGGGCGCCTACACAGTTGTTGCCGTGGACTCCCAGAGCCAGGCCCACCCCAATCCGTATATCCTGATTTCTTGTAGCCTCCTGCTCCTTCAGGCAGGCTTCATAGTCAATGAGCTCCAGCGCCCTCTTTAAGCAGTCCTTTGGCCTGGAATTGCCGTGGGGTTTGTGGAAAATAGGGTCGCAGCTGTCCGGGTCCACCATGTTCTTCATCTGCAGAGCCGCCATATCCATGTGAAGGAAATCCGCAATCTTCTGCATCTGTCTCTGCCATCCGAAATAGACCTGGGGCGAGCCGTACCCTCTCATGGCTCCTGCTATCTCGGTGTTGGTGTACACGGGCTGGCACTGGAAACGCATGTGGTCAATTTTATATGCCTTAAAGACCTTGTGGGACATGGCGCCGCTTACATTCAGGGCGCTGGAAGCATAGGCTCCCGTGTTGGTGTAGACTTTAAAATCCACTGCCTTTAAGGTTCCGTCTTTCATGAACCCTGTTTTAACATAGTTTACGGAAGCGTGGCGCACACGGGTGGACAGAATGCTTTCCTTTCTGTTGTACTCCACCTTCACAGGCTTTCCCGTCATCTGGGAGAGCACTGCTGCCACAGGCTCCACCGTCACCTCCAGCTTGCCTCCGAAGGCCCCGCCGATGGCCGGCGCCACCATCCGTATCCTGTTATAGGACAGGCCGAAGATACGCGACATGATAACACGGAAGGCAAAGGTGTTCTGGCATGGACTGTATACGGTCAGCTTTCCGTTGGGAGCAAAGTCAGCTATGGCAACATGGGGCTCGATGGCCGCATGATGAATGGCCTGGGTGGTGTAACGGTCCTCAAATACATAATCGCACTCCTGAAAGGCCTCATCCACATTGCCTGCCTCTGCCCTGGAGGTCCCCACAATATTTCCTCCCTCATGAATGGGCCAGGCCTCCGGCTTTATGGCTTCCTCCACATCGGTAATCACCGGGAGGGCTTCGTACTCCACCTTAATCAGGTTTACTGCCTTTTTCGCTATGCCCGGGGACTCCGCCGCCACGGCAGCCACCCTGTCTCCCACAAAGCGCACGGTGTCGTCAAAGATACGTTCCGTGTCCGGAAGCTTGTGCTCAATAAAACGGACCGCGCTGTTGTACCGCACCTGGGGCGTGTTCTTGTAGGTGGCAACCGCCTTTACTCCGGGCAGCGCCTCAGCCGCGGAGGTGTCGATGCTCTTTATTCTGGCATGGGGAACCGTGCTTAAGAGCACCTTTGCGTAGAGCATTCCCGGCAGTTCCATATCACCTACATATATCTTCTGTCCCGTCACCTTTAAGGCAGCGTCGCCTATGGGTCTCGGTTTTCCGATTACAGTGTATTCATTGTCCATTCCGGTTTCCTCCCATCCGACTGGCAGCCAGTAAAATGGCCTTTACTATATTGTCATACCCGGTACAGCGGCACAGATTCGGGTCAATGGCCTTTCTGACCTCCTCCTCCCTTGGGTCCGGGTTCTGGTCCAGAAGGGCTTTGGCTGACATAATCATGCCGGGAATGCAGAAACCGCACTGTACGGCTCCGGCATCCACAAAGGCCTGCTGGATTGGGTGGAGATGGATGCCGTCTGAAAGGCCCTCAATGGTCTCAATGGCCTTACCTTCCAGATTGACAGCCTTTACCAGGCAGGAGCGGGTGGCTACGCCGTCTATGATGACCATGCAGGCTCCGCAGTCCCCTGTCTCACAGCCGCATTTTGTTCCTGTGAGCCTGAGTCCGTCCCTCAGCGTCTTTAACAGCGTCCAGTTCTTTCCCACTGCCAGTTCCCGGCAGACCCCGTTGATATTCAGGCTAATTGTCTCCATATTGTATTTCCTTTCAGAACATCATTTAACTTGTTGCTTGAAGAACCGGTATGCATTGTCAAAGAAAATCTTCTGCACGGCCGCTTCCCCGATGCCGTGTTCCACCAGATAGTCCGCAAACCGTCCCACCCCGTAAGGCGTGTTCAGGTCGGGGTCGCAGGTAATCTCGCCGTCCATATCCCCGCCCCAGGCTATCACGTCCTCTCCGCCTAACTCCAGCATGTGGTAGATGTGACGCAGCAGATAGTCCTTGCTGCCATTGTCATCGTCGTCTATGAACCGTGAGAACAGGTTCAGGCCGCACAGGCCTCCACGGCGCACAATTTCCTTAAACTGCGCGTCCGTAAGATTCCTGGGATGGCTGCAGCAGGCCCTGACATTGGAATGGGATGCCACAAAGGGACGCTCTGCTATGTTTAACAGGTCCTCAAACCCTGCATCGTTGAGATGGGAGCAGTCCACAATCATGCCCACCTGCTCCATCCTCTTTACTGCTTCCTTTCCAAAGGCAGTGAGCCCGGTATCGTTGTTTGGCCCTGAACCCAGCTCATTGGCCCCGTTCCACACCAGTCCCAGCATCTTGAAATTCAGGTCAGCAAAGCGGTTTATGTTGTCCAGATCCCCGTTTAACGCGGCTCCGCTTTCAATGGAGCGGATAAAGGCCCATTTTCCCTCATCCAGTATCCGGTCCAGGTCCGTGATTTTCTCCACCAGTTCAGCCTGGCCTCCTGTCCTTCTCACCTGGTCGTCCATGTACTGGTGGTAATCCAGTACGAACTGCACTGCCTCCTGCCCGCGGATATCATCAGGCACGAAAACAGCCATGACCTGGACAGCCTTCTGGAATTTCTCCCTGTCCCTGAGGGAGAACTGGGTGGTGCAGTTAAGATAATCTTCTCCCCGTTTTTTTAATTCTTCTATGGTGTCGCAGTGTAAATCAAACAGCCTCATAGTATGTATTCCTTTCTCTCTGGATTTGCCTGTGCCGGTTATGTGTCAGAGCCCGGCCATCAGCTCCAGAATGCCAGGGCCTTCTCAAACTGGTCCTGGGGGGTGGTCACATAGCCCACAGGAACCTTGCATCCGGTGGCCTCATACATTTTCTTTGCCAGTTCCTCCCCGAATGCCCCGCAGACCTCAATGGCTCCAAAGCCTTCCTCTCCCAGACGTTTGGCCAGCGCCACAGCCTCTTCGGGATTCCTCACCGTGAGGATGTGTGTCTCAACCTGCTCCAGGTCCAGGCGCGCCATGTCCTTTTCCGGGTCATAGCCCGCGTTCATGATTACCATAGCCCACTTCTTCATTGCCATAATCAGTTTCCTCCTCGCTATGTTCTCTGCGTAACCAGTTATACCCCGGCAAACAGGGCAAAGCGTGCGGGGTGAACCGTACACGCTTAAGCCCTGTCTGCCAGGGGACTATCCTTTTAGTGATCCTATTTCAACAGCGCCTTCATGACTCCGTAATAGGATTCCATGACCTTGTTTAACTGGTCTATCTCAATGTATTCGTTGATGGTGTGGGCCAGTGTCTCTAAGGACGGGCCTACGCCTACGGAACGGATTCCTGCCTCGCCTGCATAGTGGCTGGCATTGGTGCAGAAATCATAGTTGGTGATGGTTGGGTTCAGGCCGATTTCCTTCATTTCCTTATAAATGTTCTGTACCCAGTCCTCGTTCTTGTCGAAGAGCCATCCCGGGAAGAAACGCTCTGCCTCGATGGTCTCGCCGGTCCAGCACTTCTCCTGGCCTACTGCGTAGGAAACCTTTGCCTTTAACTGCGGATCTTCCTTCATCATGCCGTCCAGAAGCTCCTGTAAGGGAGCCAGTACGCTCTCCTTTGTCTCGCCGGTGAGCAGACGTCTGTCATAGGTTGCGCGGCAGTAATCCGGCACAACAGAGGCGCCTGGGTATGGGGAGGATTTCACATCCACCAGCTCCAGGATGCCGTCGCCCAGCACATCGTGGTGAGGAGGTGTCAGCTTGTTGATTTCCTCGATTACCTTGCACATCTTATAGACTGCGTTTACACCCTTGTGGGGGCTGGCAGAATGGGCAGGAACACCGAAGGTTTCCACCACGATCTCAGCACGGCCTCTCTGGCCAATCTTCATGTTCAGCTGGGATGCCTCGCCGATAATAACATAATCCGGCTTCACATAAGTGCTGATTTCCCTTGCAGCCACGCCCTCGAAGCACTCCTCATGGACAACGCCCGCAACGTAGATATCGCCGGGGAAGTCGTAGTCTGCATCCTCTGCATAGTAAAGTGCTGCTGCCAGCATGGCGGACAGGGCGCCCTTCATATCGGAGGTTCCGCGGCCGTACATCCTGCCGTCCACAATCTCAGCGCCAAATGGGTCGTGATCCCATTTTGTCTTATCCGGTACAGGTACCGTATCCATATGGCCGTCAAAGAGGATCTTCGGACCTGGTTTGGATCCCTTTATGTGGCAGATACAGTTGCCGTATCTGTCCACGTGGATATCGGTAAATTTGTGCTCGTCACAGAATTTCTTCATGACGTCCACCACCAGGTTCTCCTGGCCGCTGTAGCTGGGAGCCTGAATCATTTTAGTTGTGAGGGCCAGAAGTTCCTCTGCCCTTTTCTCATTTAACATTGACATTTCTTTTTCTTCCTTTCTATTATATACTGCTACTTAACCAACTCGTAGAAGTCCTTTGACTTCTGTGCCAGTTCCAGATCCTTTTCTGTCTGAGGAGCCAGCTCTGCGGTGAGGGCACCTGTGGGACATACGTCCAGACAGAGACCGCAGCACCTGCATTTATCCATATCCACTGTCATTTCCGGGAAGGTGAGCTTCCTGGCGTCATAGCAGCAGACGGTCTCGCACTTTTTGCAGCTCACACATTTCTTTGTGGTGCCGTCTTCCTTAAATGGTGTGAAATGGAACTTCAGACCGGAAATATGCTCTTCACTGGGGAAGTTTGGATGGGCTGCCCTGTTTACCTCCTGGATGGAGCTGTATCCCAGCTCTGCCAGGCGCTTTGACAGGTCATAGCACATCTTCTCCACATACTCCACGCCCTTAAGGATACCGGCCGTGCAGACGCCTACACCCATGGCTCCTGCCATCATGTACTCGATGGCGTCATCCGCCTTCATGACTCCGCCGGACGCGTACAGGTTCATAAGCTGGGGATTTTCTTTGGCAATCTGGTAATTGTAGCGCATGGCGATGGGCCTCATGGCAGCGCCTGTCATCCAGCCGAAGCCGTCCCCGCTCATCATCTCAGGAGCAGCCTTCTCAATGTCAATCTTCAGTGTGGGTCCGATGGAATCAATGGCGCAGATTCCGTTGGCGCCGTGCTCCAGGCATCTCCTGGCGGTTGCCGCAGTGTCGGGCCAGTTGCCGGACAGCTTGCAGATAACGGGAATATCCACATGCTCCTTGGTGTAGTCCAGCATGGGAAGCAGTGTGTCCTCTGTATAGGATACCAGCTCAATCATATGGGCTCCGGCACGTTCCACATCCTTTACAATGGCCTGGGCCTCCTTTAAGGTATGGCCCACGGAACCAATGACAACGGCTCCGGCTGCAACGGTTTTCGGTATCTCGTTCTCATACCAGTTCAGGCGGTCGGAATCAGCCCACTTCTCGCAGTTGATCAGGGAATCCTGGTTCACGGTGCCCATGTGGTGTACCGGGTTGATGGCTGCTCCCAGGCGGATGGTCTTTGTCACCACCGCGCCGGCGCCGGCCTCATGGCCCTTAATCATTCCCTCCGCCCCGTAGCATAAGGGTCCTGATGAGAGAATATAGGGGCTCTGCAGATGGCATCCGCAGAAGTCAATGGAGATATCCGCTCCGGTTAATTTTGATTTATCTAACATATTTTACCTCCAGCATTTGTTTACTTCAGTCCGCCTTCCCATACAATGGTCTTATAGCGGTCCGGATCCGTGTCTCCCTCGGTGGAGAACATAAGTACCTTGGAATCCTGATTCAGTCCAAGCTCCAGACGCAGCTCGCGGTAGGATTCATCCTTCATGATGGTGGCCAGGGCGCCGAATGTGGCTGCGCCGGACTCACCTGAAACCACCTGGGGGTCTCCCTTAAAGGGAGCTGCCAGCATGCGCATGCCTCTTCTGGCCACATCGTCGTTCACTGCCAGGAAGGCGGTCACATGGTTCTTTAAGATATCCCAGGAAGTGATATTGGGTTCACCGCAGCACAGGCCTGCCATGATGGTGGGCATTTCGCCGTCCACAATGCGTATCTCCCCGTCTGCCGCCTCTGCGCCCCTGTAAAGGCAGGCTGCAGGCTCTGCTTCCACCACTACCATGACCGGAGGATTCTTCTTATACTTGTTGGCAAAGTATCCCACCACGCCTCCTGCCAGGCTTCCCACGCCTGCCTGGACAAACACATGGGTGGGACGCTCCTCAAACTGCTCCACTGCCTCGTCAGCCATGGTGGAATAGCCCTGCATAATCCAGGACGGAATCTCCTCATAGCCTTCCCATGCAGTATCCTGGATGACCACACCGCGCTCCGCGTGTTTGGCCTCCTCGGCCACCATCCTGACACAGTCGTCGTAGTTTACCTTCTCGATGGTGCACTCAGCGCCTTCATCCTCGATGTGGCGGCGCCTGTTCTCAGTGGAGCCCACAGGCATACGGATAACGCATTTCTGGCCAAGACGGTTGGCGGCCCAGGCAACGCCCCTGCCGTGGTTTCCGTCTGTTGCAGAGAAAAAGGTGGCCTGGCCGAACTCGTCGCGAAGCTCCTTGGAAGTGAGCACGCTGTAAGGCATCTGGCTGATATCGCGTTTTGTCTCTTTTGCAATGTATCTGGCGATGGCATAGGAACCGCCTAATACTTTGAATGCATTTAATCCAAACCGGTAGCTCTCATCCTTTACACAGGCCTTTGCCAGGCCCAGATATTCCGCCATATTCTTAAGGTCTGCCAGAGGTGTTACCTGGTACTGGGGAATGCTTTCATGGAAAGCCCTTGCCTTCTTTACCTCCACCACAGACATGATGGGAAGATTTTTGTCTTCTGTCTTAGGCATCTTGTTTAAAGCCCATTTGATTTCACAGCTCATGTTCCAATATCTCCTTGATTTAATATTACAGGCAAACGTCAGACGCGTCCTGCCCCTTATTACCGGTTACAGCTTCTCCATATGGAGCTTCTTAAGCTCCTCTGCCGCCTGGTAGATGGCGTCGGTCAGCTGCTCATACCCTGTACAGCGGCACAGGTTTCCGGATATGGCACGGCGGATTTCCTCCCGTGTGGCATCCGGATTCTCGTCTAAGAGAGCCTTGGCGCTCATGATGAATCCCGGTGTACAGAATCCGCACTGGAGCGCATGGTTCTCAAGAACTGCCTCCTGCACCGGATCCAGCTTCCCGTCGCAGCCCACGCCCTCGATGGTGACCACGTTCCGGCCATCCACCGCCGGAGCCGGCACCAGACAGGCCGTAACTGCCTTGCCGTCCATAATCACGGTACAGGCGCCGCACTCACCAATTCCGCAGCCTTCCTTGGTACCGGTCAGGCGCAGGTCGTCTCTCAGCATATCCAAAAGCCTCTGGTGGGGTTTTACCTCCACCTGGCAGGGCTTTCCGTTTAATGTAAAACTTATTTTCATCTTCTCCACTGCTATACCTCCATTCCTGCTGCCTGGCACAGGGCCCGAAGTACGATTTCCTGGACCGCAGGCTCCTTATACTGGGTGGACCAGCGGACGCCGGTGCGCTCTATCATGACCTCTGACACGGCTTTTCCTGCTTTGGCAAACAGCTCCTCAGACGGCTTCTGCCCTATCAGGACCTGCTCGGCCTTCTCCACTCTGTCAGGCAGTATAAAGATACATCCCGGAGCGATTCTGGCTTCTGTGATGGTTCCCTCAGAGTCCATGGTAAGGGCCGCAGCGCAGTTAAGCCTGGATATGGCCAGAGCCTTTCTTCTGCCCAGCTTGGAAAATCCCATTCTGGTTCCCTCCGGCAGCTTCTTCACCACGAATTCGCGGATGAATTCTCCCGGTTCAAGCTTAAGGCTTCCCTTTCCCTCATAAAAATCCTTAAGCAGGCATACCCGCTCGCCGTCCTGGCCGTACACCTTGATAAGGGCGTCCGCCGCAATCAGGGCCGGAAGGGGGTCGGAGGCAGGAAATGCATTGCCGATGCTTCCGCCCAGGGTCCCGCGGTTTCGTATCTGCGGGGAACCCACGGTGGCGCTGGCCCATCCCAGGAAGGGGATGTGCTTTGCAATGATTTCCGACTGTTCCAAATCCGTGTGGGTGGACAGCGGGCCGATGTATACATACTCCTCGTCCTGGCTGATATAGCGCAGCTCCTTGTCTAAATAGGTGATATCAAGCAGACACTGGAGGTCCTTCCATCGTTTATCCTTTTCGTGAATCTGGACCATGATATCCGTTCCCCCGGCGACGATACGGGCCTTGCCGCCGTATTCCTTAAGCACTTTCACTACGTCGTCCAGGGAAGCGGCCCTGTGATACTTATACTGAATCATTTGCCGAATCTCCCTTCTACTGTAATTTATGTCCCAGCAATACTGTCTCTAAGTCTGCAGGATTTTCATAGACCCGGCGGCCGGTGGCGTTAAAGATGGCATTGGCAATGGCTGCCCCCACGCCCTCGGTGGCTGGTTCCCCGATGGATTTGGCTCCATAGGTTCCTGCCGGATCCTGGTTTTCATATATATTGATGTTCATTTTCGGAGCGTCCATGGAGGTGGGAAGAATGTAGCTGTCAAAATTCTTTGTCTTCTGCCCCCGCTTTCCGGTTACCACGTCCTCTGTCACCGCAAAGCCCTGGCCCATGACAATGCCTCCGTAAATCTGTCCCTTTACAAGAGCCGGATTGATGGCGGTTCCCACGTCGTGGCTGGCTGTTACCTCCAGCACATCCACGTAGCCGGTCTTCATATCCACTTCCACTTCAGCCACGATGCAGCCATAAGCAAAGGTGGGGAATGCTTTTCCCTGTCCTGTTTCATGGTCCTGAATCAGATCCTGGGGCTTAAACCACTCAAAGGCAGCCATCTGTTTGCCGGTCCAGAGACAGGCATTGCAGACGCCGGAGAAGGGGACCTTCACATCCGGATATTTCTTCAAATAAAACTGGCTGTCTAAAAGCTCCACCTGATCTGCTGTCAGTTTGCTGTAATCCAGGGTTCCCTTCTTAAGGCCGTATGCCTTCTCGATTTCCTCCAGCGGAAGGCTGTGAAGCTCCAGGGCATTCTGGATCATGACTCCCTTCAGCTTCTCTCCCGTCTTTCTGACGGACTGTGCTCCCATAACCGTTCCTCTGGAAGCCACTGTCATGCCGCAGTCCGGGATGGAATGGGTGTCGGTGCCGAAGAAGCGGATTGCCTCATAGCTCACACCCAGGGCTTCTGCCGCAATCTGGGCATAGGCTGTCTTTAATCCCTGGCCGTTCTCTGCCAGACCGGAATTAATCATCACGGAACCGTCCTCGTTGCAGATCATCATACATCCTGAAGCGTCCGGAGATTCAGCTCCCAGGCCGGAACCCCTGTGGCAAACGGCCAGGCCGATGCCTCTGCGCTTACGGCTTCCCTCAGGCTGGTTTAAGTAGGCCGCGTGTTTCTCCTTGTAACCGGTCTGCTCTGCGGTGGCGTCCATGATATCCTGGATCACGCAGTGTTCCACGGGTACGCCGGTGGCTGTCAGAGCTCCGTCGTGGAGAAGGTTCTTGCGGCGGAATTCCAGTTCATCCATACCGCAGGCCATGGCCAGCTCCTCGATGAACTGCTCCTGCGCCCAAATCAGCTGAGGGGATGAGTAGCCTCTCATGGCGCCGGAGTGTACATTGTTTGTGAACACACCGTATGTATCCGTCTTGATATTATCAATCTCATAAGGGCCTGCTGAATGGACATTTGCCCTCCAGTTCATGAACTGGGTCTGGTTGTTGTAGGCACCGCAGTTATCCACCTGCTCGCCCTGCCAGGCCACGATCCGTCCGTCCTTTGTGATTCCGGCCTTGTAGCGGAGGCGGAAGGGATGGCGCTTAGCAGATTCCAGGAAGGAGTCCTCCCTGTTGAACACGAACTTAACCGGCTTTTTCGTCAGGCTGCACAGGTAGGCGCATCTTCCTGCCACCAGTCCTGCTCCTTCTTCCTTGCCTCCGAAGGTGCCGCCCAGGGTCTCCTGGACCATGCGGACCTGGTTCATGGGCACTCCCAGCACATCCGCCACATACCTTCTTGTAAAGAAGGGATTCTGGGAAGCGGAATGTACGGTCATGGCGCCGTCATTGGGATTCAGGTAACAGATACATGCCTCCGGCTCAATATAGGAGTGCTCAATGTACTGGGTCCTGTATTCCCTCTCCAGAACAATATCCGCCTTTTCAAATGCTGTGTCCGGGTCTCCTTTGCGGATATGGAACACGGAATCCTTAAAAATATTGTCGGGATATTTCTCATGGACCGCAAAGGCGCCCTCGCTTAAGGCTTCCTCGATGGTATACACGCCCGGAAGCTCCTCATACTCCGCATGAATCGCCTCCAGAGCCTCATCCACCAGCTCCTTTGACTGGGCTGCGACCATGGCTACACAGTCGCCGGAGTAACGGATGGTATCCGTCAGATACATGTATCCTGCCCAGCTTCTGGTGCGGGGCATGTCAAAACAGGTAACAACAGCCTCCACGCCCGGAATCGCTTTTGCTTTCGCGGCATCAATGGACACTACCCTGGCACTGGAATAGGGGCTTCTTAAAACGCCAGCGTAAAGCATTCCTTCCATATATATGTCCGCTGCGTAGCGCGCCCTTCCCGTTACCTTATCCACCCCGTCAATACGGGGTACGCAGTGGTTTACCACAGAAAAATGTTTTTCGCCTACTTTTGTTAACGACATTCTGAATCTCCTTTCCAGAACCTCTCTGTCTTTTCTTCCATCTCTCTGCGCACAGCCTCTTTGTCAAGAGTCATCAGCTTTCCGTCCCTCTTAAGCCATGCGCCTCCCACCATCACGTTTATCACATTCTGGGGGTTGGTAAAAAGTACTAATTGGTCATATACGTTATATTCATTGATGGGAGTGGGTCTTGCCACATCCACGGTAATCAGGTCGGCCAGCATGCCCTCCTTTATGACTCCCGCCTCTATGCCCACTGCCTTTGCGCCGAGCTCCGTTGCCATACGGTACACCTTCCTTGCAGGCATGGCCTGGGGATCCTTATGGTAGCCCTTGTGAATCAGGAACGCTCCGCGCATTACTTCAAAGAAATTGTTCACATAGCCGTCCGTGCCCAGGCCAACGGTCATGCCGGCCTCCAGCATTTTCTCTATGGGAGCTATTCCTCCGCCCACCTCGCAGTTGGACAGCGGCATGGAAATGGCCTTCACGTCTTTTTCTGCCAGGATAGCTATTTCCTTATCAGTGACCTGTACCAGCTGGGAAGCCAGGACGTTTTCGTCCAGGCATCCCATGCCGTCATATGCTTCCACCGGCGTGGTTTTTAAATGTTCCCTGGCCCATGCCGGTTCAAGGTCGCTTTCACTCATATGCATGTGAAGCAGGCATCCGGCTTCGTCTGCCATGCGCTTTGCTTCACGTATGAAATCCTCGCCGCAGGTAAACAGGGTGTGGATGCTCATGACGCCTTTCACAAGACCGTTTTCCTCATTACAGGCCTTTGCAAAGTCGAAGTTTTCCTTCAGACCCAGCCGGCCGTTTTCCCCGCTCTTTCTCTCACAGGCCTCAAAGGACAGGAAGCCCCGCAGACCGGCTTTCTCCACTTCCTCTTTTTCTACCGCAAGAGCGCCGGGAATGGAATTAGGTCCTTCCAGGATATCCACAAAGGATGTAACCCCGGAGTCAATCATCTCCACGCAGGCCCACCTGGTGGTGATACGCGCCAGGTCATGGTCCACTCTGTCCTCCACGTAGGGCCACCAGAAATCCTCCAGATAATCGGAGAAATCCGTTACCATTGCCTCTGCCGTGATGCCGTGGGAAAGGACGCCGTACATATGGTTGTGTCCATTGACAAAGCCCGGAAGAAGCATCTGTCCCGGAAGGCAGACTGTCTGCACCTCCTCATTGCTTCCGCTGCCCAGGGTATCCCATGGACCCACACAGGCAATCCGTCCTTCTTCTATCCGGACGCCCCAGCCCTTTTTCAGGCCCTCCGGCGTCAATACATAGTCTGGTTTTATAATGGCCGCTGCCAGATTTCCATTTTTTATCATTCTCTACTGCCTCTCATATTTTCTATAAGTATCATTCCACTTATGTCCTTCTAAGCGGTTGGTGATATTACCTCTCACGCAGAGTTCCTCCGCTGCCTTCTGGGCTGCCCGAAGCTCTGTCTTTTCATCCTCTACTGTCAGGATAACACCCTTTTCCATGACTGCCCTGCCGTCCACATACACGTCTGTAATGTTCTTTAATGACGCGGAGTACACCAGGGTGGAGCATGGGTTGTGAAGAGGTACTGCCTTGACGCACTCATACGGGTCAAAGATTACCATATCCGCCTTCTTGCCTGCTTCTATGGAACCAATCTCCTTTTCCATTCCAATGGCCCTTGCGCCGTCTATAGTGGCCATCTCCACCACCTTCTCAGCCGACATGGACAGCGGATCCCTGGTAGCGCACTTCTGCAGCAGGGCCGTGTTCTTCATCAGCTCTATCATGTCGTTGGCGTTGTTGGAAGCAGCTCCGTCCACGCCCAGAGAACAGGTGACGCCTGCCTTTAAAAGCTTTGGAATAGGTGCCACACCTGATGACAGGTACATGTTGGAACATACATTGTGGGAGATCTTAAGGTCATATTTTCTGGCCTTCTCGATATCCTCATCCGTCAGATGCACACAGTGCACCATCAGTACGTTGGGTCCGCAGATTCCCATGTCAATCATGGCGTCGATATCCCACAGACCGTGGATGCCCTTGGCTGCCTCCCTGTCAAACTCTGTCTCAGAGATATGTATGGTAATGCCTGATTTGTACTCGTTGGTCACCTTCCAGAGCATCTGAAGCGTCTCCCTGGTGTTGGACCACATGGCTGCCGGCGCCACCCAGATTTTAATGCGGCCGTTGTCACAGTTGTGGTAGCGCTCAAAGATATCCCTGACGCCCTTCTCGATGTCGTCCTTCTGCTGTGTGATGCCCGGATGCACGCCGTACTGGATTCCGGTGTCCATGCAGCCCCTGCCGAAGATGCCGCGGATTCCCAGCTCTCTCATGGCCTTTATAACGCCGTCGTCCAGCCCTTCCCTTGGATGGGGATACATATAATCCACGTTGGTGGTGATACCGCTGTGGATGCCCTCCATCAGGCCCAGCATGGCGCCGTGGTAGCAGTCATCGGGAGTCAGGTTGGTGGCTGCAGGGAAGGTCATGGTTTCCAGCCAGTCCTTTAACACCATATCATCTCCCAGTCCCCGAAGCAGGGTCTGGAACAAATGGTTGTGGGTGTTCACAAAGCCAGGGAACATTACCCTGCCCTCCAGGTCCGTCACGCGTTCACAATCCGTATACTTGGCCTCCATTGCCTCGGTAGGTCCCACTTCCACAATCCGGTCGTCCTTAACGGCTACCGCACCGTGAAAGAATATCTCCCTGTCAGGATTTACCGTTACAATGATTCCGTTTTTAAATAAATGGCTGATCATAGTCAAAACTCCTTTTCTCTTTGATTCACACAAATGCTGCTCTCACACGTATGGTTCTCGCACGTATGGCTCTCACACGTACGGCTCTTACAATCAGGCCCTGGCTGTTCCCAGCTCCTGGTCCTTGGCAGATACAGCGTCATCTTCCGTCTGGCTGATTTCCCTTATGTACTCTGCTTCCACTTCCTTGTCCGTCTGGTCCTTTGGAAGTATCAGGTTCAGTATAATGGCAAATCCGGCCACCAGGATGATGGATGACTCCCCGAAGAACATCTGTACATACTCACCCATGCCTGACAGCGTATCCTTTGCCAGAGAGATGCCCAGTCCCAGTGCAAGGGCAGGTCCGCATATAAGCATTGCCCTGTTGGTAAATCTGGCTCTTGCCACCAGGCTCATGCCTGACATACATATCATGGAGAATACCACGATGGTGGCTCCGCCGATAACGCAGCTTGGGATGGTGGAAAGCACGCTGGCCAGCTTTGGACAGAACGCGGCTGCCGTCAGTGTGATGGCGCCCCAGCCCATAACCCAGCGGTTACAAACCTTTGTCAAAGCAACGATACCGGAGCACTGGCTGTAGGTTCCTGTTGCAAAACAGTTGAAGAAGGAGGAAAAGATACATGCAATGCCGTTGGCGATGATACCGCCCCGCAGCTCCTCATTCTTCGGCTGTCTGTTAAGACCGCCTGTGGCCGAAACCGTAAAGTCTCCTGACATCTCCACTGCATTAATGAAGAACAGCAGGATAAATACCAAAACAAAGTTCAGGTGGAACTCCAGTTTTCCGAAAGCCATTGGCCTTGGAACAGCAAACCATGCCGCTTCGCTGATGGGCGAAAAATTAATGTATCCGAAGATGGCTGCTATCACATATCCCACAATCATGCCGCCCAGCACTGCTGCCGCGCTGACCATGCCCTTGCCGTAGCCGTTCAAAATCAGAATGGCCAGAATAACAATCAGACCGATGACAAAATTGTGGAGCTGTCCCATGGACGGGTCACCCTGTCCGCCTGCCAGATTATAGGCAGCTATGGGGAAACAGGAGATACCGATAGAGGTGATGATGGTTCCTGTCACCACTGGCGGGAAAAATCTCCTAATTTTTGGAAGGGCAAAACCGATAGCAATAGACACAAGACCGCCTATAAGCTGCGCCCCAAATAAAACCCCTAACCCATAATTGACAGATACGGAAATGCAGATGGGAAGAAATGTGTATGTCAGTCCCATCATGACAGGCAGCCCTGATCCGAATTGAATATTGCCGAACCGTATGGGGAATACCTGCAGAAGTGTGGCCACGCCGGCTCCCAGGATGGAGCACTGCAGAAGCAGTGTAGCGTGTGAAGTGTCCATGCCGCTTGCATTTGCTACCAGAATCATGGGGACTATGTTTCCCACGAACATGGCTAAAAGCTGCTGGAATCCCAGCGGAAATGCCTGTGCGAATGGAGGGCGTCCATTTAACTCATAAATGGAGCCAGTTTTAATAGTTGAAGTACTTTTGGATGCATTCTTATTCATGTTGTTCTCCTTTAACTGATTAAGAATACGAAAGGGGGCTTCTTCCCTTCGGGTGTTCCTGACTTCGTCGTTACCCACCCTGATTCGTACCAGGATGTGCCTGTGGTATGGTTCTTTATCCGTCCAGTGTACAGGCTTGACAGATAGACTAAAGCCGGAGAAAAGCCTATCTGACCAATGTGTTCCTGAGTAAATAGTTGCCGGCCGGTACATCTGTCTTAAATGCGCCGTCCTCTATGATTTTTTGCCCTCTCAGAAATACATGCTGGACTTTATGTGAAACTACCATTCCCTGGTATGGGTTGTAGTCTACATACTGTTTCTGTGTGCCGGCATCTATGACATGACTGCTGTCCGGCCGGATTACCACCAAATCAGCGTCGCTGCCTGGCTGTATCACTCCTTTCCTTGGATATAAACCAAATATTTTTGCTGGATTTTCTGCTGTCATCCTGGCGATGTCGCTGTATGTAAGGCCATGGCTCTCAGCCTGTGAATACATAAGTTCCAGCCGGTTCTCCACACCCGGAAGTCCGTTAGGTATGAGGCGGAAGTCCCCCAGGCCCAAATCCTTCTGGCCCTTGTAGTTAAAGGAACAGTGATCCGTGGAAACCGTATCCACAATCCCCTTCTTAAGTCCCCTCCACAGGGCTTCCTGGTCCCTGCTGCTTCTAAGCGGCGGGCTGCAGACATATTTGGCCCCCTCGAAACCGGGAAGATGGTACTTTTCCTCTGTCAGGAACAGGTATTGAGGACATGTCTCGCAGTAGACCCTCACTCCCTCTTCCTTTGCTTCCTCTATCTCCTCAAGCGCCTGTCTGGTGCTGGTGTGGACTATGTAAACCGGAACCGTGAGAAGCCTTGCCATGTCAATCATCCGGGACACGGCCTCATGTTCCACCTCATTGGGCCTGGACATCGGATGGAGGGATATATCCGCCGGATGCCCGGCTGCCAGTTCCTCCCGGCGCACATCCAGGATATCGCCGTTTTCGCAGTGTACCATCAGAAGGACACCGTGTTTCTTCATCAGTGACAGGAGCCGGTACATATCACGGTCCTCCACTCCCAGGTCCCCCTTGTAAGCCGTGTAGGCCTTAAAGGAAGTGACTCCCTGGCGAATCATGGAGAGGATTTCCTCCTCTATCCCCTCGTCATACCGGGCCACGGTCATGTGGAAGGAATAATCCGTAAATGACCGTCCGTCCGCTTTCTCATGCCACCGGTCCAGGCCGCTTTGAAGGCTGGCCCCATGGTCCGGCTCCGAGAAGTCAATCACGGTGGTGGTTCCCCCCGCCACAGCCGCCCTGGTGCCGGTCTCAAAATCATCGGAAGTCATGATGCTGCCGCAGGGCATGTCGAAATGGGTGTGGGCGTCGATTCCTCCCGGCGCAACCAGACAGCCGGACACATCCATCACCTCTTCCCCTTCAAGGGGATTCAGGCCGGCGCCTGTCTGTAGGATTCGTCCCTCGTCCATGCGGATATCCTGCCGGGTACATCCTGACCCGCTGACCACAATTCCGTTTTTTAGCAGCATCCTTTTCACCTCTTTATCCTGTACTTTATCCCGTATTCCCGGTTAAACCAGCTTCCTATTCCAGCTTTTACCGCAATTATCGTTAATTTTTAGACAAATATAAACAAAAAAAACAAGAGCCGCAACGCTTTGTCAAAGGTTGCCAAACTCTTGTTAGGGTTAACAAAAATTTTTCTCTCCTGGTGGAGCTTTATGATTATGTCTACATTTTACATCTTAATCTCAAAATGTCAATATACTACCAAAAGATTTTCGCCAAACAAAGCATTTTCATGTATTACTTACAATTTTCCCACTCCTTCTTTGTGATATTTTCCGATAAATTAGTTATTCTCGTCTGAAAATAACGACAATTCTAATTGGTATATTTTTGAGACGGAGAGCAAAAACCCCTGTCGGAATAGTCCGGGCAGGGGTTGGATTACAGATATAAAACTGCACTTAATCCTTTAACAGTTTGTATTAAAATGGAAATTTTTTTTAATTTTATACAATTTTCGGAATATGTTTGTTATTTTTCTATCGAGCCTGTCTTTTCTTTTATGTATTCAATGCTCAACTCATATACCTTATTCTTCCACTCAACCGAGGTAAACTGATGATTGGCACCTTTTATTATTTCCAGCCGGGCCTTTTGCCCGTACAGGTCCAGATATGGTCCAACCGCATAAACCGGAACCTTCTCATCTAACTCGCCGTGTATAAGAAGCACCTCTTTGCCGTAACCTTCCGCCTGCCTGACAATATCCGTCTTTCTCACCTGGGAGAGGAATTCACTGGACATCATAAGTCCGCCTATGTCGTAGAACTCCTCGTAGTGGCCCGGAACAGCATGGACACGGCTGCTGATATCATAGTAGACCACATTTCCCGGAGCCCACATAACAGCTCCCCTGGGCTGAAGCTGCGGTATGATGTTGGAGACAATGGCCCCTCCCATGCTGTGCCCTACGGGAAACATATTGTCCCTGTCACACCATGGCTGCTCACTGGCCCACAGATAAATGGCCGTTGCCTGCTCCACCTCATCCATATATCTCATTTCCGAAAAGTCCCCATCGCTTTCGCCGCATCCGTAAAAGTCAAATTTCACACATGCGATGCCATTGACAGCGCACTTTCTGGCAAACAATTCATGAAGACGCATCTGGCCAATCCGATCCACGCAAAAGCCATGATAAAAACAAACCACAGGGAAGGGACCCGTTCCCTCGGGAAGCCTTACGTCTCCCCGCAGAAGTTTATGATTTACTTCCAATTCAACATTAATAAACATTCCTTATCCTCCCATTAACCGGTAAATGTATATCCCAGCAGCTTCGGCAGGAACATTGTTATCTCCGGGAATATAATCAGTAATGCCAGCAGTATATAGAGAACGATTATCATGGGGAACGTATCTTTAAAAATCTCCTCAAAACTGGTTTTTGATACTCTTTGGGCAACAAAGAGGTTTCCTCCCATGGGAGGCGTAATCATTCCGATACACAGGTTAATCACCATAATGATGCCAAAATGAAGGGGATCATAGCCAATGGCTATCGCGATAGGCGCGAAGATCGGCCCAAACAGTACGATTGACGATATGGTATCCAGAAACATCCCAATAATCAGGAGAGCAATATTGATCATCAGCATGATCATGGCTCTGGAACTTGTTATGGACAGCATCCAGTCTGTAATCATGGTCGGGACACGGTTCATGGTCAGTATCCGCCCAAAGGTATTTGCCGCGCCAAACAGTATCATGATGGTAGCCGATGTGATAGTCGCGTCAAACATGGCCTGGCAAAAAGCCTTCCAGCTAAGATGATGGTATACGAAAACAGCTACAATGATTGCATACACAACACCGATGACCGCGGATTCCGTGGGAGTAAACACACCAGAGTAAATGCCTCCCAATATAATGACGGGCATCAGGATAGCCGGTATGGCCTCTTTCAGAACAACCGCTTTTTCCCCGGCAGTCTTTGCCTTGGTCTCATTCCCCTTGTAGCCCCGCTTTTTGCTGGCAAAATAGTTATAAATCATCAGAGCCACACCCATGAGGACACCGGGAATAATCCCTGCGATAAACATATAGGATACGGAAACCCCAATGGTAACTCCGTACATAATCATGGGTATGGAAGGCGGTATTACCGGTCCGATGGTGCTTCCTGCCGCTATCAGGGCTCCGCTGTACCCTTTGGAATAACCCTGGGCCGTCATGGCACCAATCATGATCCCGCCTATGGCCGCAGCTGTAGCGGGACCGGAACCCGATATGGCCGCAAAGAACATGGATGCTACTATGGCAGCCATCCCCAATCCGCCCGGCATGGTACCTGTCAGCATTTCCGCCACATCCACCAGCTTTTTTGCAATGCCGCCTCTCTCCATCAGGCTTCCTACCAGCATAAAAAACGGAATTGCCATCAGTGAAAATGAATCAATGCTTGTGACTGTGGACTGCGCCAGCATCTGTGTCATATTGCTTCCCGCGTTAAAGACAGAGAATGTAGCCACACAGCTCAATCCCAGACTCACCGCAATGGGGACAGTACCCAAAAGGCATATAAATAATACTCCCAGCATTGTACCAATCATACCTCTGCCCCCTCCTTTCCTGTGTTCATGAATTCTCCAACTCTGCGCTGGATAATCCGTATACTCATACCGGCCATTCCCAATACACCGGCTAGATACATAATCCATTTGGGAACAAAGGGCAGGGCGGAAAGAACCTGCCCCTGGTTCCGTATCAAATTCATAAGCTGGAATATTTCATAAGACATGTATATCCCATAACCGGCAGCAATCACATCCCCCGCCAGGTACACTGCCTCAAAAATCTTCGGGTTCTTCTTAAAAGCCAATGACAATGCAGTCACTCTCATATGGGCATTGATCTTTCCTGCCCAGCTGATTCCGGCAAAGGATGTCCATACCAGCAGCAGCCTGGCCAATTGCTCGCCCCAGGAAAGGGTAAAGTTGAATACAAATCTGGTAACAACGTTAAGTGCAATAATTACAGTCATCACAAGAAACATGCATACAATGATATACTTCTCAATCTGGTTATAGAAAGGTTCTTTTTTCTCAGTCTGCTCCATGTTGTTCTCCTTATATGCAAGGCCTTTTACTTCATGTACTTTGCGTTGATTTCGTCAACCTTGTTTACCAAATCTTCCCCTATTCCGGGAACATACTTGTCATAAACCGGCTTTGCCGCGTCGCGGAAGGCCTGTCTCTCCTCATCCGTAAGGGTAATGATTACATTTGTCCCATTGTTTCCAATTTTTTCTTCCAGTTCAGCCTCATTGGAAGCAGAAAGTTCGCGCTCATAAACAATCATCTCATCCACACATTCCTGAATCACCTTCTGGTCTGCTGCGGAAAGGCTGTCCCACCAGGTCTTGGAGGCTAATAATGGGCTTGTATCATAAATATGGCCTGTCTTTATAATATATTTCTGTACCTCGTACAATCTGTTTCCGTCAATATTGGCAAAGGGGTTCTCCTGGGCATCCATGGTTCCATTCTGAAGCGCCGTATATAATTCAGAGAATGCCATAGGCACTGCGGACGCACCCAGCGCATTGAAATGGTCAATGTGCATCTGATTTTCCATAACCCTGATTTTCAGTCCCTTCATATCCTCCGGCTTGTGAATTTCCTTATTTGCAGTCAATTGTCTCCAGCCGGTAGCCATCCATGTCATCCCTTTGAAGCCTGCGGGTTCCAGATTGCTGAATATCTCCTGTCCCACTTCGCCGTCCAGCACCTCCTCAGCCGCTTCATTGGACTGGAATAAATACGGAAGGTCCAAAAGGGCAGTGGAATCCGTAAATGCCCCGAGAAATGCCACGGAAGAAATTGCCATTTCCAGGGTACCCATCTGAAGCTGCTCCAGAAGTTCCGTATTATTTCCCAATGCCGAGGCAGGGAATACGTCTACCGTAATTCTTCCGCCGGTTTTCTCTTTTAACATTTCTCCTAATTTGTTGGATGCAAGGTCAATAGGAACTCCCTCCTGGCTGACATGGGCTATCTTGATCACGATAGGATCTCCCTGGGTGTAATCCGCATCCCCGGCAGATGACTCAGCTCCTGCCGCCTCTGCCTGTTTCTGTGCCTCTTCTTTTTTTGTTTCTGAAGGCTGGGCAGCTGACGAAGGGGCAGCGCTGCCTCCCCCACAGCCGCTCAAAGCGAGCGCTGCCAGCGAAACTGCGGTTGCGATTGCCAGTAACTTTTTTCCTGTCTTTTTCATTCTTAATCCTCCCACATAATGATATAATCTCTCGGAATCTCTAAGCCAGTAAATATAAGGCTTTCAGATTCCTTTT